>CAYLTB010000013.1:8362-40301 GCA_964386675.1 uncultured Verrucomicrobiota bacterium
GACCCTTTCTGACCGTCGACGGCGCGAATGCGTCGAGGCCTGCCTCGCCCAATTGCAATTGTAGATTGTCGAGACGTGACCCTTTCTGACCTGACCCTTTCTGACCCCCTTTCTGACCAGCGTGGATGCGCGGCACAATCCGCTTGCCGCGGCGGGCGAGCGTGGCAGAATGCGCTGCGGCGTCGCACACGGCGCGGCGCGGGAGGGTTTTCATCGTGAAATTTCATCAACCGGTGGCAGAGATACTGGTTCCGGACGGGCGTCCGGTCGCGGAGGCGCTCGCGCGCACGACGCACCTGGGCATCGGAGCGCATCCGGACGACCTCGAGATCAACATGGCGCACGGCATCCTCGAATGCTTCGGGCGCGCGGACGCGGCCTTCACCGGCGTGACCTGCACCGATGGCGCCGGCAGCGCGCGCGCCGGCGTGTACGCGAGCTACACCGACGCACAGATGGTCGCCGTGCGCCGCGAGGAGCAGCGCACCGCCGCGCGGCTCGGACGGTACGCCGCCATCGCGCAGCTGGCCTTCACCAGCGCGCAGGTCAAGTCGCCCGCCGGGCGCGGACCGCTGGTGGAAGACCTCGTCGCCCTTCTGCGCGCCGCGCGCCCGCGCGTCGTTTACACCCATAACCCGGCGGACAAGCACGCGACGCACGTGGCCGTCTGCATCGCCGCGATCGCCGCGCTGCGCGCGCTGCCGCCCGCGGAGCGGCCCGAGCGCGTGCTCGGCTGCGAGGGCTGGCGCGATCTCGACTGGATGCCCGACGCGCGCAAGGTCGTCCTGCCGCTCGACGCCCGGCCCAGCCTCGCGATGGCGCTGATGGGCGTCTTCGACTCGCAGATCGCCGGCGGCAAGCGCTACGACCTCGCCGCCGAGGGCCGGCGGCGCGCCGACGCCTCGTTTCTCGAATCGCACTCCGTGGACTCGGTGACCGCCGCGTCGTACGCGGTGGACCTGACCCCGCTGCTGGCAGAGGGCGCGCCGTCGCCGCTGGAATACGTGGAGTCGCTGATCGGCGAATTCCGCGCGGACGTCAGAAAGACGTGGGCGGCGGTCGGCGGCTGAGGACGCGGACCCGCCGCTTCCGGACGCGCGGAGACGGAGCCGAATCCCAACACCGCAGACCGAAAGGACCTCCGGCATGAAAACACGATGGATACTGGGCTTGTTGGCGGCGTTCCTGGCGACGGCCCGCGCCGCGGACGAGCCGACGGCCGTGAACGGCCTGCGCATCTCGCTCTCCGCCGAGCCCGCGAAGGCCAAGGCCGGCGACACCGTGAAAATCACGCTGACCTTCGAGAACGTCGCCCGGGTTCCGCAGCGTGTGTTCTGGCCTGTCGAACGGATCGTCGCGGACACCCTCCAGCTCCAAGTCGAGGGCCCGGACGTTCACCGGGCGCTGGTGGCCCGGCCCGCCATCATGTTCCTCCCCGGCCCGGCCAACTATCCGGAACTGGCGCCGGGCGAGAAGAAGACCTTCACGCTCCGGCTGGAGGGCAATCCGCCGAAATTTGCGGCCTGGGGAATCCTGCTGGGCGCGCCCGGCCGCTATCGAATTCGGGCGGTCTATACCTATCGCGGGCTGGCCGCAGAACCCGAACTCGACGTCCGGCCCGGCGCTCCGATGGATTTCGTCGTCTGGTCCGGCCGGGTCGAGTCCAACGAATTGGAGATCGAACTCGACGGCGATTTCCAGCCGGCGCCCCGGCTGATGCGACCCGGTGAGCCGGGCGAGCTCCAGCCGGTGGATCCGGGCGGCGACCTCAATCCGCCGCAAGTGCTGCCCCCGCCGGCGCTCCCCAACCGTCCGCGCCGGACGCCGGCAGACTGATCGCGGATCAAAGGTGGCATACGACGCCGATGAATCTCGTTTCCTGCCCCGACTATGAAAGTTTGAGCCGGGCGGCGTGCCGCCTCGTGCTCGAAGCCCTCCGCGCGCAGCCCGACCTGCTGTTGGGCCTGCCGACGGGCGGCACTCCGGCGCGGCTCTATGCGCTGCTGGCCGAAGAGCGCGGCCGCACGCCGGATTTGTTCGCGCGTCTGCGGATCGTGAAACTGGACGAATGGATTGGCGGCGGGCGCGATTTTCCCGGCTCCTGCGAGCGGTATTTGCGCGAGCGCGTTCTGGAGCCATGGGGCGTCGGATCCGACCGTTACCTGGGCTTCGACCCGGACCCGCCCGATCCGGCGGCCGAGTGCGCGCGCATCGCGTCGCGGCTCGCCGAATGGGGACCGATGGATCTCTGCCTGCTGGGGCTGGGACTGTCCGGGCACCTCGGCTTCAACGAACCGGGATCGGACCCGGCCCGGGGACCGCACGTCGCGCAACTGGCGCCGGAAACGCTGCGCCATCCGATGGCCGCGGAGGCCCGCGGCGCGCGCCTGGGCGGCATCACGCTCGGCCTGCGCGACATCCTCGGCGCGCGGCAGGTGTTGTTGCTGGTGGCGGGCCCGGGCAAGCGCGAGGTGTTCCGCCGCGCACTCCGCGGGCCGATCGCCGGCGATTGCCCGGCCTCGCTGCTGCGGAACCACCCGCGGGCCGTTTGTCTCTACGACGCCGAAGCCGTCGGTCCGTAGCCTCCGGGCGGTTCAAGTTCGGGGCTCGACGACGGTCTCGGCAGCGGGATCGGCGGCGGGCGGCCGGGGAGCGGCGGTCTCCATCCGGTAGAGATCCGGGAAATAGCGCCGCAGGTAGGCCTCCACCGTCTGGATCGTCGGCCCGTAGCCGTCCTTGTAGATGCAGTACTCCAGCGCCCGGGCGAATTCGCCGGTGTCTTCGTACCGCCGCGCCGGATCGGGATCGAGTGCGCGGCGCAGCGCCTCGATCACGCCGGCGTCCAGTCCCTCGGGCAACCGTTCCCACGGCACGGGGATCTCCGCGAACGGAACGGCCGCCGGGTCGCTGCCGTCGGGCCGCACGGGAGTTTGTGCAAGCATCTCGAAAAGCACGGCGCCCAGCGCATAGATGTCGGCGCGGAAGTCCACGGGGCCGCGCGCCGCCTGCTCGGGCGCCATGTAGCGGATCTTGCCGGTCAGCCACCGGTCGCCGAGGGTGGGCATCGAGAGCGCCTTCGCGATGCCGAAGTCGGAGAGCTTCGCGAGACCCTCGGTGGTCAGCAGAATATTGGAGGGACAGACATCGCAGTGCACGATGTCGAGCCGGCGGCCGGAACGGTCATGGAACGCGTGCGCGTAGGCCAGGCCGCGGGCGATGCGGCTGGCGATGTGGACGGCGAGCGGGCCGGGGATGTGGCGGCGTTGCTGCAGGTGCCGGTCCAGAAACGCGCGCAGCGGGAGGCCGTCCACGAACTCCATCACGATGTAATACTCGCCGGCCCCGCGGCGGCCCAACTGGTAAATCTGCACGATGTTCTCGTGGACCAGGTCGCAAACCAGCTTGGCCTCCGCGACGAACATCTCCATGAAGCGCGCGTCGTTGCTCCAGCGCTTGAGCAGCGTCTTGACGGCGACCTTCTTGGCGAATCCCTCGACGCCGCGCAGCCGGCCCTCGAAAATCTCGCCCATGCCGCCGTGCGCGACCGGGCGAACGAGTTCGATCGTCCAGCGTTCCGAAATGACCGTTTTCCGACGTTTCATCGCGAAACAATCCGCGGCGTAACGGTACGCGTCCTCCGCCCGCCACGCAAGACGGAGGTCCGGCCCGGCCCGCCCCCGCCGACCGGCCCTTCGGACGGCGCGCGCTGCCTTCGTCTTGTCGAAAACCGCAGCCAGCCCTATTCTCGCCCCGTCATGGAAGCGCGGTACGGCCACATGGTCCACGAATATTACGTGGACCGACTGCGCGCCCTGGCGCGGCAGCGGCAGGCGGTCCTCCGCGCCCTCGCCGGCCGCGGCCAGGCTGAGCGCTATCGCGACGCCGTCCGGCGCCGGATCCGCCGCGCGTTCAGTCCCTTTCCCGCGCGTTCGCCGCTGAAGGTCCGCGTGACCGGCGAGCTGGCGGCGGGCGACGGCACCATCCGCAAACTCATCTTCGAGAGCCGGCCGGGCTTTCCGGTCACGGCGAACCTTTATGTGCCCCGCGGCCGCGGCCCGTTTCCCGCCGTGCTGATGCCCTGCGGACATTCGCTCGCCGGCAAGGCGGGTCCGACCTACCAGCTCGCCGCGAGCGGCCTGGCCGCCCAGGGCTTCCTGACGCTGGTGTACGATCCGGTCAGCCAGGGCGAGCGGTTCCAGCACACACATTGGGCGGGCCCGTGGCCCGAAGGCCACCAGCGGGAAAACCCGCACGGCCACAACATGGCCGCGCGGCAACTGTTCCCGATCGGCGGATTCTTCGGCGCGTGGCGCGCGTGGGACGGCATTCGCGCGCTGGACGCGCTGCTCGAGCAGCCGGAGGCCGACCGGCGGCGCGTCGGGGTCACCGGCAACAGCGGCGGCGGGACCCTGACGACCTGGCTCAACGCCCTCGACGCGCGCTTCACGATGGCCGCGCCCAGTTGCTTCGTAACCGCATGGCGGCACAACCTGGAGAACGAGGAGCCGGCGGACGCCGAGCAGTGCCCGCCGGGACTGCTGGGCGCCGGACTCGATCTGGCCGATTTCATCATCGCGCGCGCGCCGCGTCCGACGCTACTGCTGGGCCAGCGCGACGATTTCTTCGATCAGCGCGGCCTGGAGGAGGCTTATGCCGATGCGCGCCGCATCTACCGACTGCTCGGCGCGGGCGACCGGATCGAGCTGTTCGTGGGCGGCGGTATTCACGGCTTTTGGGCCGACAATCGCTCTGCGATGTACCGCTTCTTCGGCCGGCACGCCGGCATCTCCGCCGCGCCTCGCGAGCCGGCCGCGGCGCGGCCCGCGGAATCCCTCGCCGCGGCGCCGGGCGGCCAGGTGCAAAATCTTCCCGACAATCGCTTCATCTGGGAGCTGATCGCCGAGACGGCGCGCGGAGTCCTGGCGGCGCGCGGCCGGCGGCGGCCGTCCGGTGCGGCGCTCCGCCGCGCGGTCGCCTCCGCACTGAACCTGCCGCCGCGCCGGGGCGCGCCGTACGTGCGCAGCCTGCGCTGGCAGCGGCCGGCCCCCGACGGCCATCCGTGGCAAACCGTCTGGTTCCACGCCGTCGAAACGGAACCGGGCATCCAGGCGATGCTGCAGACCTGGGAGCCGGCGTGCGCGGACCGCTACTACCATGCCCGGCTGCCCGGGTTCCCGGTCGCGCACGTCTTCCTCCCGCACCTATCCGCCCGCGACGACATGGCCGCGCAGCGGGCGCCGGTCCCGGAGGACGGCCCGGTGGTCTGCGTCGAGGCCCGCGGCATCGGCACGATGCGCGCGACGACCTGCGGCGTGGACGACCTCTCGGCCGCCTACGGGCAGGATTACCTCTACACCGCGCACGGCCTGATGCTGGGGGAAAGCTACGGCGGCCGGCGGGTGCACGACGTGCTGTGCGCCCTCGACGCGCTCGCGGCGGCCGGGACGCGCGAAATCCGGCTCTCCGGCCGCGGCCTGGGCGCCCTGCTCGCCGCGTTTGCCGGGCTGCTGCACCCGCGGGTGCGGTCGGTCACGCTGCGCAATGCGCCGTTGTCTTTCGCCGAATTCACGCAGACCGCCGCCATCGCCTGGCCCCCCTCCGCCCTGGTCTGGGACGCGCTGCGCGCCTTCGACTTGCCGGATATTTACCGGGAGCTGGCCGCCGAAAAATCACTGGCGCTGATCGAGCCGTGGGACGCGATGATGCGACCGATGCCGCGAGCAGTGTGCGAACAGCGACTGCGCGAGACCGGCGGCGACCCGGCCTGGCTGCTTCCAACGAAAGAAGAGCACCCCAAAAATGCAGACGTTGACCCTGACGGATGACTTCATCGCCGGCGCGCTTTCCACGGAACGCATCGGCGATGCGCTATATCCCTGCCGGCTGCCGCTGTCGCGCCGCCATTTCTTTCCGTCGCCCGACGACCTGCTGCTGCGGCGCGCCCGCATGACCAGCGGGGTACGGCTGCGTTTCGAGAGCGACGCGCGGACACTGCGCCTGCGCTTCGCGCCGCTGCCGGAGCCGGAACGGGACAAAACGCCCCGAGGCCACGCCTTCGACCTGGTCCTTGAAAACGAGATCGCACAGTCGCGCTATTGCGCCGGCGGCGCGGAGGAGGTCGTCTTTGACACCGGCGGCGCGCGGCGGCGCGTGGTTGAGATCTGGCTGCCGCCGAGCGCCCCCGTCGGGCTGCGCGCGCTGGAGACCGACGGCGAGCGGCCGCCGCGGCCGGCGCCCGATCCGCGACCGCTGTGGGTGACCTGGGGCAGTTCGCTGACGCACTGCGTTCGGGCGGGCAGCGCGGCCCGTATCTGGCCCGGAACGGTGGCGCGCCGCCATAACCTGAACCTGATGTGTCTGGGTTTCGGGGGCCAATGCCACCTTGATCCGCTGGTGGCGCTGACGATCCGCGACCTGCCGGCGCGCTACCTTTCCATGAAGCTCGGCATCAATGCCTCCTCCGGCAGCGTCAATGCGCGCACCTATCCCGCGCTGGTCGCCGCGGCGATCCAAATCGTGCGCGAGGGGCATCCGCGCACACCGCTGGCGATGATTTCGCCGATCTGTTGCCCGCACCGGGAAACGACGCCCAATCCCGTCGGCTACACCCTACAGGCCATGCGCGCCGACATGGAACGGGTCTGCCGGGCCTTTCAAGACGCGGGTGATCTTCATCTGCATTATGTCAACGGCCTCGAATTGTTCGGGCCGGACGACATCGCCCACTACGCGGCGACCGACGGGCTCCACCCGAATGCCGAGGGCATTGACCTTCAGGCCGAGCGTTTCTCGCGGCTGGTCATGCCGCGGTTGCTCGCGGACGGGTGAGCGGCAACGGCGGCGCCCTTTTCCCAACGCTTGGAAACTCGCCCTTCCGCGTTTTCCAAGCCTTGGAAACGCCGCGCAAACCCCTCGCTTCGCGGTGCCCGCCCACCGTCGTTCAGGCGGTCCAGACGTCGTCCCGTTCCCAACGGCGCTCCTGCATCTGGCGCCGGACAAAGTTGCGGTACTCGTCGTAGTGTTTCGGCAGGTCGCGCAGCGTAGCGGCGGCGCGGCGGATGGCCTCGGCGGCGCGCGGCCCGTCCTGGGCGGAAATGTCGGTCCGAAAACCGGTGTGCTGGTGGTCGGCGCTGAACACCCACGGCATGCGCGCGCCGTGGGTCCGCAGGCGGCTCATGCTCGGATCGGAGAACTCCGCCTCGGCGTCGCGCGGCGCGTGCGGATCGAAGCAGCCTTCCAGCCCCAGAAACGTCACCGCGCCGAGCGTGTTGATGTCCTCGGTGCCGCGGCCGAAGTCCTTGCCCAATTCCGCGATCATCCGGTTGTAGGGGCTGATAAAGATCGGCACCTCGCCGGTCTCGCGGAAGATCGAGCGGATGACGGTCTCGGCCATGAAGCCCATCGGCCCATGGCTGGCGGAGATGACGAGGCGGTGGAAGCCCGCGGCCAGCGCGGACTTTGCGACGGCCTTGATGTAGGCGATGCTGTCCTCCGGCGAGATCGAGATCGTTCCCGGCCAGAACTCGGAGGCGCCGGTGAAGACATAGGGAATCGGCGGCAGACAGACGCAATCCCATTCCTCCGCCAGCGCGAGCGCCATGGCGAAATCCTGGAGGGTGTCCGTGCCCAGCGGCATCAGCGGACCGTGGAACTCGGTGCAGCCGACCGGCAGGATCGCCAGGTCGCTGCGCTTGAGGTACTGGGCGATCTGCTTGGAGGACATCAGGTCGAGTCGGACGGTGTGCGGGATCTTCTTCATGGCATCGGGCATCCTTTCGCGCACAGCATAACCGCGCGGCGCGCGGCGCGCACGGTTATTATGGACGGGCCGGCGAACCCGCGACGCCGGAATCCGCCGCCCCTTCCGCCCGGCGGAACATTTCTCGTTGTACTCCGTTCCGATTCCCGGTATGCCGCGCAAAAGCCGGCACGGAGGCGACAGTTATGATGACCCGACGCGAGCGGTTGCGGCGATGCTATTTTCATGAGGAACTCGACCGGCCCGCGGTCTTTTCCCGGACCTGGTTTCCGCGCGACGATGCGACCTACGACCGCCTCCGCGCCTACCTTGCCGAGCGCGCGGAGCTGAAGCGCTCCTGGGCGCCGTGGCGGGCGGTACCCGCCTGGCCCGTGGAAACCCGCGTCGAGCCGCACACCGAGGACTTCGAGCGGAGGATCGAAATCCTGCACACCCCGAAAGGCGACCTGCGGCGCAGCTTTCTCCTCAGCCGGAAGGGGCAGCCCGGCATGGAAGAGTCGCGTTACATCAAGGACCGCGAAGATGCCGAGCGCTACCTCTCGCTGCCGGAGCAGACGCTGACGGCCGACCCCGCGGATTTCTTCGTCGCCGACGTGGAGATCGCCGAGGCCGGCATCGTGGATGTGCACATCGGTCACAACCCGGGCGGACGCACCGCCGAGCTGTGCGGCTCGGAGAACTTCGCGCTGATGTCCGTCACGGACCGGGACCTCCTCCACGAAATCTGCGAGCGCGAAACGCGCAAGCTGGTCGCCCTCGTGCGCTGGCTGCATGCGCGTCGCATCGGGCCTTTCTTTTCTATGGCCGGCGAGGAGATGATCGCCCCGCCGCTGCACGGGCCGGAGGATTTCCGCGATTTCAACATCCGCTATGACCGCCGCATTATCGAGGCCGTCCACGAGGGCGGCGGCCGGATGCACATCCACTGCCATGGCGACCTGAAAAAAATTCTCCCGCAATTCGTCGAGATAGGCTGCGACGTGCTGCACCCGTTCGAGGGCGCGCCGACCAGTGATCTGACCGCACGCGAAGCCAAGGCCATTGCGCGCGGACGGTTGTGTCTCGAGGGCAACATCCAGATCAACCGTCTCTACGAGGCCGATCCGGCGGACATCGCCGAGGAAACGCGCCGACTGATCGCCGACGCCTTCGACGACCGGCGCGGCCTGATCGTCTCGCCGACCGCCTCGCCATACATCCGCGGCGCGGGCGAGGTCTGCTTCGAGCGTTACCGGGCGATGGTGGAAACAGTGCGCGCCGCGAGTTCCGTCGCGACGGTTCCGTAGTCTCCACAGGGAGCGGCCCGCCGTCTCCGGTTCGGGCGCCGCCGGCGCGCGTTATTTCGGAGGCGCGGCCGGCGCCGGGAGGGTTTCCTGCAACGGCGCCGCCAGCGCGCAGCGGTACAGGCGCATCGCCTCCTCCTCGCGGCCCCGCTCCTCCGCCAGAAAGCCGAGGAAGCCCCGCGCCCAAGTGCTGTGCGGTTCCTACGACAGAAAAGCTTCGGCGGACCGCCGGCATACCGTGGGGTTCTCACCGGGAGAAGAGCGCAAAGAGCAGATTCTTGAACGGCCGGGCAAACCCGAAAAAAGCGGCTTAGCAGGCCGGTCCAGCCGGAAATGGAACGCACGTGAATCAACTCGGCCGGGTCGTCGAGGGGAAAGAACGGGGCCCGGATCGAAAACAGACCGCTGCACAGAAAGACGAGCGCAATCAGTTCCAGACCGAGCCGCTCGGCCCGTCCCCAGGGTCGCGTACCGCCGGCAGAAACCGGCGGCTTGGACCGTTCAACGGCTGCCGCGCGGCGGTCCGGCCCGTCGGATCGTGTTGCGTTCGGGTGCTTCCTGAATAATATGGCTGCCGGTCCTGCGCGGGCAAAGCAGGAAATCCATGGCGCTTCTTCCCTCCGCCGGAGTGGGCCTTGTCTCCGTCCCCGGAAGGTATAATGTCCTTGCGGACCGGATCGGACCGAATGAGTGACGACGCGACCGTCCATCGGCATTCCGGCGCCCCTTCCATCGTGAAAAACAGCGACGCCATCCGCGCGAAGATCGAGGCACTGCCCGACAAACCGGGCGTATACTTGATGCGCGACCGGTCCGGCCGCGTGATCTACGTCGGCAAGGCCGCCTCGCTGCGCAAGCGGGTGCAGTCGTACTTTCGACAGAGCACGCGGCGGAGCGCGGACCCGAAGCTGCGCGGATTGATCCACTCGATCGCCGATCTTGAAACCGTTGTTCTCCGCAGCGAGGCGGAGGCCGTCCTGGTGGAAGGCCAGCTCATCAAGGACTACCGCCCGCGCTACAACGTCCTGTTCAAGGACGACAAGCGGTTTCTGCTGCTGCGCGTCCATCCCGCCGACCCCGTGCCGCGGTTCGACGCCGTGCGGCTTCGGAAGGACGACGGGGCCGAGTATTTCGGCCCCTATGCCTCCGCCGCGGCGGCCCGTGCCGCGCTGGCCTTCCTCGACCGGCGCTTCGGACTGCGCCGCTGCCGCCCGTTCCAGCCCGGCCCCGAGGACCACCGCCACTGCCACGACGACATCCTCCGCTACTGTTCGGCGCCGTGCGTCGGGAAGATCGCGCCGGAGGAATACCGCCGGCGGATCGGGGAAGCCTGCGCGTTTCTCCGCGGCGAACGGCCGGACCTCCTGCGCGAGCTGCGCGAAGCCATGCAGCGCGAGGCCGCCGCGCTGAACTTTGAAAAGGCCGCCGCGCTGCGCGACACGCTCCGGCTGCTCGATGCCGCCGTGAAGCGCCGTGTGCGTTCGACGCTCTCGCTCGGTTTGAAAACGGAGGACGCGCGCGCCGGCGTGGAGGCTTTGCGGACCGCCCTGGAACTGCCGGAACTGCCGGAACTCATCGAGGCCTACGACATTTCCAACATCTCCGGCACGCTCGCCGTCGGCAGCCTGGTCTGCGCGGTCGGGGGCCTGCCCGACCGCAAGCGCTACCGGCATTTTCGCATCCGCACGATCGAGGGGTCCGACGACCCCGCGATGATGGCGGAGATGCTGCGCCGCCGTTTCGCCCGCGCCGGCGAGGCCGGCTGGCGTCCGCCCCAGCTGGTGCTGGTGGATGGCGGGCTCACCCAATTGCGCGCGGCGCGCGCCGCGTTGCGGGAGGCCGGGTTGTCGTCGCTGCCCTCGGTCGGGCTGGCCAAGCGCTTCGAGGAAGTGTACGCCGGGCCGGACGGCGCGGAGCGGATCGTGCAATTGCCGCGCGATTCCGCGGCGCTGCGGGTGCTGCAGCGGCTCCGCGACGAGGCGCATCGCTTCGCGCTGGCCTATCATCGCGGCCTGCGCGCGCGGCGAATTCGCGAATCGGCGCTGGACGATATCGAGGGTGTCGGACCCGAGCGAAAACGGCGGCTGCTGGATCATTTCGGTTCGTTCGCCCGCCTGTGGCGCGCGCCGGCGGCGGAGATCGCCGCCGTGCCCGGCGTGGGGCCGGTCCTGGCGGCGCAGATCCACGCCGCGCTGCATCCGGCGTCGGCGCCTGCAATAAGCGACGGCGACGGGGCGTTTAAAGAGCACACCCACGAAAGTCCGACATGAACTTCACGGCGGCCACCCGAGGGGACCTGCGCATTGAGTGCCGCTCGCGCCATGCGGCGGGCGGGAGCGAACTCTATTTCACCGCGGTTCCGCGCTCGCCGGGAGATGCCGCTCAACAGGCCGAGACCGCCTGGAGTGCGCTCGCGAATGCACTGGCGGACCATGGCGCCTCGATCCTGGAGGAGCGGGTATTTCTCTCGCCGGCGGCCCTGCCCGCGGCGCGGGCGGCCCGCGCGCGCGCGCTGGCGGACCGCGACGACGGCGTCGGACCGACCTGGCTGGCGGTCCCGTCCGGCGAAGCGGGCGAGTTCGCCGGCCTGTGCGCCCATGCGGTAGCGGGCCGCGCGCCGCCCGTCCCTTTGTTCCTGGACGGCCGCCCCGGCGGACGGCGCTGGACGTTGGGTCACTTTTCGTGCGTCGCGGGCGTCAACCTCTCCGACGGCGCGAACGATCCGGCGGCGGCAACGCAACGGCTGCTCGCCGACGCCGACCGGCTGCTGGCCGCCGGCAATCTCGGATGGCCGGACGTCGCGCGCACGTGGTTCTGGCTGCGCGATATTCTGCACTGGTACGGGGATTTCAATCGCGTGCGGAACGAAGGCTACCGGACCCGCGGCCTGTTGCGCGCGGACGGCGCCCACCGGTTGCCCGCGAGCACGGGCATCGGCATCGCGCCCGCGAACGGATCGCACGGCGCGATGGATTTCATCGCTGAATCCGGCGCCGCCCCGATCGCGCGACTGCTGCGCGCGGGACGGCAGAATCCGGCCAGCGCCTACGGCTCGGCCTTCAGTCGCGCCACGGTGTCCGTCACGCCTTTCGGCCGTCGCATTCAGGTGTCGGGCACGGCCTCGATCGGCGCCGACGGCCGCACCCTCCACGGGGGCGACCCGCGCGGCCAGATCGCCGAGACGCTGCGCTGCGTGCAGGCCGTGCTGGCGGAGGCCGGCGCGACGGACCGGGATGTCGTCCAGGCGCTGGTCTATTGCCGCACGCCCGCCGTCGAGCGGTTCTATCGGGAGGAGTTCTCGGCCCCGCCGTTCGAGGGGCCGATCCTGATCGCCGACATCTGCCGCGACGATCTGCTGTTTGAGGTCGAATGTCTGGCCGTGGTTCCATGAACCGCCCGCGCTCGGTTTCGATCCGCCGGCTGGCGGCCGTCGGCGCGGCGGCCCTGTGGACGGGGTTCGCCGCCCGGGCCCAGCCGCCGCCGGACACGCCGTTCGAGGTTGCGGCGGACGCCGTGCCGACCCATCGGATCGATGAAATCGTATTCGGCCGCCTCCACGAGCTCGACATCGCGCCCGCGCGCCCGTGTTCGGACGCCGTCTTCGTGCGGCGCGTCTTCCTTGACGTGACCGGCACGCTGCCCTCGGCGGAGGAGGCGCGCGCATTCGTGGCCGATCCGGCGCCGGACAAGCGGGCGAAGCTGATCGAGCGGCTGCTGGCCAGCGAGGCGTTCAACGATTACTGGGCGATGAAGTGGGCCGATTGGCTCCGCGTGAAGGCGGAGTTTCCGATCCGGCTCTGGCCGAAGGCGGCGGAGGCCTACTATCGGTGGATCCGAACGGCCATCGCGCAGGACCGGCCTTATGACCGCGTTGCGCGCGAACTGCTGCTGGCGACCGGCAGCAACTTCTATGCGCCGGAATCCAATTTCTACCGCGCCATGCCCGCGCGGACACCGGAGGATTTGGCGCGGACGGTGGCGCTGACGTTCCTGGGCGAGCGCATGGAAAGGTGGCCGGAGACCCGACGGACGGACCTGGCCGCCTTCTTTGCGCGCGTCCGCTACAAGGGCACTTCCGAGTGGAAGGAGGAGATCGTTTACCTCGATCCCTCCGCAACCGACGCGGCGGCGCTGACGCTGCCCGACGGCCGCCGCGTGAAGATTCCGCCGGGCGCCGACCCGCGCGCGGCCTTTGCCGACTGGCTGGTCGCGTCGGAGTCCTCCGGGTTGGCGCGCGCGGCGTCCAACCGCGTCTGGTTCTGGCTGATGGGGCGCGGCATTGTGCACGAACCGGACGATCTGCGCCCCGACAATCCCCCCTCCGTGCCGGGATTGCTGGAGTATTTGGAGCGCGAACTGAAGGACTCCGGTTGGCGCTTGAAGCATCTATTCCGGTTGATCCTGAACTCCGAGACGTACCGGCTCTCCGCCCTTCCGCGTTCAAGCGATGAACGCGCGGCTTCGCTTTTCGCGTCATATCCCCTGCGGCGCCTGGAGGCCGAGGTGCTCCTCGACGCGATCAACCGCATCACGGGCGCGACCGACCGCTATGTCAGCGCCGTACCCGAACCGTTCACCTATCTGCCCGAAGAGATGCGCGCGATCGAGATACCCGACGGCAACACGACCAGCGCGTTCCTGGAGCTTTTCGGCCGCCCCGCGCGCGACACCGGCCGCCTGACCGAGCGCAACGACGCGGAGAGCCCCGGCCAGCGGCTGCACCTGCTGAACTCGCGCCACATCCACGGCAAGATCGCGCAGAGCCGGCGGCTCAACGAACTGGCCGGGCGGCTGGGCGCGCGGCCGGAGGAACTGGTGGAAAGCCTGTACTGGATCGTGCTCTCCCGCCCGCCGACGGCGGCCGAGCGGCGTATATGGGCCGCCTATCGGGAATCGGGGAAGGCGCGCGGGCGCGAGCTGGTGACCGACCTGGCCTGGGCGCTGATCAACTCCGACGAGTTCCTCTACCGGCACTGAGGCCGGCGGTTCGCCGCCGTCCGATCCCCTCACGCATCGCCGGGGCGCTTGATCTTCAGCACGCGCGTGTGCGGAAGCGGGATCACTCCGCCCGGTCGTTCGATCTTGGCCGTCGCGGTCTTCTTCCGCTCTTCCATTTGCTTCGGATCGGCTTCGCCCGGCGACAGCGCTATGGCGGGCCGCCCGCGGGCCGGAGTCCGTATCCGCGCGCTGCACTTGGGACATTCGATCTCCGTGCCGGCCTCCGTCGCCTCGATTTCGAGGTTCTGTCCGCAGGCGGGGCAATCGAAATTCAACGCCGTTGCAACGGTCGCGGCGGGCGGCAGGTCGCGTCCGCACGCCGGGCACGGCATCGCGTGTTCGGCCAGCCGCTCCGTCACCTCGTACTCCTGTCCACAATGGGGACAGTTCATGATGAAATCGGTCATAGCAACACCATCTTACCGCCACGCGCGGCGGTTTTCACCTCCAGAAAGAACGCAAACGACGGGGGACAGGCGATCGTTTCGACGCGTCCTCACCGCCGCGCATAGCGCGTGTTGGCCTCGAGTGCGGGGTGCAGGTCGAGCTCCCGATATTCGCGGAAGGCGTCCAGGGCTTCCGGCCAGTCGGCCAGCCGCCGTTCCGCCTGGTCCAGCAGCTCCGGGATGCGGCGCAGCGCGGGCTGCGGATCGCCGCCGTGGATGGTCGCCGCGGTATTCTTGCCGCGCGCCGCGTCGAGACCGAGCGTCTTGCCGGCGGCCGCGTCCTGGCCGGTCAGGTCCAGCACGTCGTCGGAAAGTTGGTAGGCCGTCCCGGCCAGATAGCCGGCCTCGCGCAACGCGTCGGCCAGCGGACCCTTGGCGCCGGCCGCCGCATACGCCGCAAAGGCGAACAGCGCGCCGGTCTTGTGGCGGGCCAGCCGCTCCGCGGCCGCCCAGTCTGCGGGACGTCCTCGACGGATGAGTTCCTGTTCGATCTCGGCCTCGCACATTTCGCGGGTGTGCTCCACCAGCGCGCGCAGAATGGGCGGCGCGCCGAGCTCGTGGATCACATCATAGGCCGCGCAGAGCACCAGGTCGCCCACCAGGATGGCGCCCTGGACGCCGTGTTGGACCCAGAACGCCGGAATGCCGCGCCGCAGCCTGCCGCCGTCGATGACATCGTCGTGCAGCAGGCTGGCGGCATGGACCATCTCGACCGCCGCGGCGACGGCCAGCGCGGTATCCGAGGTCCCGCCGGCGGCGGGGCCGGCCCGCAGGGCCAGCCGTGCGCGCAACCGCTTGCCCGCGCCGAGTATTACGGCCGGATCCACGGCCGACTCCGCGAGCACCGTGCGGCGCAACCGCTCAGTCATCCGGGCGGTGACGCGCTCCATCTGGACATCCAGGTTCCCGACAAGGTCCGGGTGGAAAACGGCTTTCATCCGTTCAATATGCTTCCGCTCCGCCCGCGCGTCAAACCCGCCCGCGCGCCCGAGGAAAGGTGCCGGGCGGCCGTTTCATCGCTCGAACACGATGCGGCCGGCGCGGACGTCGTCGAGGGTGGCGACATCGAACGTCGCATCAAAAACCTCGCGCGGTTTCATCGCGCGCAAGTCGAGGTCGCGTCCAATACTGCGCTGCTTCACGGAGGCCCGCAGCCAGCCGGAGCTGAATGCAGGGCGCAGTTGTTCCGCATCGGTGAGACTGAGCGCGAAGATCGGCGGCAGCCCCTCAACGTTGTCCGTCGCGGCCACGAGCGGCGCTCCGCATAACGAAATGACCGCCTTGGCCTCCGCATGGCGGGACAGCAGATCCCGCACGAACGCCGTGGTCGGCGCCGAAAAGGCGGACGATTCGCCGGCGAACAAGTCGAACTCGTCCACAACGACCCGGGCGCGGCGGGCGCGGAGCGCGTCCCGAATGCCCTCGACCTGCGCGTTCGCGACCTCGGCCCGCGCGGGATGCTCGGTGATCGGCCGAATCACGAGCACCGCGGCCCCGTCCGGAACCGCTTCGGCCGCCAGCTCGCCGAGGCGGAAACCGGAGGCATAGTGAACGCCGCGGGGCACGACGGCCGTTTCCGGCCGGAGCTCGTTGCGGACGCGCGCTACCGACAGCGCCGCCGCCAGCAAAACGAATGCGATCAGCACCCAGCGGCCCTCCTCCGGCCGCCGCCGGTAGAACCGCCAGCCGAAAATGCCGGCCGCGAGCAGCAGCGTGGCAAACAATGCGTTCATGGTTCCTCAATAGGCGATGAACATGTTGGTGCGGATGTTGGCTTCGCCCATCAATTCGACGTGATAGTCGCCAAAGACGTAGTTGGACTTCTTCTTGTGGGGGTGGACGCGCACATTACCGTAGCGCATCCAGGCATTCATCCAGGGATAACCGGGATATTCGCTAGGGGGCGCATCGCCGTCGCCGAGGATGGCCGTGCCGGCCGGATCGGGAATCAGGTCGCGTCGCGGCTCCAGGGCCAGATTCGGCTGGCCGTTGCTTCCGAGCCGCAGCACCGAGTAGCCGTAGGTGGTGTACGCCGCTTCCTTCGTTGAATTCCACCACCACCAGACGTCGAGCTGGAGCATCTTCGGGCAGAACGCCTGCGGCGTGGACGCCGGACTCATGCGCTTGGTCGGATCGGTGTGCATGCGCAATCCCGTCAAGGTCTGCGAGATGCGGTACGGCCATTGGTTCAGTCCGGGGCTGTTCGGCTGGTCGTACCACGGCGCCGGATAGTTGCCGCGGTTGTTGGTGGCGTATTGATCGAAGGCGCCGATGAACTCGCGCAGCCGCGACTTGCAGACGGTCGCCAGCGCCGTCTCGCGGGCGGACATGAGTCCGGGGAAGGCGAGAGAGATCAGCAGCATGATGATGGCGATCACCACGAGCAGTTCAATCAAGGTGAATCCCCACCGGCGGATTTCATTTTCACGCCTGCGCTTTTTCATGGTCATCCTCCGCCATTTCCGGGCTCGCCACGCCGCCGTACGTTGCACCCGCTCGCGCCCGTGCGTCAATCCGATTCGTCGGCGGAAGTGCGGCATTCGCCCGCCCGGCGGCGCGGCGGCGGCCGCTCAGGCGGAAGCCGGCGGGGCGTCGGCCGCGGCAGCGGCGTCGGTCTCTTCCGGCTCCACCGGCGTCGCCGAGACCAGCCGGTCGCCCGGGGCCAGGTTGATCAGGTGGACGCCCTGCGTGTTGCGGCGGATGATGCGGATGTCTTCCACCGCGATGCGCACGGTTTGCCCGCCGCTGGTGATGAGCATCAGCGCCTCGTTCTCGTGGACGCTCAACGCGGCCACCAGCGGCCCGTTACGATCGCTGGTCCTCATCGCGATCACGCCCTTGCCGCCCCGGCTCTGCCGACGGTATTCATCGAACGAAGTTCGCTTCCCGTAGCCGTTCTCGGAAACACACAGCAGGGTCTCCGCGGCCGTGACGATTTCCACGCCGACCACCGCGTCGTTTTCGCGGCCCAGCGTGATGCCCCGAACACCGATGGTGTCGCGGCCCTGGTCGCGCAGCTCCTCTTCATGGAAGCGGATGCTCATGCCCTGCCGCGTGACCAACATGATTTCGTCGTTGCCGGAGGTCTCGCGCACGCCGATCAGGCGGTCGCCGGCTTCGATGCGGATGGCGATGATGCCGCCGGCGCGGGGATTGGCGAACGCCGCCAGACTCGTCTTTTTGACCGTGCCGCGCTCCGTGGCAAACACGAGAAAGCGATCGGGCGGGAAATCCCGCAGGCGGATCAGCGTGGCGATCTTCTCGTCGTTGCCGATGTCGAGGAAATTGACGATCGCCTTTCCGCGCGTTGCGCGGCCGGCCTCGGGCACCTCGTACACTTTTTTCCAATACACGCGCCCCTGCTCGGTGAAGAACAGCAGCGAATCGTGCGTCGAGGCCGTGAAGACATGCTCGACGTAGTCTTCCTCCTTCGTCTCCATGCCGATGACGCCCTTGCCGCCGCGCCGCTGCTGGCGAAAGGTGGAGACCGGCATGCGCTTGATATAGCCGCCATGGCTGATCGTCAGCACGCAGCCGCGGTCGGCGATCAGGTCCTCAATGGCGATCTCGCCCTCGTCGGGCACGAGGTCCGTCCGACGCGGGTCGGCATAGGTCTTCTTGAGATCGAGCAAGTCGGCCCGGATCTCGCCATAAATCTTCTTCGGGTTGGCCAGCAGATCTTCGAGGCGGTTGATTTCCTTGATCAGCGCCTCGTATTCCTCGTCGATCTTTTCGCGCTCGAGACCGGTCAGCTGGTAGAGCCGCATGTCGAGAATGGCGTTGGCCTGGATTTCGGACAGGCCGAAGCGGCTCATCAGGGCGGCGCGCGCCAAGTCGCGATCGCGCGACTCGCGGATGATCTTTACGACCGCGTCGAGGTTGGCCAGGGCGATTTTGAGACCCTCGAGGATGTGCGCGCGGGCCCGGGCCTTCGCCAGCTCGAACTCGAAGCGGCGGCGGAAGACCTCGAAGCGGTGATCCAAATAGCATTGCAGCAGCTCTTTGAGGTTCAGAATCTTCGGACGGCCGTGGTCAATCGCCAGCAGAATCGCGCCGAACGTGCTCTCCAGCGCGGTGTGCTGGTAGATGTTGTTCAGCACGACCCGCGGCACGGCGCCGCGCTTGAGCTCGATGACGATGCGGATGCCGTCCTTGTCGGATTCATCCCGCAGGTCCGAAATGCCCTCGAGCTGCTTCTCGTTGACGAGTTCGGCGATGCGCTCGATCAACGCGGCCTTGTTCACCGTGTAGGGGATCTCGGTAATGACGATGCTGTCCTTGCCCTGCGCGCCCTCCTCGATGCCGGCGCGCCCGCGGATCTTCAGCAGGCCGCGGCCGGTCTCGTACATGCGCCGAATTTCGGCGGTGCCGCAGATCGTACCGCCGGTCGGGAAATCCGGGCCTTTCACGTGCCGCATCAGGTCGGCCACGGTGGCGTCCGGCGCGTCAATCAGCGCGACGGCGGCGTCCACGATCTCGCCGAGGTTGTGGGGCGGGATATTCGTCGCCATGCCGACCGCGATACCGGTCGAACCGTTGACCAGCAGGTTCGGCAGCCGCGCGGGAAGCACCTTCGGTTCCTGGAGCGACTCGTCGAAGTTCGGCTGGAAATCCACCGTTTCCTTGTCAATATCGGCCAGCAGCTCCTCGGCGAGGGGGTGGAGCTTGCACTCCGTGTAGCGATAGGCCGCGGGCGGGTCGCCGTCGATAGAACCGAAGTTGCCCTGCCCGCGGATGAGCAGGTAGCGCATCGAGAAGTCCTGCCCCATGCGCACCAGCGTGTCGTACACCGCGCTGTCGCCGTGCGGGTGGTAGTTGCCGATGACCTCGCCGACGACCTTCGCGCATTTGACGAACGGCTTGCCGGACGTCCAGCCGCGCTCGCGCATGGCGAAGAGGATGCGGCGGTTGCCCGGCTTCAGCCCGTCGCGGGCGTCCGGCAGCGCGCGGCCGACGATGACCGACATCGAGTAGTCAATGTAGGCCCGCTGCATCTCGTCTTCGAGATTGACCGATTCAATCCTGTCATTTTGTGCATACATAGAATTCGTCTCGAGGAGTCCGCCGTGCCGGAGTCCGAAGTCGGAACTCAACCGGGCATGCGACCGGGACTCCCCATCCTTTCGATCCTCGAATGTTCGCGGCGGACGTCGCCGTGCTCCCCGCACCCCGCAGCTCTGCTGAATCCGAAATTCTCCATTCCGAACTCCGGCCCAAAACTCCGTTCCTCACACGTCCAGGTTCCGCACGTTGAGCGCGTTGTCTTCAATGAACCGGCGGCGGGGCTCGACGACGTCGCCCATGAGGATCGTGAACAGCTCGTCCGCGCGCGCCGCATCCGCCAGCATGACCTGCAGCAGCTTGCGGTTCTCCGGGTTCATCGTCGTTTCCCAGAGCTGCTCCGGATTCATTTCGCCGAGACCCTTGTACCGCTGGATATTCAGGCCCTTGCGGCCGATCTCGCGCACGCGGCCGAGCAGTTCGAACAGCGAGCGCACCGGCGCACCGCCCTCGCCGTTGAGCAGCCGAAACGGCGGCGGCTCGCCGCGGTCCTGGATCTGTTCCACGCGGAACCCGCGCCGCTCCAGCATCGTGAGCACACGGGCCAGCGCGCCGGCGCTGTAGATTTCCACCGTGCGCAGACCCGCGCGCGGCGCCGCCGCGGCGCCGTTGGCGGTCAGCAGCTCAAGTTGCTCGCCGCTGCGCCGCTCGGCTTCTTCCGTCATCGCGCGAAGCTCATCGTCCGACATCGCATACCGAGCCTCCTCGCCGTCCGGCGTCGCCACCGTCAGCCGGTACTTCGGCAGCGCGCCGGTCTTCGGGTCGCGATGCCGCAGATAGTCGGCAAAGTCAATGCCTTTGCGCCTAAGCCGGTCGGCGTGCGTCTCGACTTCGGAAACCCATTGCAGGACCTCGGCGAGCGCCTTGCCGGCGAGCAGCTCGCGGCCGCCGGCGTCGGCGACCTTCACCTCGTCCACGGCCATGTCCAGCAGCAGCCGGGTGAGCTGTTCGTCGCTCTCGATGTACTCCTCGCGGTTCTTGCGCTTGACGCGATAGAGCGGAGGCTGGGCGATAAAGACGTGGCCGCGCTCGATCAGCTCCGCCATCTTCCGGTAGAAGAACGTCAGCAACAGCGTGCGGATGTGCGAGCCGTCCACGTCCGCGTCGGTCATGATGATGATGCGGTGGTAGCGCAGGTTTTCGATTTTGAATTCGTCGCGGCCGAATCCGGCGCCGAGGGCCTGGATGATGGTCCGGATTTCGTTATTGTTGAGCATCTTCTCGTCGCGCGCCTTCTCGACATTGAGCACCTTGCCGCGCAACGGCAGCACCGCCTGGAATCGGCGGTCGCGGCCCTGCTTGGCCGAGCCGCCGGCGCTGTCGCCCTCGACAATGAACAGCTCGCAGCTCATCGGATCCTTCTCCGAGCAGTCGGCGAGCTTGCCGGGCAGTCCGCCGCTGTCGAGCGCGCCCTTGCGCCGCGTCAGGTCGCGGGCCTTGCGAGCGGCCTCGCGCGCCCGCGCGGCCAGCACGGCCTTCTCGATGATGCGGCGCGCGACGCTCGGGTGCTCCTCGAAGTGCGTTGCCAACTGTTCGTTGACGATCGAGGCGACGATGCCCTCGACCTCGCTGTTGCCGAGCTTGGTCTTCGTCTGGCCCTCGAACTGGGGATCGGGTACCTTGACGCTGATGACGGCGGTGAGGCCCTCGCGGACGTCGTCGCCGCTCATGACGTCGCTTTCGCTCTTCAACAGCTTGTTGGCCTTCGCGTAGGCGTTGATCGTGCGGGTCAGCGCGGAACGGAATCCGCTGAGGTGCGTGCCGCCCTCGACGGTGTTGATGTTGTTGGTGAAGCTGAATACGCTCTCGTTGAAGGCGTCGCAGTATTGCAGCGCGATTTCGACCCCGATGCGGTCCTTCTCGCCCTGCAGAAAGATGGGCTTGGGGTGCAGCGGCGTCTTGTTTCGATTCAGGTGTTCCACGAATTCGACGATGCCGCCCTTGTAGTGGAAGATCTCCTCGCGGCTCGGTTCCTCCTGCCGCAGCGAAATTTCGATGCCGCGGTTCAAAAACGCCAGCTCGCGCAGACGGTTCGCCAGAATGTCCCAGTTGAACGAGAGCGTCTGGAAAATCTGCGCGTCGGGGAAGAACGTCACTTTTGTGCCGGTCGTCCGCGTCTTTCCGATCGGCGCAACGGGCGCGACCGGATGCCCGCGCTCGTACCGCTGGTGCCAGACCCGGCCGTCGCGGCGGACCTCGACTTCCATCCACTCGCTCAACGCGTTGACGCATGAGACGCCGACGCCGTGCAGCCCACCGGAAACCTTGTAGGAGTTGTGGTCGAACTTGCCGCCGGCGTGCAGCACGGTCATCACGACCTCGAGCGCCGAGCGCTTCTCGGTCTTGTGCAGATCCACCGGGATGCCGCGCCCGTCGTCCTCCACGGACACCGAGCCGTCGGCGTTCAACACCACGGCGATGTGCCGGCAATAGCCGGCCAGCGCCTCGTCCACGCTGTTGTCCACGACCTCGAATACGCAGTGGTGTAGGCCGCGCGCGCCGGTGTCGCCGATGTACATCGCCGGCCGTTTGCGGACCGCATCCAGGCCCGCCAGGACCGTGATCGCGCCGGCATCGTAGGCGGCCGCGCCGGCGGCGGCCGGGGTGTTTTCAGGGGCGGAAGTGCGGAGTTCGGCGGTTTGGTTATCGGATGTCAGTTCGGGCATTTTTTCGCTCCGGAAATGGCTGGTCCAATCTAGCGAAAATTCGCCCGGAGCGGAAGCTTTTTCGGCAGGAAAAAGAGCGCTGAATCCCCGCATAAACAGCGGCGAAACTCGAGGTCGGCCGGGATCCGCTCTCCCGGGCCCGGACACCCCGGCCCCGCGGGCGTACAGGGCCGGGAAACCGATACCGCCACCGGCGGCGGCGCCGCTCAGGAACAACCCATCGAATTCCCGCAGTTGAAGCAGCGGTAGCAGGCGCCGTTGCGCACGGTAATCGCGCCGCACTGGTCGCAGGCGGGCGCATCCTCCATGAAGTGCTTGAACTGGGCGTCCACCCGCGAAACGGTGGGCGCGGCTGCCGGCGCGGCCGCCGCGGACTTGTCGGACGGGGCGCTTGACGCGGCCGGCAACCGCTCGGCGTTGCGGACGTCGTCGGCATCGCCGCTGCGCGCGCCGTGTTCGTCGCGCGGATCGAGGAAGGTCTGCCCGATCCAGCGGAAGATATAGTCGGTCAGCGACTTCGCGATCGGGATGTCCGGGTTCTTCGTGAAACCGCTGGGTTCGAACCGGCTGTGGGCGAACTTTTCGACCAGGGTCTTCAGCGGCACGCCGTACTGGAGGCACAGCGAGATCGCGGTGCCGAAGCAGTCCATCAGCCCGCCGACCGTGCTGCCCTCCTTGGCCATCGTGATGAACAGCTCGCCGGGGGTGTTATCTTCGTACAGGCCGACCGTGAGGTAGCCCTCGTGGCCGGCGATGTCGAACTTGTGCGTGACGGAGCGCCGCGTGGCGGGCATCCGGCGGCGGAGCGGACGCGCCTTGGAACCGTTGCCGCCGGCCGGGGCGGCGGGCGCGGCCGCCGGCGCCGGGGCGGCGGCGGTATCCTTGGCCTTGCCCGTGTTGACCGGCTGGCTGCGCTTGCTGCCGTCGCGGTAGATCGCGACCGCCTTCAGCCCGAGCCGCCAGCCCGCCAAATAGGTGTCCATGATCTCGTCGGCGGTCGTGTGTTCGGGCATGTTGATCGTCTTGCTGATGGCGCCCGACAGGAACGGCTGTACGGCGCTCATCATCTTGAGGTGCGCGAGATACGGGATGTAGCGCTGCCCGTTGCGCGGCGCGAAGGCGCAGTCGAAGACCGGCAGGTGCCGCTCGTCGAGATCGGGCGCGCCCTCGATCGTGTCGCGTTCCTCGATGTGCTTTAGAATGCGCCCGATCGCTGCCGGGCCGTAGCCGAGCCGGGTCAGCGCGGCGGGCACGGTGCGGTTGACGATCTTGAGCAGGCCGCCACCGGCGAGCGTTTTGTACTTCACGAGGGCAATGTCCGGCTCCACGCCGGTCGTGTCGCAATCCATCATGAAGCCGATCGTGCCGGTCGGAGCGAGCACCGTGACCTGGGCGTTCCGATAACCGTGCCGCTCGCCGCCGGCCAGCGCCTCCTCGAGGGCCGCGACCGCGGCGCGGCGCAGCGGCTCCGGGCATTCGCCGCCGATCGCGCGCGCCGCCGCCAGGTGCATGCGTACGACATCGAGCATCGGCTCCCGGTTGGCGGGAAACCGCTCGAAGGGCCCCTGCACCCGCGCCAGTTCCGCCGAGTGCGCATAGGCGCGACCGTGCATCACGGCCGTGATCGCCGCGGCCATCGCGCGGCCCGCATCGCTGTCATACGGCAGGCCTTGCGACATCAGCAGCGAGCCCAGGTTCGCGTAGCCCAGACCGAGCGGGCGGTACCGGTGGCTGTTCCAGGCGATCTTCTCGGTCGGATAGCTCGAGGCATCCACGAGGATTTCCTGCGCAGTGATGAAGATATCGACCGCCGCGCGAAAGCGCTCGGTGTCGAATTCGCCGCCGGCGGTCATGAACTTCATCAGGTTCAGCGAGGCGAGGTTGCACGCGCTGTCGTCGAGGAACATGTATTCGGAGCACGGGTTGCTCGAGTGGATCGCGCCGTCGTTTTTGCAGGTGTGCCAGCGCTGGATGGTGTCCTCGTATTGCACGCCCGGATCACCGCAGATCCACGCGCCCTCCGCTATCCAGCGCATCAGGTCGCGCGCCCGGTAGGTCGGGCCGGGACGGGTCGGATCGGTAACAAACCGCGTCTGCCACTCCCCGTCCGCCTCGACGGCGCGCAGAAAGTCATCGGTGACGCGCACGCTGAGGTTCTCGTTCTGGTAGGCGATCGAGCCGTAGGCGTCGCCGTTGAAGCTGCCGTCGTAGCCTTCCTCGATCAGCGCCCAGGCCTTGCGCTCCTCTTTCTGCTTGGCCTCGATGAACTCCTTGATGTCCGGGTGGTGGATCTTCAGCGTGTTCATCTTGGCGGCACGGCGCGTCTTGCCGCCGGACTTCACGACGCTGGCGATCGCGTCGTACACCTTCAGGAACGACAGCGGCCCGCTGGGCTTCCCGCCGCCGCTGAGCAACTCGCGCGAACTGCGCAGCGTCGAGAGATCCGTGCCGCTGCCGCTGCCGAATTTGAACAGCATCGCCTCGCTGCGCGCCAGCGCCATGATGCTCTCCATCGAGTCCTCGACCGACTGGATGAAGCACGCAGAGCACTGCGGCCGTTCGTACTGTGTCGCCGCCCGCCGCACGGTCCGCTCGGCCGCGTCGTAGTAGTAGTTGCCCGCGGCGCTGTGCCGGCCAACGCCGTACTGCTGGTGCAACCCGCAGTTGAACCACACCGGGGAGTTGAACGCGCCATACTGGTTGACGCACAACCAGGCCAGCTCGTGGTAGAACGTCTCCGCGTCTTCCGCGGAGGCGAAATAGCCGTCCCGCAACCCCCAGTCGGCAATCGTGCGCGCGACGCGGTGGACGAGCTGCCGCACCGAGTATTCCCGCTCGCGCGAGCCGTGCGCGCCGTAAAAATACTTCGAGGCCACCACGTTCGTGGCCAGTTGCGACCACGACGCCGGAACCTCCACGTCCGACTGCTCGAAGATCGTGCGGCCTTTATCGTCCGTGATGGCCGCCTGGCGCCGCTCCCACTGAAGCTCATCAAACGGATGCCGGCCCGCGGTCGAGAAAACCCGCGGCACCCGGAGACCGGGCGCCGCAGCCGGCGCGTTCCCGGCGTTCTTGACCTTGCGCAAGCGCGGCGATGGACGATTGGCACGCGGCGGCTCGGTTCCGCGCTCGGGCGCGGCGGAATGGGCGGGAGGAACGGCGGTCTTGGGCAGAATCATGACGAATGGACCTCTCGAATCAGAAATTGAACGGCCTTGGAAATTCGGTGAAAACCGCGTGGCCGCCGACGCGGTCACAGCAGGCGAAGACCACAAGGTATGGGGTCACAGCGAGTGTATGGGCAGCCTGCCTTGTAGTCATCACGCGGTGAAAGATAGTGCGGAGCGGGGCGTGTGCAAATCAAAAGAAAATATTTTTTTTGCGAGAGATTCTTTGCTCTGTTTCGCGGCGGAAGGCGGCGCCGGGACGGTTCGGACCATTGGCCTCAGGGACGGGATCTATCGCTGGGCGGGGGCTTGCGGGGCTCCCACTCCAGCCGCACCACGGCATCCAGGGGCGCCCGGATGCGCCCCAAACCCGCGGAAACGCCGACGATTTCGCCGGCGGCCGCCGGTTGAAGGACCAGCGTCAGCTCGGTGCCGTCGTTCAGATACACGCGCGCGGCGCCGGGCGGCGGCGGATCCGAAACGGTCGGTCCCGGAAAAGCGATGTTCGCCACCCTTTCCACGGGCACGGTCAGGTTCCCGAACGGCGTCCCGATGCGGACCGTCCCCTCGGAAATCGCGAGCGATGCGCCGTTGATCACATCGCCGTTGTTCAGCTTCAACAGCACGGTGGAACCGGACTCGGCATCCGGCGGGACGGCCAGGAATCCCGACCATTCCCGAACCTCGAGATTGCTCACCGTGACCGTGCCCGTTGACAGGTTCATCAGCGTCAAGGCCGTTCCGGCCGCCGTCGGTCGTTCACCATCGTCCCAAACCGCCACGGATTGACCGTTGACGAACGCTTCAAAGCGATGCTGGTCGAGGTCGGCGAGCAATATGACGCGGGCGGAGATCTCGGCCGAGGTGTCGCCCTGGGGGGCGCTGGTATTGAAGCGCCGAGTGCCGCGTTGAGGCGACAGGTGTGCCAGCGTGAGCCGGTTCTGCGATGCCAGGATCAGTTGATAATGCGGTTTGGCGGTTCCCGAAATTGCGGTGGCGGTTCCGTACAATTGCACGGTCAGCCGCCCGGCGGCATTGCCGGCGGCATCGAACTCCAGCCGCATGCGCCGCGGCAGCCGCTCCAACGTGCGGCCGATGTGCGCCCGCGGCCCGAGTTCCACCGCGCCTTTCTCGAATTTCAGTGATCCGGTTTTTGACGGCCAATCCCTCTCGTCGCCGGGGCCCTTGAAAACGAAGTCGCCGCCGATATGGTGCGTGGCCGTCCGAATTTCGGAACGGCTCACCGACAGCGGCCCGGCGTTCGGCGTGTCGAACGTCAACGCGCGCTCGTCCAGAGCGACCAGCGAGCCTGATAGCCGGTCGCCATTGGCCAGCGCAATCATCCAGTTCCTCGGTTCGGCGGCGGCGGTGCCGGGGGAACGGTACTCCTCGATCGCATCCAATTGTAGCGCGACGGGCGATCGCGCGTATTCCGCCCGGATGTGCGCGAATCCGCTTTCGATATCGAGCCATTCCAGGGCGCCGCTGAGCCGGTCTCCATTGCGCAGCCGGAGCGTGCCGCGCGGCGGCGGGGCGCGCTCGGCGCGCGCGACGGCCAGTCCGGCGCCCAACAAGACCAGAAGGAATGCGGTTCGTTTCACGGTTTCCACGGCGACGGGACGGTCGTCCCGTCGCCGGCGTGCCAGTACAGTATGGTCCAGCCGCACGGCGGCGCGCAATGCTTCATTCCTTGCGGGGCGCACACAGAATCCCATACGAGACGTCGAGCGCTGGACATCACGGGCATGTCTTCGCCGTGATCATGAGCGTTGTCCTCGCAGGTCCCTGCGCAAAGCTCCATGCGGCGGAGCGCTTCTTGAGTTCGGCCCTGCGCCACTGGGCGATGCGCTCGGGAAGGGTCATGGGCTGAACTGCACCCGCGGCGAGCGCGCCCCCAAAGCGGTTTTCCAAGCGTTGGAAGCTCGGGGCCGTCGGTCATCCAAAGTTTGGAAATTCGAAGACCGGATACCTCCGCGGCCGCTTGCCCCGCCGGAATTCGGCGGTATATTGAGACTCGAACAGGAGACGTAACCCATGTCGGTCATCACCTTCAAAGGCCAAACGATTCACACCTTCGGATCGCTGCCGCCGGTCGGCTCGGCTTGTCCCGATTTCCGGCTGACTGCCGTCGATTTGTCGGACAAGACGCTGAAAGACTTCGCCGGTAAAAAGAAGATCCTCAACATCGTGCCCAGCCTCGATACCGGCGTCTGCCAGGCGTCGGCCCGGCGCTTCAACGCGGAGGCGGCGAAGCATCTGGACACGGTCGTTCTCAACATCTCGGCCGATCTGCCGTTCGCGCAGCAGCGCTTCTGCGCCGCCGAGGGCCTGACGAATGTCGTCAACCTCTCGACGATGCGTTCCCCGGAATTCGGACAGGATTTCGGCGTGCGGATCGTGGATGGTCCGCTCGCCGGTCTGTTGAGCCGCGCGGTCCTCGTCGTGGACGCGGACAACCGCGTGCGCCACGCGCAACAGGTTCCCGAAATCGCGCAGGAACCGGACTACGCGGCAGCGCTGGCGGCGCTGGGTTGAGTACCGGCGGCCGGCCAGGAAAGCCTTCGGCCCGCGGCGCGCCGCCGGTCTTTGTTTCATGGCCGCTCCAGCACGTCGCGGATGTATCGGCGTGTTGCGGGATATGTTATCGCGTCGAGGAACGCCTCCGCATCGGCGGCGTCGGCGGCCCAGCGCGCGGCATTGATGCGGCCGGCGTTGTACTCGGCCAGCGCGAATACCGCCGGCACGTCGCGGTCGCCCCAGTGGCGCAGGGCCCGGCCAAGGTACCAGACGCCGACCTGCAGGTTCAGCGCCGGATCAAAGAGGGCCTCCCGCTCCGGGGCTTTGACGCGGTTCGCCGCCGCCCAGTCGAGCGCAGCGCCGGGGGTCACCTGCATCAGGCCGACCTCGCCGGCCGCTCCGACCGCCATGATCCGGAACCGGCTCTCGCGACGGACGACGCGCCAAACGAGCTTTGCGTCCACGCCGTGCGCCGCCGCGATATCCGCGATCAGCGGGTCGAACCGGTGCTGCCGGCGGTATTCGCGAATCGCCAGGGCCGCCGTCAGCGCCAGGGCCGCGGCCAGGACAAGGCCCGCCGCCGCCAGCCCCCGGCGTACGCGCGCCGCCGGCGCGGAGCTCTCGTGGATTCCGCCCATCGGTGCGATTCTACCGCCGGCGCGCGGCCGCGTCCAACGGCAATCTCGGCGCTGCGCTTTCGCGTTGTCGCCGATGCACCGGGTATGCAACGATATCTCGCAGGAACGACATCATGAATGCTCCCGTCCGGGGTGAAAACGCCTTGCTTCGATTGATCCGACCCGCGCTGGAGGGACGCTATCCGCTCATCGGGGTTATTACACCCGAGGAGCAGCGGGCACTCGGCGCGTTCGACGCGTTGGCCGCGGAGGCCGGCGTTCCCGTGCGCACCTGGACTTGCGTGGACGGCTGGAGCGATGCGCCGGCGGACGGCGCCACCCGCGATCCGGCCGCCGCCATCTGCGCGCTGCGGGACGCGCCGCGGCCCGGGTTCCACGTGATGAAGGATCTCTCTCCGTTTCTCTCCCGAACCGAGGTCGTGCGCGCGCTACGCGACGTCAAGGCCGCGCTGGCGCCGGTCAAGTCCGCGCACCTGATCCTGCTGGCGCCGGAATTGGACGTGCCGACGGCCATGGCGAAGGACATTTTCCTGCTGGAACTGCCCCTGCCGGCGCCGGACGAACTGGCCGCAGTGATCGAGCGCGTGCGGGGCGATTACCCCGGCGCCGCGCTCTCCGACGGGCTGCGCTCGGTGCTGGCGCTGGCCCTACGGGGCCTCACGCTCGACGAGGCCGAGCATGTCATGCACGCGGTCTTCGCCGCCGGCGCCGCGGACGAGGCGACCGCGCTCCATCGCGTTTTCGCGGCGAAACAGTCGCTGCTCCGCCGCGAGGGATTCCTCCACTTCATTCCGCACTCCCTCTCGATGGATGCCGTCGGCGGCCTCGAGGTGTTGCGGGAGTGGGCGCTCAAGCGCAAGGATCTGTTCACGCAGGAAGCGTTCGACGCCGGCTTGCCGGTCCCGCGCGGCGTGCTGATCATGGGTATCAGCGGCTGCGGCAAGAGCCTCTCGGCGAAGGCGATCGCCAGCCTCTGGCGGGTCCCGCTCTTCCGGCTGGACATGAACCTGGTCTTCTCCGGCCTCTACGGCACGCCCGAGGCCGCTTTCAACCGCGCGCTGGAGACCGTCGAGGCGCTGGCGCCGGTGGTGCTTTGGATTGACGAGGTGGAAAACGCGCTCGGCATGACCACCAAGAGCGCCACGGTCGAGCAGTCGCTGACGTTCTCGTCGTTCCTGACCTGGATGCAGGAACGCCCGCCGCTGGTCTTCATCGCGGCGACCGCCAACCGGATCGAATCGCTGCCGGCGGAGGTCCTGCGCAAGGGCCGCTTCGACGAGGTGTTCTTCTGCGACCTGCCGGGACCGGACGAGCGGCGCGAGATCTTCAAGATTCACCTCCGGCTCAACGGCGCGGACCCAGCGAAGATGGACGTGGACCGGCTGCTGCACTCGACCGAGGGTTGGACCGGCGCGGAGATCGAGCAGGCGGTCATTTCGGCCCGGATCGACGCGCACACCCAGGGCCGCCCGATGACGCTGGACGACGTGCGGCGCTATACGGTGCGGATGATCCCGCTTTCGACCACGATGTCCGAGCAGATCGCCGCGATCCGCGACTGGGCCTACAACCGCGCCCAGCGCGCCTCCCGCGCCGCACCGCGCACACTGACCCCGGAGCGGTGATCGGCGAGCCCGACGGAACCGAATCCGGCGGCCCCGCGCCTCCGCGCGCCCGCCGCCGCCGCGCGCCGGTTTCGGGCTTGTGAGCGCGCGCCGGTTCCGACATGATGCCCGCTTGCGGCGCGGGGATTTCCAACGCGCGCGAACCGGAACCCGGAGCGAGGCTGCACATGGCGTCGGAAAAGTTCTACCTGACCACCCCGATCTACTACGTCAACGACCGGCCCCACATCGGGCACGCCTACACGACGATCCTCGGCGATGTGCTCTCGCGCTACCATCGGCTGCTCGGCGTCCCGACCTGGTACCTGACCGGCACCGACGAGCACGGCCAGAAGGTCCAGCAGGCCGCCGCCAAGGCCGGCATCCCGCCCCGCGAACAGGCCGACCGCACCGTCGTGCGCTTCCAGGAGCTCTGGAAGCGGCTGGAAATCACGAACGACGATTTCATCCGAACCACCGAGCCGCGCCATTACGAAGTCGTGCAGGAGATCCTTCAAGACCTCTACGACCGCGGCGAAATCTACCGGGCCGAGTATGACGGCTGGTACGACGTTTCCAGCGAGACCTTCGTCACCGAGCGCGACCTGAACCTCGCCCCCGGCGAGAAACCCGAGGATCGCCCCAACATCGCACGCATCCGCGAGTCGAACTACTTCTTCCGGATGAGCCAGTACCAGGACTGGCTGATCCGCTACATCGAGGAGCATCCCGGTTTCATTCAACCCGATTTCCGCCGCAACGAGACGCTCGGCTTCCTGCGCAAGCCGCTCAACGACCTGTGCGTTTCGCGCCCGAAGAGCCGGCTAGCCTGGGGCATCGAACTGCCGTTCGACCGCGATTATGTCTGTTACGTCTGGTTCGATGCGCTGGTGAACTACATCAGCGCCGTCGGCTACCGGCGCGACGAGGCGCGCTTCCGGCGCTGGTGGCCGGCCAGCTATCACCTGATCGGCAAGGACATCCTCACCACGCACACGGTCTATTGGCCGACGATGCTCAAGGCCATGGGCCTGCCGATGCCCGAATGCGTCTTCGCCCACGGCTGGTGGCTCTCCGGCCAGACCAAGATGAGCAAGAGCCTCGGCAACGTCGTCAACCCGATGGAATTGATTGACCGCTATGGCGTGGACCCGTTCCGCTACTTCCTGATGGCGGAAATGGTGCTCGGCCAGGATGCCTCGTTCACCGAGGACGCCTTCGTCCGCCGCTACAACAGCGACCTCGCCAACGACCTCGGCAATCTCCTCAGCCGCGTGCTCAAGCTGATCCACTCCAACTGCGGCGGGCAGGTGCCGCAACCGCCGACCCTCGCCGCGCCGTCCGACGGACCGGAGGCAGATCTCTGGGCGGCGGTGCAGAAAGCCGCAACGGAGCTCGAACACGCCATTCCGACAATGCGGCTGGACGCCGGTATCGGCGCGGTAATCGCCGCGGTGCGCCAGACGAACCGCTACCTCGAACACCAGAAGCCCTGGGTCCTGGCGAAGGCCCCCGACCCCGCGCCGCTGCGCCGCGCGCTCTACACGGCCGCCGAGGCGCTTCGCGTGGTTTCCGCGCTCCTCTACCCGGTTATGCCCGGCAAGATGCAGGAGCTTCGCCGCGCGCTGGGGCTCGGCGACGCGCCGCCGGTCATCGAGGAGGCCAGGCGCTGGGGCGGACTGAAGCCGGGAGTCGCGCTCGGCGCGCCGTCCGCGCTCTTCCCGCGGATCTCCTCCGCGGCCATCGCGCCTGAGAAGCCCGCCGCAAAGCCCGTGGACGCTGCAAAGCCCGCGGCCGGAA
>CAYLTB010000014.1:0-38819 GCA_964386675.1 uncultured Verrucomicrobiota bacterium
CTGCCGACCTCAGACTAACACACCCCCTGGCTCAGAAAAGCGAGGTCACGTCACCGTCGTGGGTTGCCGCATTCGGGTCCGCGCCTTTCTGGAGATGGCATGGCGTCAACTCCGCAGGGCCCCGCTGCGCCATGGCGTAGAGCGACGTCGCGGCCGTGCACCGAGCGGCATGGTCAATCTAGCCCCGCGGCCAAGAAGGCCTCGGCCACTGGGATGTTTCCGGCCAGGTGCAACGCGCCATCGCCGTTTTCGTCGTCGGTCTTCCCGGCATAGTTCACATCTGCCCCGCGGCGGATCAGCAGTTCGAAGCCCTTCGGCCGGCCCGTGCGTGCGCGTCCATACGTGGTGTCTCATCGAAGACGTCCCGAGGGTTGACCTTCGCTCCGTGAGCCCGCCGCAGCTCCGCCATGCACGCACTCCGAGCCACCTGCAGCGGAGGAACGGCACAGCGCTCCTCTGGGGCGTTCGCCTGTTCCGCATGCTCTTTCAGAAGGCGCCCCGGCCCGCCACGCCAGGAATCAATTTCGAGGCATGGGAATCGTCCTTCGGCGAGGGTTTCAACGCGCTGCGCGGCGACGGGTGCGCAGCGGTCACTTGCCCTCTGCGATTCTTCGCGCCTTGCGGTAGCTTTCCCGGAAGAATTCGGTCCATTCGCGCAGGTAGTCCATGCGATCGTATTGGCGTGGAATCTCCAGCGCACTGGACCAGGTCAGCGGCTCGGGACGGTCCGGCATCGCGCCGAGCTGCGCCATCGCCTCCGGTTGCGCGTCCGGTCCGCCGTTGGCGAGGATCGCCGCCCAGGCCGCCTGCAGTTCGTCAAAGGAGTCCAAGCACATGGCCTTCACGATATCGCGCTGCACGCCGAAGTGCCGCGAAGTCCATCGCGCCTCGTATTGGAAGTTTTCCGCCAGAGAGAATGGATTGATGTCCGGCGCGGCCAGGTTGTCCGCCGTGTATGCCGCACGCGCCGCGTGCGCGGCCTGAAATTCGGGATCGTCCGACGGATAGAAATCGCGCCGGATCGGCAGCCGCCGCAACCCAAATCGCACCGGCCCGCCCGGCGTGCCCGGCCGCTGGTTCCAGAGGCGCTGACCTTCCTCGCCCAACACGAAGCGGATGAATTCCACGGCCAAGGCGCGGTGTTCGGCTCCGCGCAGCAGGCTGATGGGGTCGGCGCTGATGCTCGATCCGCCGGGCGGCGTCACATAAACGAGGCGCTCGACGCCGTCCGCGTCGCGGCTGTATTGCGCCTGGTAGCGCGCATAGAAATCTATGGCCAGGCCCGCCGCGGCCTGTCCCGCCGCGACGTCGATTGGCACCTTACTCGCCGAGTCCGTGAAATAGCGGGCGTTCGCGCCGATGCGCTGGATGAGCCGCAGGCCCTCGAACCAGCCATTCGAGACGGCGTCCGCGTATTCCGCCGGAACGTCGTCGGGGCGCGCACCGGGCGCGAGGTTCCGCGTGGCGGCGTAACGCGCCTCGAAGACCGCTATCTGCGCGGCGTCGAAACCGGCGCGCCCGACCGCGCGGCGGCATTGCTGGTGAACAATCATCTCGAATGCCTTGGCGATGCTGCCGCTCTTGGTCGGGTCAGCCGCCCCAATCTGGCGGAAGAACTCGGGGCGCGCGAGGTCTTCCCAGGCCGCCGGCGGCGGGACGTTCAGCGCTCGGATTCGGTCGCGGTTCCAGCAGATGCCGAACGCGCTCAACGCGCAGCCGAAGTACGTCGGCGCGCGCCAGATTTCGCCGGAAACGCGCTCCGGGATCAGCTCGCGTCCGCGCGCGTCGCGGAAGAGACCTTCCGGCTCCGCATCGGGGGGCCAGGGCGCCACGGTCAGGCCGCGGCCGAACGCGCGGTGGTGGTCATACTGCCCGCCGCCGAAAAACAGGTCAATCCGCGCACCGAATGCCGCGGGGTCGTCCGTGGCGCGGAAGGCGGTGTTCAGCGCGCGCAGTTCCTCCCAGCGGCGGGCGAGGGTGGCGTCGTCCTCGCCCGCGCGGCGGGCCGCTTCCGGCGGCGACGAAGGGAAGCGCGGGTCGAGTAGGGCGTCCTCGGCACCCGGCAGCCACGCGCGGCCCTGACGCCGCCACCAGGCGCGGACCGCGGCAATGTACTGCGCTTCGAGGTAGCGCGCGATCTCGGTCGTACCGCCGATGGAGAGCCACTCCACCTTGACCGGCCGACCGCGCTCGCGTTGGTGCCAGTCGGAAAACGCTCGAGCGAACTCGTAGCGGATCGCCTCGTTGTGGGGGGAGACGATGACCAGCGTCAGCGCCTCGGCGCCCGGCGTCTCCCGCGCGCGATCGCGGCGGAACAGAAACGGCAGGGCGACCACGACGGCCGCCGCCAGCACGATCAGGAGATTGCGCAGCATCGCGGTTCACTATGCCCGCCTCGTTCCGCGCCGCCAAGCGGGAATCCTCATCGCATGCGCCCCGGAGGTCATTGCCGGGCTCGCATGGTTTGGGAGCGTCGATGGCGATTCTGATGACGGCCAGCGATTTCGTTCCCCATCCGCCGTGCGTTGACGTCGGTTCGGCGATGGCCGCCCCGGCGCCGACGTGCGAACGAGCCGGTACTGCTTACCAACTGAACAACAGATCGCCCTCGACGTTTTCGATCGTAATCACCGAGCCTTCCGGCGTGTGTCGAACGCTCACCGGTTCGAACCGCCCCGCCAGGTAAGGGAATATTGGATCGCGCAGGATCTGCAGCCCGCCTTCCGTGCCGGCGATCGGCAGGAAATGTACGCGCGCGCCTTTCAGTCCCGTCAGCAACAAGCGGAGGTTCACCCCGTGGCCGATGGAGGGGTGATAACGGCAGAAGATGCGGCCCTCGGTTTGGCCTTCGATGAAAACCCGGACATCGCGCTGCCAGGCGGTTGCGCCGCGCACGCGCGTGCGTCCGCCGCGCAGTATATTCCATCCGCCTTCCAGCAGCGGTGCGCCGAGCGGGCAGCGCAACTCCCAGTCCACCGTGGCGTCCGGGTGGTAGCCGCTGAAGACATAGCCGTTCCGGTTGCGATGCGCCGTCAGGTAGGGCCGCCGCTGATCCGGCTCGGCGTCCGGTACGACCGCGCGCCAGCCGAAGACCTCCATCGCGAAGCGGGCGAGCCGATCGGCCGGGAAGAACTTCTGCGGCGGCATCGGGCGCAGCAGCGGCCCGACAATAGGCGAAGGTTGTTCCGGCCGGTATTCGCCGGAGGAGAGCGATCCGCGCAACCAGGCGAGTCGCGCGCCGGCGGGCATCTTTCGCGCTGCAAGGGCGACGCGCTTTTCCGTTTGGCGACGGCCCAGCGCGCGATGCATCGCCGGATCTGCCTCCGCCGCGGGCGCTTCCGCCCAGCCGCCACCGGAGAGAAAATCAAGGTGGCGCAGCCGGAGTCCGCCGGCGAGGCCTTCGCCCTCCGGCGGGCCGTGCAGCTCCAGGTCGAAGTCGCCCGCGAGCGGCTCGGCCGCGCGCAGACCGAGGAGCGGCATGAAGACGGAACCGGGCTTGAGCGGGCCGTAGAGCAATGTGTCGAAACCGGCATCCAGCCGCGCGCGCACGGCGGCCTCGCGGGGCGTTCCGGGTTCAGGTGCGGGCGTCACCAGCACGCGGCCGACGAGTGCCTCCGGGCGCGCGGCGGCGATCGTTTCGTCCACGACCGTGTTGAGCGGGAAGCCCTGGTTGATCGCGCCGCGAGCGACCCAGTCGCACCACATGACGTCGCCGGGGCGACCTTCGTCGAGCGCAATCCGGTGCAGATCGTCGAACGGATAGACCCAGACAAACGGGCCGGGCGCATCGGGCCCGCGTTCACGGCAGCGCAGGATGTGCGGAATGATCTCGGCAGGCACGATCGGCGGCATCCGGCCGTACGCGTCATCCACCGTCAGGATCGCGAGGTCGCGCGGGATTTCGGCGGCGCCGTTTTCATCGATGCGCGCGACGGAGAGCGGCAAGAAGATGTCGTAGGGCTCACGGTCGTAGCGGTCGAGCCACGGGCTGTTGTTCCACCACGGGTCATGGGCATAGAAGCGGTAGCGGAAAGCGCTGCCGGGGCGGCGGACGATGTGGCTCATCCAGCCCGCGAGCTCGATCCCGAAGTCGCCGTCCAATGCGGCCCAAGGTGAATTGACGGGCGCGTCCACGGCGCCGACTTCGGTGAAGATGCGGCCGATCGGCGAGGCATCGGAAGCGAGGTCCACGCTCGTTCCGAGGTTCGTGCCGCGTGTGCGCACGGGCCATTGCGGTGGAAATTCCGCGCGGAACTCGCGCCAGAATTGCAGAATTCTCTCCGCGGTTTCGCGCGCCAGTTCCGGGTGGAAGTGCTGCCCGTCGAAGATGCGGCCGACGAGTGACCAGGGATCCATCGCGAAGCCGAAGCCGTTCGAGAACCAGAGGAAGTCGAAACCCACCGCCTCGAACAGGCAGCGCGACTGGCGGCCGAGGAAGCAACCGACCGTCGTGCCTTCGGGAATCCCGTCGGGAAACGCGGCGTACGCCCGCGAGTCCGCGTTCAGTACGCCGTCGCAGACGATGAACTTGCCGGCGAACTGCAGGGACTTGGAAAGGATTTCGCGGTGCCACTCGAACTTGAAGCGCGAGACGGCGAACTCGGGGCCGATATCGAACGTTTCGCCGACGAGGATGCGCTTGCCGGTGATTTCCGCCCCGATGCGTTTGATCGCCGCCACAGTCCCACGGAGCCAGCGGTAGGTGAAGCGGGCGGGGTTGGGGCGGTAAAGGTACGGGCGCCGGTGCAGTCCCCGGCCTTCGGGATCGGCGGAGGCCTTGCCGCCGTCAATGCCCGCATGGTCGGCGTCGCTCTCGCCTTCGACCGCCTTCTGTTCGACCCAGAACTGCTTGTTGGCGCTGCCCTGGTAGCGCCCCCATTCGAACTCACGGTCGAGATCGCCGTCGAACTCGAGGATTTCCGAGCCGTCGCCGATCCAGAACATGACCGAGATCGTGTCGCTGTAGCGGCACAGCGGCAGCCATTGGTGGAATAGTTCGGTGAGCACCGCGTCCCGCGTTTCGTCGGAGGTGTCGAAGAATGGCTTGAGGCTCATTTCCAACTGTACGTCGCGCCATCGAAAGGCATCGGGGACAGGGGCCTGGGGAATGGGGATCGGGTGTCGGTTCATGACATTTGCAGACCTCACGTGTTAGGGTCCGGTGCGCGTCCAACGCCACAAGGCACAAGGCGCGCTTGCCACCGGCCATTGGGTATGCTAACAATAAAATGGCTCTCGTGCAAATACTGAACCCTTAATGACAGGAGACTCCCATGCCCGCCCGCCAATCGTCCTCTGCAACCCAACCGTCCGCTGCCGGCCTTTTCACCCAGCCCGCGCCCAAGGTTGAGCGCCGACGGCCGCTGACCGCCAACGTCGGCATCGTCGGCGTCGGCCATCACACGTACTGGCCCCAGTTTCCGGGGTTGCTCGACGAGATGCACCGCAAACAGGCGGTGCTGGTCGGCCGCGTCAAGGCGACGGGCGTGAAGGTGTTCGACTACGGACTGGTGGACAACGCTCAGACGGCCTATGCCGCGCTGCCGCGCATCCTGGCCGACGACCTGGATCTGCTCTTCGTGGACATGGTGACCTACGCGACGTCTTCGACCTTCGGCATTATCGCCCGTGACGTGCGTTGCCCGATCGTGCTGGTGGCGCTGCAGCCGCTCAGCAAGCTCGACTACGGCAACTGCACGACGCACATGCAGCTCTGCAACGACGACTTCTGCTCGATTCCCGAGTTCACCGGCGTGGCGGTTCGCATGGGCCGCCGGCCACCTTTCGTGCTGCTGGGCTACGAAAACGGCGACGTTGAGGCCGAAGGCGAATTGCGCGAATGGTGCGACATCGCGAAGGCGCTCCACGACCTGCGCCGCGCGCGCCTTGGCCTGATGGGGCATACGCTCGAGGCCATGCTGGACATGCATGCGGATCCGACCGCCATTACGCAGGCCTTCGGTGCGCACGTCGTGCTGACCGAGCCGGACGACCTGCTGCGGCATTACCTGAAAACGGCACCTGCGGCGGTCGCGGAGAAGAAGAAGGCCATCCTCGATTTCTTCGAAACGCCGGAGCCCAAGGTGGATCCGATCACGGAAAAGCTGACGCCGCAGCACCTCGAGACCGCGGCGCGCGCCGCCGTCGCGCTGGACGGACTGATCGAGGAGAAGAAACTGGACGGCCTCGCGTACTACTACGAGGGCATCGAGGGCACGCCGATCCGCGAGGTGATGACGAACCTGATCGTCGGCAACTCGTTGCTGACCGGCGCCGGCTTCCCGATGTGCGGCGAGTTCGACATCAAGACCTGCGTGGCCATGATGATCATGGACCGGCTCGATATCGGCGGCAGCTTTGCCGAGTTTCACCCGATTGATTTCTCGCAGGATACGGTGCTGGTCGGCCACGACGGTCCGCACCACATCAACGTGGCCTCCGCCAAACCGGTGATCCGCAGCCTGAAGAAGTACCACGGGAAGCCCGGCAGCGGCGCGAGCGTCGAGTTCCGGTTGCGCACGGGGCCGATGACGATGCTCGGCATCGGCGTGGCCGCCGGAGGCGCGATGAAGTTCATCATCGCCGAGGGCGAATCGCTCGACCGTCCGATCCCGGCAACAGGTAACACCAACACACACGGCAAGTTCGAGCCGGACGTGCGCACGTTCCTCAAGCGCTGGGTCAAGGCGGGGCCGACGCACCATTTCGCGCTGGGCCTGGGCCACAAGGCCCGCGCCTGCGCGCGCGTCGCCGAATGCCTGGGTCTCGAGTACGAGATCACAACGCCGCACGCCGAGTTCTGAGCGGACCGCGCCGCCCCGTTTTTCCAACCCTTGGAAGAACGGCGTCGGCGCGTCTCCAATCCTTGGAAAAACGGGCCGGGCTGCCGGGGCGCGCCGTTCAGCCGCGCTCGAAATAGTCCGACAGCGCCTCGATGAGCGCGCGCGCCGGCCGGTCGTGGAAGACGCCGAGTGTCGGTCCGCTCTCCGGCGACATGCCGCGCACGAAGAGATAGAAGACCCCGGCGAAGTCGCGGTCGTAGTCATACGCCGCGCCGCGCCGGTAGCGCAGCCAGCGGTGCAGCGCGACCGTGTAGATGTGGTACTGCAGCCCGTAGCACGCCTGCGCCATTTCCGCGGCAATCCGCTCCGGCGTATAGGCGGACGCCGCCGGGCCCAGCCAGTTCGACTTGTAATCCGCGAGCGCGAACCGGCCGCGGTGTTCGAACACGAGGTCCACGTACCCTTTCATGAAGCCGCGCAGCGGCGCGAATTGCAGCCGTTCGAGGGTCACCGGCAGGTCGCGCAGCGGCAGCGCAACGTTGTGCGCCCGGAAAATGGCGCCCAGGTCGTCCGCCCGGACGCGCGCCAGCGGATAGTGGAACTCCATTTCGTCCGTGCGCCGTCTGCGGGGGATGGCGGCGAGCCGCAAGGTCGGGTCGTCCGCCGACAGCGGCGTCGCCATCACGCGCGCCGCCGCCTCCGTGACGGCGTGGGCCCAGCGAGCGTCGAAACCATACTCCGCCAGAACGTCTTCCGCCGTCGCGCGGACGGCATCCGGCGCGGCGTCGAAATCGAGCCGTTCGAAAAGCGTATGCAGCATCGAGCCGGCGCGCGGTCCGCGCGGAAACGCGTGGATTCCGGAGGCGGGCGTGTTCGGCGCCGGCGCCGCGACCGCATCGGCCGGCGGCGCGGCGGCATCCCGGTCGGGGCGGTCCGGATCGCCGTCCTCCTCCGCCGTCAGCGCCGAGAAGCTGGCCACGCGCCAGTCGTCGCGGATCACCCCGCTAAACGCGCGGGGGCGGAATTCCGCGGCGGCCGGCGCCGGCGCGACCGTCAGCGCCGCCGGCGCGTCGGGGGCATCCGCGATTTCCATGGCGCCGCCAGTAGCCAGTGCGATGCGTGCCAGATCCTGCCGCAGCCGCGAGTCCGGAAGAGCGGCGAGATCGAACCGGGCGAGCGTGCCCGGCGCCGGCGGATCGGGTCGATGAATGAACCATGCCGGCGCGGACGTGTCAGCGCCTTTGACCGCGCCCCACGTGAAATACGCGCGGTTGCGCGCGCGCGTGAGCGCCACGTAGAACAGGCGCAACGCTTCCGCCTGTTCCTCGGCGGACTCGAGCTGGCCTGCGCGATCCCAGTCCTCGGAACCGAGATCGAGCGTCAGCGTATCGTCGTGCTCGGGATCGTGGAACTCGACCGCGCCGCCGGGGGTTCCCCGCTTGCGGCCCCGGGCGCCCGCCTCCGCGCCGGGACCGATCGCCCAGGCGAAGGGCGCGAAAACGATCGGGAATTGGAGCCCTTTGCTGACGTGGATCGTCAGGATCTTGACGCGCTCCTCGTCGCTTTCCAGCCGAAGCTGACGTTCGTCCGCCGCGTCGTCGGTTTCCTGTCTGGCGCGCGCCCACCATTCGAGCGTGCCGTCCACGCCGAGCCCTTCGCGGACGGCCGCCGTGTGGGCCAGTTCGGCCAGTTGACGCAGGTTCGTCAGTCGCCGCTCCCCGCGGGGTTCGCCGAGGAGCCGCGCCGCAACGCCTTCGCCCGCCAGCAGCGCCTGGAACATCTGAAGGAAGCCCTGCTCGCGCCAGCGCCGGTGATAGTCGCGGAAGCGCGTCCGGCACGCTTCCCAAGCGGCCGGGTCCTCCTCGTAGCGAGCCGGAGCTGTCGCGGCGCCGCCCAGCCAGTCCACGAGCAGCGCGCCGCGCAGCAGCCGCTCATCCCAGGGCCGCGCCACCGCCTCCAGCACCCGGGCGGCGGTGGCCGCCTCATCGGTCTCGAAGACGCTGGACTGCGTATAGAGCACGCAAGGCACCCCGAGGCGCGTCAATTCGGCGTAGACTTCTTCACACTGGCGCCGTGAGCGGCCGAGCACCGCGAGGTCGCCGGCCCCGAGCGGACGATCGCCCAACATCGCGTGGCCGGCGAGACCGGCGTTCAGCAGTCGAACGATTTCGGCCGTAGCGGTGCGAATAGAGCGCTCGGTCGCCTCGCCCTGGTTGATCGGTTTCAGCCGACCGTCCGGTGCGGTGCTCTCCGCTGAACGCGCGAGAAAGAACACGCGCAGCGCGGCGGCGGTCGCGGCATCGCGTAAAAAATGATGCCGCGCGGCCGCCGCCGGCGCCACCCGGGGAAAGCCGATCCCCGCCATCAGAAACGGCCGGTCGCCGCCGCGATCGAAGAGCGCGCCGAGCGCGAGGACCAGCGCCGGCTCGGAGCGCCAGTTTTCGGTCAACGTGAAGGCGCCGTCGCTGTTGCGCGCAGCGCGGCGGTAGGCGTAGAGGTCGGCGCCGCGGAAACGGTAGATGGACTGTTTCGGATCGCCGATGAAGAACACGCCGCCGTGTCCATCGAAGATTCGTCGGAAGATATCGTACTGGAGCGGGTCGGTGTCCTGGAATTCGTCAATGAGGGCGACGCGGTAATCGCGGCGCAGCGCGGTCCGCAGCCGTTCGGCGTTGGGCCCCTCGAGCGCTGCGGCCAGTCGCGTCAACAACTGGTCGAACGTGCGTTGCCCGGCGGCGGCGGTGCGGCGGTCCACTTCGCCCGGCAACGCAGTGAGCAGCTCGCGGTACAACCCCAGCCACGCGGTCTGGAGCGCCGCGGCCAACGGCTCCGCGGCTTGACCGGCCTCCTCCAAGGCTTGGAATAGCGGGTGCTCCAGCGGGACCGCTCTGACGCGGGTTTTCGAGGAAAGCACGGAGGCTCTCAATTTTGCGACCTTTTCCGGCAGCGGCAAGGTCGGCTGGTCGAGCCATTGGGCCAACTCGTCGAGCCATTCTGGAATCTCGTCCACCGGGTAGCTTCTGCGATTCAAGGCCGGTGTTTCCTGCAGCAGTCGCGACACCGCGCTCCGTTCGACGCTCCAGAGGCGGCGTGCGCGCTCAAGGGCGGCATCAAACGGGCGTTGTGCGGCGGCCACGGCCGCCGGGTCGAACACGGCCTCCGGCCGCACGATCGGGCGGCGGCGGCCGAGAAATCGCGCGGCGGCCGCGCGGATGCCGTCCGGACCGATCTTGCTGGATTTCAGGAAAGCGACGAAAAGGGCGGATTGCGGCGCGATGCGCGAGCGCCAGAAGTCTCCGACGATTTCGGCGACGATGGCGTCGGGATCGCCGGCGATTTCGGTCTCGAACCGGGCGCCGCTGTCGAAGGCGTGGTCGCGAAGCGCGCGCTGGCAGAAGGAATGAATCGTGAAAATCGAGGCCTCGTCGTAGCCTCGAACCGCGTCCTCCAGCCGTCGGAGGGCCGTCGGGGCCGCCACGCGACTTTCGGCGACGGCGCGGAGCGCCGGCTCCGTCAGTTTGCCCGCGCGCAATTGGTCGCGCATCTCGCGCAACCGGTCTCGCACCCGGGACTTCAATTCGTCGGTCGCGGCGATCGTGAAGGTCACCGTGAGGATCGAGCGGATCGGATGGCCGGCCTCGACCACCAATCGCACGAAGAGGTCGGACAACGCATGGGTTTTGCCCGTACCCGCGCTGGCCTCCACCAGTTGCGCGCCTTTCAGCGGCACTTCCTGGACGGCGAAGCGTTTCACGGCCTGCCCGCGGGATCCGCCGCCGGACGCTCTGATCGGCTGCGATGGCTGTCGTTCATCTTTGGGCCCGGTCGGCGGCGCGATCGTCTAGCCACCGGCCGCGCGGCATGGTAAAACAATGTCGTGGCGATGGCCAGCGCGCCCGCGCGCTTCAGCGTATTGCGTCAGATGTTCTTCGATGCCAATTGTTATTTTGGACGGCCTCCCAAGATCCCGGTCAGTCCTGCGCTGTGTCCGACCATCGGTGACTTGGAGGCGGCGCTGGATCGCGCCGGGATTGTGCGCGCGCTCGTATGGCACGTTGCCCAGCTCGAGGTCGCCCCGGCGGTCGGCAACCGCTGGCTGGCCGAAGCCATTGCCGGACGCCCGCGTTTCACCGGGTGCTGGACCCTGCTGCCGCCGCAGACGGGCGAGATGACGCCCGAGACGCTTTTCCCGCGAATGAGGGAAGCCAATATCCGCGCCCTGCGCGCGTTTCCCGGCCGGCACCGATACGTGCTCAATGGCCTCACGCTGGGGGCCTTGCTTGAAGGAATGGTCGAGCGCCGCATTCCGTTGCTTTACTCGTTCCGGATGTCCTCGCCGGGCGCGGATGCCGCCGGCGTTTGGAGCGAGATCCATGCGTTGCTAAAAGATTTTCCGCAACTGACGCTGATCCTTTGCGATCACGGCTCCTGGGGCTGCGACCGCTTCTTTCGTCCCCTGCTGGATCGTTACGAGCGTGTCTTCGTGGATACGTCGCTCTATTTTCTGGATGGCGGCCTCGAGTCGCTGGTCGAACGATATGGGGACCGGGCGCCCGTCGTCTTCGGCTCCGGACTGCCGGAGCGGTATCCGGGCGGTATGATGATGGCCCTTCGGCACGGCGAGTTGTCTGAAGCAGCACGCGCGGCGATCTCCGGGGGCACGCTGGCGCGACTGATCGGGGAGGCGCGCCCATGATCTCCGACAGCCCGCTGACGCGGGCATTCTGGGAACGAGGCCGTCTCGATGACTGCCCGATCATTGATATGCACGGCCACCTGGGGCCGTGGCCCTCCATCTACTTCCCCCGCGCGGAGCCGGAGCAGATGCTCCGTTCGATGGACCATGCCGGCGTGCGCCGGCTGGTGTTTTCTTCGCATGAAGCGCTGTTCAGCCCGGATACCGGCAATAACTACACCGCCGCCGTCGTCCGGCGCTGGCCCGACCGCTTCCGCGGCATGATGGTCATTAACGGCAATTATATGGATATCGTCGAACGCGACATTGGCCGTTTCGACGCGATGCGCGACGTGTTTCTGGGCTTCAAATTTCTCCCGGCCTACCACGATGTTGCGTTAGACGATCCGCGTTACGACGACGTGTGGCGTTTCGCCGCGGAACGCCGGCTGCCCGTCACCGCACACACGTGGGGCCACGGCGACCGTAACAACGTCCGCAACGTCGAATCCGTCGCCTCGCGATTTCCGGAGGTCCGCCTCCTGCTCGCGCACAGCTTGTATGGCCGGTGGGAGGACGCGGCGCGGCTGGCGACACAGTACCCGAACGTGTACTTGGACTTGACCGCCGTGTTTGAGTGCCGCGGGGCGATTGAGTTGTTCGTCGAACGAGGGGCTTCGCGGCGGCTGCTGTTCGGCACCGACCTGCCCTGGTTCTCGCCGCTCCACGGCATCGGGTGCGTTCTTTCGGCGGAAATCTCGGACGACGACCGCCGCAATATCTTCTACCGGAATGCCGAGCCACTGTTCGGCGGCGTCTGACCGCTGAGCGCGCACACGGCGGACGACCGTCCGGTCTGCTCCAGCCGGCCCGTGTGAAACTCGATTGCGAGGTTCATTATCCAGCACGGATTCAGTGTTCTCGCGGGCGATGGACTGCGCCACATCCGACCATTTTTGCGCAAATCGCGCCATAATGACACACATCATTCGTGGCTATCCGGAAATTTTGCAGCGACAATCACCTTTGTTTTTGTATCCATAAATCGTTTTAGTTGAATCAATTAGCATTTTAGTTTCCTTCGGATTCTGTTAGAATCAAAGGCCTTGTGGCACGCTTTGTGCTCATAAATGGGGGTAATTCGGCAACTGTGATTTGGTGTTGAAAAACGGATTTGGGAGGCGAGGAACATGGCAAAGGTTTTAGGGATAGACCTGGGCACGACGAACTCGTGTATGGCGATCATGGAAGGCGGGGAGCCGGTGGTCATACCGAATGCGGAAGGCGGGCGGACGACCCCATCGGTGGTCGCTTTCACGAAAAACGGTGAGCGGCTCATTGGGCAGGCCGCGAAACGGCAGGCGGTTACGAATCCGAAGAATACCGTCTTTTCGATCAAGCGGTTCATGGGCCGGAAGTACGAGGAGGTGTCCCATGAGATTTCGCTGGTGCCCTACCAGGTGGTCCGCGCGCCCAATGGTGACGCGCACGTCAAGATAGACGACAAGGTGTATTCGCCGCCCGAGATTTCCGCGATGATCCTGCAGAAGATGCGCGCGGACGCGGAGGCATTTCTGGGCGAAAAGATCACGCAAGCGGTCATCACCGTCCCCGCGTACTTCAACGACAGTCAGCGGCAGGCCACGAAAGACGCCGGCCGGATTGCCGGCCTCGAAGTCCTGCGCATCATCAACGAGCCGACGGCCGCCTCGCTGGCCTACGGTCTGGACAAGAAGAAGGACGAGACGATCGCCGTCTACGACCTCGGCGGCGGCACGTTCGATATTTCGATTCTCGACATCGGCGATGGTGTGTTCGAGGTCAAATCCACCAATGGCGACACCCACTTGGGCGGCGACGACTTTGATCAGCGGGTCATACAGTGGCTGACCGAGACCTTCAAGAAGGAGCAGGGCATCGACCTGACCCGGGATCCGATGGCGCTTCAGCGACTCAAGGAGGCCGCGGAGAAGGCCAAGTGCGAACTCTCCAGCTCCCTGCAGACGGAAATCAACCTGCCGTTCATCACGGCCGACGCCAGCGGTCCGAAACACCTGAACGTCACGCTGACCCGCGCAAAGCTGGAGCAGCTCGTCGGCGACCTGATCGAGCGCTCGATGGGACCGGTCCGCAACTGCGTCCGGGATTCGGGACTCGATTTTACCCGCATCCAGGAAGTTGTACTGGTCGGCGGTCAGACGCGCATGCCCCGGGTGCAGGAAGCCGTGCGCGAGTTGTTCGGCAAGGAGCCGCACAAGGGCGTCAACCCGGACGAGGTCGTCGCGATCGGCGCGGCGATCCAGGGCGGCGTATTGAAGGGCGAGGTCAAGGATGTGTTGCTGCTGGACGTCACCCCGCTGACGTTGGGCATCGAGACGCTCGGCGGCGTTTTCACGCCGCTGATCGAGCGCAATACAACCATTCCGACGAAAAAGAGCGAGATTTTCAGCACTGCGGCCGACGGCCAGACGACCGTGGAGATCCACGTCCTGCAGGGCGAGCGAAAGATGGCGGCCGACAACAAGACGATCGGCAAGTTCCATCTGGACGGGATACCGCCGGCTCCGCGCGGCGTCCCGCAGATCGAGGTGACGTTCGACATTGACGCCAACGGCATTCTGCACGTCCGCGCGAAGGATCTCGGCACCGGCAAGGAGCAGAAGATCACCATCACCGCTTCCAGCGGTTTGGATAAATCCGAGGTGGAACGCATGGTGAAGGAGGCGCAACGCTACGAGGCGGAGGACGCCCGCAAGCGCGAGGCGGTCGAGGTGCGGAACAAGGCCGACAATCTCGCCTACCAGACCGAAAAACTGCTGAAAGAGCAGGGCGCGAAAATCGCGCCGGAGAAGAAAGCGAAGATCGAATCGGCCATTGCCGCGGTCCGCGAGGCGATCAAGGGCGACGACGTCGGCCGGATCAAAGCTGCGACGGACACGCTGAACGAGGAAGTGCAGGCGGCGGCGGCCGACCTCTATGCGCAGACGCGCGCGTCCGCGCCCGGCGGCGAGGCGGCGGGCGCGGCAAGCGGAACACAATCCGCCGGCGGAGCGGCGAGCGGCAAGGACGGCGTGATTGACGCGGACTTCACGATGGTGGACGACGACAACAAGAAATAGACCCTTTTCAGCGTTGGGCGCCGCGCCGGGTGGCGATGGCGCGCCGAAAACCTGAAAGTGCAACCCGAAAGGAGTAGTGCATGGCAACGAAGATCCAACCCCTGAGCGACCGGGTACTGGTTGAGCCGCTCAAGGAAGAGGAAGTCAAGAAGGGCGGTATCATCATTCCGGACACCGCGAAGGAAAAGCCCACCACCGGCATCGTCATTGCCGTGGGTACCGGCAAACTGGACGAGGACGGCAAGAAGATTCCGTTCAACGTCAAGAAAGGCGACAAAGTGCTGATGCCGAAATACGGCGGCACGGAAGTCAAGTTGAACGACAAGGAATACCAGATTATCCGCGAAGAGGACATCCTCGGCATTGTCGAGGACTGATCCTTCGGACGAACTGAACAACCCCGAAGAAAAGGAAGAAAACACAATGGCAGCCAAGCAATTGAAGTATGACGCCGACGCCCGCCAGGCGATCCTGAGCGGCGTCGAGCAGTTGAGCCGCGCCGTCAAGGTCACGCTCGGTCCCCGCGGCCGCAACGTGATTCTCGACAAGAAGTTCGGCTCCCCGACCGTCACGAAGGACGGCGTCACCGTGGCCAAGGAAATCGAGCTGAAGGATCCCTTCGAGAACATGGGCGCCCAGATGGTCCGCGAAGTCGCCAGCAAGACCAGCGACGTCGCCGGCGACGGCACCACGACCGCGACGTTGTTGGCCGAGGCGATCTACCGCGAAGGCCTCAAGAACGTCACGGCCGGCGCGAACCCGATGATCCTGAAGCGCGGCATTGACCGCGGCGTCGAGATCGTCGTCGAAGAGCTCAAGAAGATGAGCAAGAAGGTCAAGGACTCGACCGAAGTCGCGCAGGTGGCCACCATTTCCGCCAACGGGGATACCACGATCGGCAAGATCATCGCCGACGCCATGGATAAGGTGGGCAAGGACGGCACGATCACCGTCGAGGAAGCCAAGAGCATCGAAACCACGCTCGACGTCGTCGAGGGCATGCAGTTCGACAAGGGCTACCTCTCGCCGTATTTCGTGACGAACCCCGAGACGATGGAGGCCGTGCTCGAGGATGCCTACGTGCTGGTGTATGAGAAGAAGATCTCCAGCCTGCAGGATCTCCTGCCGCTGCTCCAGAACGTCGCGAAGGCCGGGAAGCCCCTGCTGGTGATTGCGGAGGAAGTCGAGGGCGAAGCGCTGGCCACCCTGGTGGTCAACCGCATCCGCGGCACGCTGCAGGCCTGCGCGGTCAAGGCGCCGGGCTTTGGCGACCGCCGCAAAGCCATGTGCGAAGACATCGCGATCCTCACCGGCGGCCGGTTCATCTCTGAGGACCTCGGCATCAAGCTGGAGAACATCCAGATGAGCGACCTGGGCCGCGCGAAGCGGATCACGGTGGACAAGGAAAACACGACCATCGTCGAGGGCGCGGGCAAGACCAGCGAGATCAAAGCGCGCATTGAGCAGATCCGCCGCCAGATCGACGAGACCACGTCCGACTACGACCGCGAGAAACTGCAGGAACGGCTAGCAAAGCTGGCCGGCGGCGTGGCGGTGATCAATGTCGGCGCGGCGACCGAGTCCGAAATGAAGGAAAAGAAGGCCCGCGTCGAAGACGCGCTGCACGCGACCCGCGCGGCCGTCGAAGAAGGCATCGTTGCCGGCGGCGGCGTGGCGCTGCTGCGCTGCATGACCGCGCTCGACAACGTAAAGGCCGAGGGCGAAGAGGCGATCGGCATCCAGATCGTCCGCAAGGCGTGCGAAGCGCCGCTGCGGCAGCTCGTGGACAATGCCGGCCTCGAGGGCGCGGTCATCGTCGAGGAAGTGAAGAAGGCCAAGGGCACGAACGGGTACGACGTAGCTTCCAATACGTTCACCGACATGTTCAAGGCCGGCATTATTGACCCGACGAAGGTCACGCGTTCCGCGTTGCAGAACGCGGCCTCCATCGCGTCGTTGCTGCTGACGACCGAATGCATGGTTGCGGAGCTGCCGGAGAAGAAGGAGGCCCCGGCGCCCGCGGGCGGCGGAATGGACTACTAGTCCACACCGGGTATTGACGGAAACAGGCGGGGCATCTATTATGCCCCGCTTGTTTCTTTTTCGGGCTGCGGGCGGCCGTGCCGTTCCGCAGCGTAACCGGCGGAGGAATCGCAGGTGAATATTGCGTATCTCGAAGGGGCCAAGGCCCGCATACCCGACGTGCCGCTGCTGATCAATCTGGTGTCGCGCCGCGTACGCCAGCTCAACAGCGGGCAGCGTCCGCTCGTGAAGCCCGATTTTCCGCTGATGGAGCGGCTGGATATCGCGCTGAAGGAAATCGCGGAGGGCAAGTTGTCCGCGGAAGTTTCGCCTGATACGGCGGCCACGCCCGCGGCCGCGGCCTTCAAGAGCCTGTTCAACGACTGACGGGTCACGCGCTCGCAGTCGCTGTGGCCGGCGCCGTCCAATAACGGAGGGGTTCCGGAAAATGTGAAGTGAGACCCGGGCCCGAACACCGGGCCGGAACCATGCAGCGAGAGTCCCAGCGGCGCCGCATCCGCATCGGGCCGCCCGACGTCTGGGCGTCCCGGCGGGGGCCCCGTCTCGCGGAGCTGTGTCCCCACCGCCTCGCCCGGTCCGCGGCGGGGGGCTCCCTCGCCGTTCATGCGGCGCTGGCGGGCATTCTTCTGCTGCTGACCGGCGACCGGTCTGCCCCGCCGTCGGAGGCCTTTCCTGAAATCTCGGTCCGATTGGAATCGCCGCCGGAGCCGTTGCCGCTCGAGCCTTCCGTCGAGCCAGCCGAGCCCGACCTTTTTCCGAAGATGGCGTCGCCGATCATGCCGCGGTCCGATCCGCCCGACGTGGGCGAGGGCGTCCGGGCGCTGGCTGTGCCTGCCGCGGTTCCGCCCGTTCCGGACTGCGACGTGGAAGTAACGGTGTTCCCGGAAACCGGGGCGGGCGCGGCCGTGGACGATGCCGGACGGGCTTACTGGTCCGCGATTCGAGAAAGGATCGCCGCGGGTTTGCACTATCCGCCGGCGGCGTTGGCGGCCGGCGTCCAAGGCGTCGTTTGGGTGACGATCGAGGTGGATGACGCAGGTCAGCCGGTCGCGGTCGAGGTTGCCGCCGACGCGCCGGCGGCGCTATCGGCGGCCATTCGGCGCGCCGTTCGCCGCGCCGGGCGTTTTCATCCGCCGTTCGCAGGCGTGCCCCGGCGCGCGCGGCTGCCGATCCGGTTCGATGCCGGCGGGGCGCCCACGCCATGATTGACGGGCGGGGTCGGGAGTGCTAGGGGATTCGCATGGCGCACGACGATTCCAGACGCTGCGGCCGCGCGCGGATCGCCGTCCTCTGCCTGGCGCTGGCGGCGGGCTGCAACGCGGCTTCGCGCGAAGCCCGGCAGGAAAACCATCCGCTGATGCGACGCGCCATTACGTTGAAAAACGCGGACGACATCGAGGGAGCGATCGCCGCCTATCACGCGGCGCTGGAAAACAATCCCCGGTTGACCCGGGCGCACCTCGATTTGGGGCTGCTGTACGACAAACGAGAGGACTACCTGCGCGCCTACCACCACTATCAGCGCTACCTCGAGGTCGGGGACTTCGACGAGAAGCTCAAGCGGACGATGGTCGAAGATCTGGCCCGCCGGGCGCGCTTGGCGTTCGCCGCGCAGATGACACCGACGCCGCCGGGCGCCGTGGAAATGATCGCAGCGCTCCGCAAGGAAAACGCGTTGTTGCGCGCCGAACTGGAAGACCGCGCCGTAACGGCCGGCAGAGCGCCACCGCCGCACACCGCCTCCGGGCCCATGCCGCCGGCCGCGGACGGCGGCGAACCATCCGGCGCGGCCCCGCCGGTCGCCCCGCCGCCGCCCATCCTGCCGCCCCCGCCGCCCGCGCCGGCGGCCGCCCAGATGACCACCTATACGGTGCGGCCGGGCGACACGCTCTACAACATCGCCGCGAAGCTGTACGGCGACCGCGCGGCATGGCAGAAACTGTACGAAGCGAACCGGGCTGTGATTCCAGACCCGACCCGCCTACGGGTCGGCGTGACGCTCACCGTCCCGCGACCCTGAACCGGAGGACTCCCCAATGCCCAATCGAGATTTCATTGACGGCGACTTGCTGAAACCCCGCGACACCAGCGGCCAGATTCGCCTGGGTCCCGGCGGTGATGCGCCCGCCGCCGCGCCCGGTGTCGGCGACCTTGAATTGCCGCTGATCGCCCGCCACAAAAAGCAGGTGGAAGCCGATGCGGCACAGAAAGCCCAGGAGATCGAGCGGCTGCGACAGTTGCAAGAGAACCTCGAGCGCGAGAAGCGCGAACTCGAGGAGATTCGCCGAAAACAGACGGATTACGAGCACGGGAAGAAGGAGATGCTCGAGCGCCTTCAGCAGAGTCTGGTTACGCTCGAGCGGCACGAGCTGCGCGCCGCCCAGTTGACCGACCTGCTGCAGAACGCGCGCAAGCGGTTCAAGGAAATGGAGGGCCAGATACTGGCCATTCGCGAGGACGATTGGCCGGAAGGCAGTGTTCGCGAGGAACTGGTCAAGGCGCTGGCCCTCGTCGAGGACGCGCGCATGGAGTACAACCGGCAGATGGCGCGCATCGAGGCGCTGATGGGCGACCAGTCCAGGGGGGGGGGCGCGCCGGCCGTCGTCTTTGAAGGCGGCGCGCCGCGCGCGCCGGCGGAACGCACCTTCGCGCAGTGGGTGATGATCGGCCTGGCGGCGAGCCTGCCGATCATCGTGACGCTGGCCGTGCTGGCGGTTCTGTGGGCATGGCGTTCGTTCTGACGCCGGAGTCCGGCCGGGCTGCTCCCACTCCATGAACCGTCCGCGCACAGCATCCGCGCGCCTGAACGACCGAATCCAGGACGTTGAACGCCGGCTTCGGGAGCTGCGCCGCGCCCGCAAGATCCTGGAACGCGGCGGCGCGCCGCCGGTCCTCGCGCCGCGATCCGCCGCGGTCGCGCCGGGGGAGGGCGCAGACGCGGCGCGGAACGCGGGTGAATCGACCGCGGACCGGCGGACGGCGCCGTATGCGTCCGAGGAAGAGCGGCGGCGTTTTGCGCGGTACCTCCCGAGCGCCGGTTTCGACGCGGGCGGCGGCGCTCGCGCCAGCGGCCGTGTGCGGCGCAATCAAATTCTCCTGTCCGCGATTGCGATCGCGTTCGTGCTGTTTATCCTCTACCGCGCCGTCTTCTGATCGCGGGCGGCGGGCGGCGCCAGCGCGATGGCCAGCGCGCCGCGGCGGATCAACTCGCGCAGCAGCGCTGTCGTCGAAACGCGCGACTCGTGGAAGGACAGCCGGTGCCGCCGCGCCATTTCCTCCACCATCGCCTCGACGGTCCGGCCGTCGCATAATTCCCATAATTCGCGGCCCAGGCGGTCCAGCGTGATGAGCCGCCGGTCGCGTCCCGGCACGAACCATTTCCAGGGACGATGCCGCCATCGCGCGTCCGCTTTGTGGATGGTGATCCGCAGGCCGCCGTCGCCGAGCGGTTCGATCTCCGCCGCGACGTTGCGTAGCGGCCGTGCCGCGAGCATCGGCCGCCAGTCGGAGGGGGGCGGGTCCGCGGGCGAAGCGTTTCGAATCATGGAGCCGAGCCTCCGCAGGCGATACAGCGGAGCGCGCCGCCCGCGCGTTCGCCCTCGACGAAAGACGCGTCGCCCCGGACCTCGCGCAGGTACAGCCGGTCATCGGCCGGACAGACCCAGGCCTCCGCGGCCAGGAACGGCGGCACCCGGAAGATGCCTTCCCAACCGCCCCGGCGGAGTCGGCCGGACCGGTGAAATACCGCATGGCCCGCGACCGTATTCGCGCTTTCCCGCGCCTCGCGCGCCACGGGCGCCGCCTCGCGCAGCCACTCGGCGACGCTCTGCCGCATCCAGACATGGCGCAGACCCACGCGTCGGCAGCGGACCGAGCGGCGGTTGCGCTCGTCGCCGAAATGCCATTCCGTCTCGCCGGGGTCCACGCGGCACTCCGCCAGACGCAACTCGTGACTGACGCGAAGGTCGAGGCCGAACGCGCGCCAGCGGCGGCGACCGGCCGCATCCGGTGGTTCTTCGCCAATACTGTCGAGCACGGCCCGTTCCAGATCCCGGTCGCGCCGTTCGAAACCCAGAAAAACGCATTCAATCACACACGACTCGCGATCAAAATATCCGCCGAACCGGACGACGGGGCGCTCCTGCCATTCGCCGACGATGGCGTGCCACGCCCCCCAATGTTCGCGTTGCAGCCGGCGATGCCCCTGCTCGGCCAGCCGTGCCGCGTAATCTCCCATCATCCGGTCAAAATCCGGCGGCCCCGCCACGCCGCGCCAGGAGAACTCGAAACGGAATCTGTAGCGGTCGGCGAACGCGCAACGGCCGGCCGTCGGATCGCGGGTGAACTGGAGCATTTCCCAGTCCTCGGGCAGCTCCAACCGGAAGTTCCGCCATATCCAGAGCCGGGGCTTCACGGCGGCGAAACCTTTCCGGATTTCGACGACACGGCGGCGTCCACCGCTCCCGCCGGTGACCGCATGGGCGCCGCTGGCGGGGAATCCTCGGCGGGCCGCAGCGGATCGGCCCAGCCGCCGACGCGCGCCTTCCGAGCCCGGCGTTCCGCCGCGCGCAGCCGGGTCCAATGCCGATCCTCCGGCGTGCCGTCCGGCAGGTCGGTTCCCTTGCCGTAGATGCGCGCCAATCCGGCCTCGACCAGCGCCTCGTCGAGCCCGCGGCCGTTCACCTCGACCCAGCCGAAGCTGCGCTCGCCGCGGCCGCCTGCCTCCTCGTGTCGGTGATGCACGGCGGCGCCGCCCGCCAGAAACTCCCGCGTGAAACGGCGGGCTTCCTCGCCCAGTTGCCGGACGCGTTCGGGCGTGATGCGCCAGTATCCGGCTTGTTCTCGCACGCGGTCGGGCAAGGTCGCATCGGTCTCCGGCGCGTCCACGAAATAGAGCCGATACCTGCGTACGTTTTGGCCGGCGGACAACGTGAAGCTGTCGCCGTCAAAGAATCGAGTCTCATCCAACCGTGCGTTCTGAACCGTGGCCCATTGCGCTCCAGCGGAGGCCGCACCAAGCAGACCGGCGAGCCCGAGCGCGCCCCGCGCCGCCGAGCGCCCCATCGGGAGGCAGCGCACGGCGTTCACGGGGCGCGGTCCCGCGACGGCCGGAAATTGAAACCGTGCGGCAGCAGCGCGCCGAGTCGGTGACGGTGTGCCGTACCTCCCGCGCCCGCCACATACACCGGCGTCTCCGGCGGCGCGAACTCGGACAGCACTTGGCGACAGGCGCCGCACGGCGTGGGGAGCGGCGCGCGCGTCGCCGCAATGGCGACCGCCGTCAGCCGGCGCGCGCCGGCGGCGACGGCCGCGGCCACGGCCGCGCGTTCCGCGCAGATCGTCAGGCCGTAGGACGCATTCTCGACGTTGACGCCGGTGAACACGCGGCCGTCGTCGGTCCGCACCGCGGCGCCGACGCCGTAGCGGGAATACGGCGCGTAGGCGTGTTCGGCGGCGGCGCGCGCGGCGGCCAGCAGGGCTTCGCGGGCGGCGCGATCCAGCGTGGCGATTCGCCGCTTCACGGCGCAACCTCCGTGCGGCATCGCTTCCAGAAACCCTGGATGACGGCGCGCATGCGGGGCAGGGCCTCCGCGGCCGCGCGCGCCACGTCTTCGTGGCTCAACGGTTCGGGTGAAATCCCCGAAGCGAGGTTGCTGATGCAGGACAGCGCGGCGACCCGCAGTCCGGCCGCATGGCCCAGGATCGCTTCCGGAACCGTGGACATGCCGACCGCGTCGGCGCCCCAGCGACGGAACGCCTCAACCTCCGCCGGCGTTTCGAACGTCGGTCCGGAGGTCGCCAGATACACACCCTCGGCCACCGCGACACCGGCGTCCGCGGCGGCCGAGCGCAGGAGATCGCGCAGGCCCGCGTCATATACGGCGGTTTGGTCGGGGAAGCGCGGTCCCCAGAAGGGGTGATGCGGCCCGATCAACGGATGGGCGCCCAGCGCGTTGATGTGGTCGCGCACCACCATCAGGCCGCCCGCACGGAAACCCGCGCGGATGCCGCCGGCCGCATTGGTCAGCAGCAGCGTTTCCGCGCCGAGCCGGCGCGCGACGTAGACCGGCAACGCGACGGGAGTCCAGCCTTCGCCCTCGTACCAGTGGCGGCGGCCCTGGAAGACCAGCAGCGCGCCGTCGGACGGTCCGGCTCGCCGGAGACGGCCGGCATGGCCGGCAACGCCGGTCGCACCAAGGCCGGGGATGTCGGCATAGGCGATTCCCGCCTCCGCGGAGAGGGCATCGGCGACCGCGCCCCAGCCGGAGCCCAGAATGATCGCTGCCTGCGCGCGAATGCCCGGCCAGCGCGCACGCACGGTCTCACAGGCCCGCTCCAGCGCCGCCATGTCTATCGCCGTATTCATGGTACGTTCGACGCGGTCAGAATGCCCCGAAGAAGATACTGGTAAACGTGGAGATTGGCGCGGTTTCGCGGAAGTCGTCAATCGTCGCGCGCAATTCGTTGACCAGCAGGCGCACCTCCTCATAGAGATCGTTCTGCCGCAGAAGCTTGCCGAGGGAGCCCTCGCCGCGGGCGATCGCGTCGGCGGTCTCGCGGATGTTCCGCGCGGTGTCCCGCAGGTCCGCATAGACGGTATCGTCGGGGGCGAGCAGCTTGCCGATCAGGCTCTCGGCGTTGTTGAGCCGCTCGCTGGCCTCGCGGAGGTTGCGCGCGACTTCCGCGGCATCGGCGTAAATCTCGCCGCGGTCGGAAATCAGTTTGCCGAGTGTGCTTTGACCCTCGGCCAGTGCGGCGGTGGACTTGCGCAGATCGGCGATGGCGGCGGCGATGTCGTTGTAGACGGTGTCGTCGGCCATGAAGCGGCCCAGCGAGCCCTCGCCGCGCGCGAGTTTGGCGGAGACCTCGTTGAGGTTCCGGACGGTCCCCTGCAGGTCGGCGAGCAGACCCTCCTTCTCGAGCGTGTCGCGTATCCGCTGCACCACCCGCGTGGCCGAGTCCAGCACATCCACAGGTTTGATGCCGTGAATCTGCGCGCCCTCCGGCAGTGCCGGCGCGTCGGGGGAACCCTCGTACAGATAGACGTAACGCCCGCCGAGCACCGACGAAGGGAGAATCTCAATCCGATAGTCCTCGCGCAGCTCGGGGCGCCGGGTCAGCGACATGGTCAGTCGCACGCCGTCCGGCTCCACTGTGATGCGTTTGACACGGCCGACGATGACGCCGCGCAGAAAGACGTTGTCGCCCTCGCGGACACCGAGGATTTCCTCAAAATGGACCTCCAGTGGATAATAGCGCTGCCAGAACTTTTCGCGGCTGAGGATGATCGTGAACACGGAAAGGGCCAGCAGCACCATAAACAGGAAGGCGCCGACGAGCACCTCAATGGACATTTCACGCCGACGGTCGCGTTTCATGACTTCTCCGGTGCCTCCCACGCGCCGCGGCGCGTGATATATTGCGCTTCGAGAAAACTCTGCACCAATTCATTGCTGGAACGGACGAACGCACGGGGCGTGGCGACTTCGACGATCCGCCCTTGGTGGATGACCCCGATCCGCGTGGCGATCGCCAGCGCGCTGTGCAGGTCGTGCGTGACGACGATGCTCGTGATGCCCAAGCGCCCGCGCAGGTCGTTGATCAGGCCGTCAATCGTGCGCGAAGTGACCGGGTCGAGGCCCGAGGTCGGCTCGTCGTAGAGAATGATTTCGGGGTCCATCACGATCGCCCGCGCCAGCCCCACGCGTTTTTGCATGCCGCCGGAAAGGTCGGCGGGCATTTTTTCCAGCGCCTCGCCGAGTCCCAACTGCTCGAGCCGGGCGCGGGCCCGCGCGAAGGCTTCCGCCTCCGTCAACGATGTCTTCTCGAGCAGCGGCAGCGCCACGTTCTGCTCCACGTTGAGCCATTGCAGCAGCGCGGCGCTCTGGAAGAGCACCCCGAACCGGCGGCGGATGCGCTCCAGGTCGCGCCCGCCCGCTTCGCTGACGCAATCGTCGCCCACCCAGACCTGCCCCTCGTCAGGCGTCAACAGCCCGATCAGGTGCTTGAGCGTGACGCTCTTGCCCGAGCCGGAGGAACCGAGCAGCACAAAGGTCTCGCCGGCCTCGATCTCCAGATCAATCCCGTCGAGCACCCGGCGCCCGCCGAGCCGCTTGCCCACGTGCTGGAAACGGATGAGGCTCATTTGTAGAAGAACCGCGACACGATGTACCCGAAGACCAGCACGGTCAGGAACGAAATGATCACCGTGCGGCGCGTTGCCTGTCCGACCCCGACCGCGCCTTCGGTCGTGGAGAAACCTTGGTGGCAGGCGACGGTGCAAATGCTGATGCCGTTGATGAGCGCCTTGAGCAGGCCGACGTAGAGGTCGCGATTGGTCACGTAGTAGACCGCGTTGTCGTAGTAGGCCTGGAAGGAAACGCCGAGCTGCGTGTACCCCACGATCGAGCCGCCAACCATGCCGATCAGGTTCGTGTAGACCGTCAGGATGGGCATCATCACAGTCAGGGCGACCAGACGCGGCATCACCAGCATGCGGACAGGATTGATGGACATGACCTCCAACGCGGCGATCTCCTCCGAGACCACCATCGTGCCGAGTTGCGCGGCGATCGCGGAACCGACACTGGCGGCGATGATCAGCCCGGTCATAAACGGCCCCATTTCGCGCACTAGGCTGACCGTGACCGCCGTGCCGATATTGACCTCGCGTCCGAAACGCCGCAGTTCCAGTCCGGTCTGCAGCGCCAGGATCATGCCCGTGAACAGCGCGACGACCGTGATCACCCCCAGGCTCTTGATGCCGGTGACGAACATCTGGAAGACGACTTCGTTCCGGTTGCGGCGGGAAAACAGGTAGCGGCATTGCAGCACGGCCTCGCCGAGCATGATCAGCGAACGCCCGGCGCCGCGGCACGTCAGCAGAAACTTGCGGCCGAACCGTCCGAAGGGGTTCAGCGGCGGCTCAAAATAGTCCGGTTCGCGCGAAATCATGGTGTGGGGTCCCCGTCGAGCGAAAAGCGTAGGAAATATAGCACGCGCAGCCGCCGGTGTGCGCCCTCGGACTCGATGCCCAGCAGACCCTTCAGCAGCGACCACGAGCGCTGCGACGGCGCGGCGGCGTCCGCGCGCAGCGAACTCCACTCCACCAGCGGAAAGATCGAGGTGCGGACGCCGCGCTCGCCGCGGCTTTGGCGGCGGTACAGTCCCCACAGCAGTTCCGTGTCGCGCGCGCCGCCGACGGCCGTGGTTTCAAACAGCGTCCAGAACGGCGCCCAGTTGCGCTCAACGGGCGGAGGATTCCGGAACGGCAGCAGCTCGAGGGCGCGCAGCCGGCTTTCCGTGCCGCGCCGCTCATACGAAAACAGCGGCCACAGGCGCAGATAACGCTGCGTCACCGGAGCCTGGCCCGGTGTCGGCCGCCGCACCGTTGTCCGCTCGTACTGCACAAAGGGCAGCGCCTTCCAGCTCCGGAAGATCGCACCGGGCCGGTCCACCCGCTCGCGCCAGCCCAGCGGCCAGAGGACGAAGTCGGTCGCCACGCCCGGGCGGCGCAGCCGGCCGTACAGCGGCCACACGTAAAGACGGCGCGTCTCGCCCCAGCCGATCTGCATGAACGGCCAGGGCGCGTTGACGAGGCTCTGGCGCGCGCCGCGCGTATAGCGGAAGAGCGGCGGCAGCACCAGGTGCGAGTCCTGGTCCGTCAGCCGGATGCGTCCATAGAGCGGCAACAGGATGAAACCGTAGCCGCTCGATTGCGGATAGTTGTATCGTGCGGACGTGAAAAACGGCCACAGCACGAACTTCTTGACGTAGGCGTCGCGCTGGGCTGAGCGCCCGTAGATGGGGAAGACGCGGAAGCGGTGGATGCCCTTGCCTTGTGTGGCGGAAAAGATCGGCCACAGCAGCGTGGTGGAGCGCACTTCATTCTGGGCGGACTTCACCCAGAGCGGAAACAGCGCGAAGTCCACCCGGTCGAGCATGAAGAACTCGCGGATACGGCCGCCGACGGGAAACACGGCGAGGTAGGGCCGGCCTTGCGCGTCCCGACCCTGGAAATAGAACGGCAGCGCCCACAGCCGCCAGCGCGAATGCGGATCGTCCGTGTCGAAATCCTGATACCAGGTCAGCGCGACCCGCCAGGACATCTGTTTGTTCAGGGTCTTCCCGGCGGCCAGCGGCCAGAGTACATCGCGATAACTCCGCCCAGTGGCGGGATCGGAGACCTCCGCATAGAACGGCCGCGCCGCGAAAAAGCGATGCCCGGTCGCCGGATCTCGGGTCCGCTCGAAAACCGGCCCGGCCGCCCGCAGCCGGGTGTGGCCGTGGACATCCGTCAGGCGCGACGCGACCGGTCCCCAGTCCCAGTCCGCGGCGGCGGCAGCACCGGCGGGTGCGGCAGTCCGGCAGCCGCCCGCGAGCGCGGCCAGCGCGGCGGCGGCGAACGTGGCCGGCACACGCGCCGGCAGATGGAGGAATCGCTTCACTTTGATTTCCGCGATCTCGCGCGGAAGGAAGAGTAAAGCAAAACCCGCGGGCCGGCGCAACGGTGCGAACGCCGGCGAGCCGCTAGAACGGCGGCGGCAACGCCGGCGGCGGGGGTCGTGCCGCCGGCCAGCGCCGGTGGCGGGGATCCCATTTGGTGATGATCCATTCCGTTTCACCGCCCAGCACATCCCCGGCGCCGGTGGCGCGCATCCGCCGCAGCGGGGCCGCGCGCGGATCGGACGGTGCGGCGGCGGAGGCGCCAGGGCGCGGCGTGAAGGGGGTCCGGCCGGGCCGGCCGGCATCGGGCGGGGGCGGCGCGGACGGCATGTCGACGCGTTTCACAACGACGAGGTTGTCGGCGTGCAGCCGCACGCCCCGCAGCGCGGCCAGTTCGGCAGGGGTGCCTGCGAAAAAGATCGGACGGCCCGCAGCCCATTCGAGGACGTCGCCCGCGAAGGCCGCCTCGCGTTCGAGCGGGGAGAGGCCCTCGTAGCGCGCGGTCTGGAAACCTCGCTTGCCCGCCTGCTGGGGGCGTGGCGTGTCGTCATCCTCCACGCCTTCCAGGACGTCCCGCCCGCGGTCCGGTCGGGCCAGGGTCGGATCCGCAAGCCGCCATTCCTGCACATAGTCGAGGTGCTGCAAAAACCGCGGCGACGCGAGCACGACCGAGCCGGCCGGCGCCGCCTCGCGCAACGCCGCCGTGGCCAGATGCAGCACGCGCTTGTTGTGGCGGAGGATGCGCACCGACGCGGCCGCCAGCGGTGCGCCCCAGGCGAGTTGCAGGGTCAGCAGCGCAGCGGCCGCAGCGATTCGCGCCGGCCGAGGCCACGACGCCATTCCCGCGCGGAGCGCATCTGCGGCCGCGATCAGCAGCACCGGGAACAGCGGCAGCAGAAACCGCAGCGAACCCTGTGCCGCCTGGCTGGGCGCCCAATAGTAGGCCATATACAGCAACAGCGTCGGGACGACGATCAGCGTCGTGGCCAGACCGAGCGGTCGCGTGTCGCGTCGCACGCACCACCGGGCGAGCCCGAAAAGTCCCGGCGCGGCGAGGAAACCCAGCCCGTCGCCCAGCAAGAAGCGCAGGTATTGACCGAAATGCAGCCGGAAATAGGACCAGCCGAAACCCGTCTGCTCGTTCGTCCATGCATAGGCCGTCCGCCAGAACGCTCCGAAAGCGCGGTGGTTATAGAACAGGAGCGGCACGATCGGGACCAGCGCCGCGGTCGCGGCGGCGAGCGCCCCTTTCCATCGGCGCCGGTCGCGCGCGACGTGCGCGAGGAGGAATGCGGCGATGCCGGCGGCATAGAGGCTCTCGGGGTAACGCACCGTGGGAATACATCCAGCCAGCAGTCCGGCGCCCGCGGCCTCCCACGTGCGGCCGTGCTCGCCCCAGCGCGCGAGCAGCACCAGGCCCCAGACGAGCAGGACGGTGACGGCCATATGGGAATCGCAAGCCAGCGCGTGCCGCAGAAAGGTCGGATTGAGCGCCAGCAGCGCGGCGGAAGCCCATCCCCAGCCCGCACCCGCCAGGCGGCGTCCGAGCTGGCCGGTCCCCAGGACGGCGAGCCAGGCCAGCACGGCATTGAGCACCACGGCGGCCTCCGGACCAAAGGCCCGGTACAGGAGCGCGATCGGCAGCGCCAGCCCGGCCGGGTATCGGCTGCGGTATTCGCCGGAAGGCGCGCGGAGCCAGTGGATGCCGACATACTGGACCGGTGCGTCGAGCGTGAAACTTAAGCGGCCCGTGTTCGCCAACCGAGCGCCTTGCGAAAAATACCCATTGGCATCCGGCGTGAAGATCGCGGGTTCGAACAGCCGTCCCAGCAGCAGCGCATAGGCGGCCAGCAGAACCGCTGGCCCGAGCCGGCCGCGGATTGGATGCGACTCGGGCCTCTCCTCACCGCCGGGGCGCACGCCACATCTCGCGCGCGGCCGCGCGTTCCTCGTCGGAAAGTCTCCCGTCGCCGTCCTTATCGAAGCGTTTCAGAAATTCCGCCTGCGCCGCCTCACGGCCCGGCCCGCCGGTCGTTCCGCCGCCGATCGCGCCTCCGCCCGGCGCATTGCCGCCGGTCCCGCCCCAGCGGCCACCGCCGCCGGGACCCGTGCCGCCGCCGAGGCCACCGCGGCCGCCTCCAGGGCCGCTGCGGATGCCACCGCCGGGACGCATGGCCTCGCGCACCGCCGGCAGAAAGCCCGCGCCAGCCGGTCCGCCGAACAGGGCGCGGGCGAGACGGAGGATGTCCGGCGCCGGGATCGCTTCCCGGACCAGGGCCGGCGTGATGACCGGTCGCACGGCCGCGGCCTGCTCCTCGGTCCAGCCGAGGTCGGCGATGACATCCGGATCTGCCAGCACGGCGCGTAGCGCTTCGGCCAGTTGGTCGGCGGCGAGCGCGATGCGCAGCTTCTCGGGCTGCAGCCGGCGCCGAAGCTCTGCCCGCTGCTCCTCGGTGAGGCCGGCGGCTTGGACGACGGCATCGCGTCCGAGCACGGCCGCTGCTGCTTCCACCGCCGCCGTGCCGTTGCCAGCCGGCGGTGGCACTCCCTCGCGCGGACCCCGGCGCTCGGTGTCGGGGCTCTGCGCCCCGGCGCGCATTCCTGCGAACAACAGCGCCGACGCGGTGGCGACGATCCCTTGCATCTTCCTGTTCATTCCGTCACTCTCCCTCCGGCAACATCTCCGCGCGTTTATCGCCCAGCCCGGCTGCCGATAGATAGAACGGAACCGGTGCCGGAATATTGCACGCAGGCAGGGGCCGCCGGCGCTCCGCCGCAGATTGCGGCCATTTTTTCCCGAGGGGCGCCGTGGCCGGACGGGCGCGCCAGCAAGGCTCCGGGACGTCCAGCGCCGGGCGCCCACTGGAGCGGGCCGGATTTCGATCACTCCACACCGAACAGGCGGGAGACGACGGCGCGCGCGCGGGATTGGCAGTGGTCGGCGCGCGAATGGGGCGGATTGCGCGGAGCTGAAGCGAGGGTCAGAGGGCGTGCCGGAGGAGGGAGTCGAACCCACACGCCCTTGCGGGCGGCAGATTTTGAGTCTGCTGCGTCTGCCATTTCGCCACTCCGGCGCCGCCGAGGAGGTAAACAAACGGCGCGGCCAAAAACAAGCCCGAAGCGCGCCGGCGGCGGACCATCAACCCCGGCGGGATGCGCCCCTGGCGGTCAGTTCGTCCGGCCCCGCCGCAGATAGTGCTGGCGCTGGGCTTCCGGAAAGCGCTCGATCGCGTAGCGCAGCGTCGTGCGCGGTATCCGCGGACCGTGCCGATCCAGAAAAGCCTCCAACGCTGCACGGTCGCGTTTTCCGACCTCGCGCAGCATCCATCCGACCGCCTTGTGGATCAGGTCCTGCGGGTTGCCGAGTAGAAGCTCCGCCATGCGCAACGCCGGGCCGAACCGGCCGCGCTTGATCCAGTGGAAGGTCGCGAGCATCGCGATGCGCCGCTCCCAGAGCGAGTCCGAGTGTGCCAGGCGCTCGAGCAGATCGAGGCGCGCGGGATCGAGGTGTGCCCCAACGATGTGTTCCGCCGAGGCATCCACAAGGTCCCAGTTATTGATGCGGCGCGTGTTCGCGAGATAGGCCGCGTGAACCGCGCCCCGCTCGGCGGCATCGCCGCGGCGGTATCGCGCGACCATCAGCAGCAGCGCGCAGAGCCGCGCTTCGTGCCAGGGCGATTGCAGCAACCGGACCGCGTCGCGGAGCGGCAGGGCGCGGTATTCGCGGACGAGCCGCCGGATGACCGGCACGCGGATTCCGAGAAACCGGTCGCCCTCGCCGTACTCGCCCGGTCCCGTGCGGAAGAACCGCTGGAGAAATGCGGCATCCGCCGGATTCGCCGCCGCGCGCAGCGCACGGCGGAGGGCGGAGAGGGCGGGGGGCGGGGATGGGTCTGGAGCGCACATGGTAGCGAACGACTCAGGTCATGATGGGCGAAAAAAAGGTGCCGGAAACAAACGGGTGCGATGTCCCTGCGTGCTTCGTAGCGGGCGTCCGCTGGAGCCGTCGCGCGGCCACGGTATTCCGCATCCACACCTTGCGGAAGGAATTCAGCGGGCCGGGCTTCATCGCGCGGGCAGCATAGCGCTGGCCAAGCCTTGGACGCAACGTCACGGTCGCCGTCCACGGCTTGGAAGACGGGCCGGATATGGTCGCCATCGAGCTGGAACAGAGCTCCCATGACGCCATAAAGGAACCGGTCATTCATGCGGCCCGGCGCGATACTGCGGCGGACCCGGATCGTCTGGCCCGGTTGTTCGAGGACCAACCGGTGGCGGCGGACGATGTTGAGACCCGCCAAGGATCCGGCCCCGAACGGCGCGACTGGACCCTGACCGGCGGCACCGGGCTGGCACTCCAACTGGGGCATCGCGACTCCAATGGACTCGTTGTTTCCGCGCCGCGCCCATCCGGATTCCGAAGCTGCTGGATACGCTGCGGGTTCATGGCGATGACGGGGTACTGCAAGAAGACGCCGACACGCTCACCGTGCGTCTGGCCGGGTAAGCATACCCTATTCCGGCGCGCGGACCCCGGGAACGCGGTTCTACGAACCCCGGGCGCGCCCGCGCCTACAGAGCCCGGGGGTCTGCCGCCGCGGCGACGGAACATGGCAGCCCGTGAAGGTGCAAAAATTAGTACGCGAACATTGGTAACTTCCGGTGCCGCCGCGCCATTCCAAGCCTTGGACCGCCGGCGGTCCGACTCTTCCAGGCCTTGGAAAGACGGGCGCGAGGACGCGCTCGAGCAAGCTCAAGCCCTGCGGACGCCCAACGCGGGTCTTCAGCCGGCTGCGCCACGCCCGGTCAGTTCAGCAGCCGCACCCGCTCCGGCCCGCGCTGGATGTTGCCGATCGGAACCGGCTTTTCGCCGGCGGCGCGGAGGGCGGCGATCGCGGGCAGGATGTCGCGCCCGCGGACGATGACGATCATGCCGATGCCCATGTTGAACACGCGGTACATCTCGTCGCGATCCACGCCGCCCGCCTCCTGCAGGAACGCAAAGAGCGGCGGCGGCATCCACGCGGACCGGTCTATATGCGCCGTCAGCCCCTTCGGCAGTACGCGCGGCACGTTGTCCGGGAAGCCGCCGCCGGTGATGTGCGCGAGACCGCGCACCGCCACCTTCTTGCGCAGCGCGCGGATGGGCTTCAGGTAACTGCGGTGTACGGCCAGCAGGGCATCGGCCACGGTCTTGCGCGTGCCGGGGATCCGGTCGGTCAGCTTCAGGCCCGCCTGCTCGAAGACGACCTTGCGCGCGAGCGAGTAGCCGTTGGTGTGCAGGCCGCTCGACGGCAGGCCGATCAGCACGTCGCCGACACGGATACCCGAGCCGGTGATCACCTCCGTCTTCGGCACGGCGCCGACGATCGTGCCGACGAGGTCGTACTCGCCCGGCGGGTAGAGCCCGGGCATCTCGGCGGTCTCGCCGCCCAGCAGCGCGCAGCCGTTCTCGCGGCAGGCCTTGCAGAGGCCGCGGATGATCGCGGCGAGCACCGCGCCGTCGAGCTTCGACGCGCCGATGTAGTCGAGGAAGAAGAGCGGCTCGGCGCCCTGCACGAGGATGTCGTTGACGCAGTGGTTGACGATGTCCTGGCCGACGGTGTCGTGCCGGCCGGTCATCGCGGCGACCTTGAGCTTTGTGCCGACTCCGTCCGCGCTGGCCACGAGCAGCGTGTCGCGGCCCGGGGACCGGAACAGGCCGCCGAACGAGCCGAGCCGGCCGACGACGCCCGCGGTGAACGTGGCTTCGATGCCCCGTTTCGCGCGCTTCAGCGCGTTCATCTTCGTGTCAATATCCACGCCGGCGGCGGCGTAGGCGGATAATTTCTTCGGCATGGCCAATCTTCCCTTGCGGCGCGAGGCGCAGACTTCGGCGGCGGCGTCGCGCGAACAACATGCCCGGTTTCCGGCTGGATTTCGACTCAATTCATGTCCCCCGGCCGTTTCCGCGCCGGATCGTCGCGGCCGCGTCAAGTCCGACGTGATTTCTCCGCGACGGCGTCGGGTAAAGCGGCTAGACTGGCGCGGCATTATCACACGCGGAGGAGCGGTTCATGATCGGCGTCACAGTGCTGGGGGCGGGCGGACGGGCGCGGGGTGTGGTGAAAAATCTGCTGCGCGACTCGAACCGGGACGTGCGGGTGTTGAGTGTGTTCGATCCGGACCGGGCGGAGGCGCGCAAGGCACTGGCGTACTGGGATGCGCCCGACGCGCGCGTGTGCGGCAGTTTTGCGGAGGCGCTGGCCGTGCCGGATGTGCAGTGGGCGATGGTCTTCTCGCCGAACGCCTACCATAAGGAGCAGATCGTCGCCGCGTTTGCCGCCGGACTGCACGTATTTTCCGAGAAGCCGTTGGCGACGACGATCGAAGACTGCGTCGCCATCCGCCGCGCGCATGAGCAATCGGGCCGGCTTTTCGCGACGGGCTTCGTGCTGCGTTACGCGCCGCTCTACCGTGCGATCCGCGAACTGTTGGATTCCGGGCGCTTCGGCAAAATCATCGGGATCGCCGCCAGCGAGAACATCCCGCCGGAGCACGGCGGTTACATCATGGCGAACTGGCGGCGGCACACCGCGATCTCCGGTCCGCACCTGCTGGAGAAGTGCTGCCACGACCTCGACCTGCTGAACTGGTTCTGCGGCGACGTGCCGCGCCGCGCCGCGGCGTTCGCCGGCTTGGACGTCTTCATACCGGAAAACGAGCGGCTGATGGCGAAATACGGTGCGAAGACCTTCCGTGCCTGGCCCGATCCGCACGGTGTTGCCTCGCCGTTCACGTCGGACAAGGACATCCTCGATAACTACATCTGCATGCTGGAGTACCGCAACGGGCCGCGCGTGTCATTCCAGGCGACGATGGCGAATGCCCTGCCGGAGCGGCGCATGTATATCGCCTGCCTGGAGGGCACGATCGTCGGCGAGCTCTACTCGGGCACGCTGCGCCACCAGCTTGTCGGCGAGAAGAAGCCGACAGATGCCGCGCTGCCCGGCGGCGGGCATGGCGGCGGCGACGACTACATCATGAAGGAGCTCTACGACACAATGACCCGCGGCACCCCGCCGAAATGCAGCGGCGAGGAGGGGCTCCGCAGCGCCGTCGTGGCGCTGGTGCTCGATCAGGCTGCGCGCGAGGGACGGATTATTGACCTGGAGCCGATCTGGGCCTCGCTGGGACAGTGACCGGCGGCGGCGCCGAAATGCAGATTCGCGTCCCGCCGGCGCCGTGCACACCGGGTGGGGTCGGCCCGGATCCCGTGCGACCACAAGTATCGTCATTTTCTGGGTGCGGAGGCCTTTCGCCGGAGCCGCGGTACGGACGCTGGGGTCGCCGTTTCGCACACCAGCGCCGGGCCGGCGGGAAAAGCCGCCCATGCCCCTGGCTGACCTATGGCGAGCGCCGTCCGGCTACGATCACGCCTCCGCAGATTTCCGAACCCGTACGCCCAGTTTCTTCATTTTCGACCGCAGCGTGCTGGGGTTGATGTGGAGCCGCGCCGCGGCGCCGCGTGGGCCGGAGACGCGTCCGCCGGTGAGCGAGAGCGCCCGCCGGATATGCGCCGCCATGGCTTCCTCGAGCGGCAGCAGATCGCCCGCGGCGTCCGCGGACGCCGTCGCGGGCGCGGGTGTTGACGAGGCGATTCCCAGGGGCGGAAAAACCAACGAGCTGCCGCGGCTGAGTATCAGCGCACGCTCGACCACGTTCTGCAGCTCCCGCACATTGCCCGGCCAATCGTACGACTGCAACCGCCGCAAATCGGCGGGATCCAGTTCGGGCATCCGTTCCAGGTTCATCTCCCGCGCCTTGCGGCGCACAAAGTATTCCGCCAGCGCCGGGATGTCTTCGCGCCGCATGCGCAGCGGCGGTAGAAAAATCGGAAAGACATTCAACCGATACCAGAGGTCCTCGCGAAACCGCCCTTCGCGCACCCTCCGGGCCAGATCGCGATGGGTCGCGGCGATGACGCGAACGTCGGCTTCCAGCGTCTCCGTCCCGCCGACGCGCTCGAACTGCTTTTCCTGCAGCACGCGCAGCAGCTTCACCTGCGCTTCCGGGGAAAGCTCGCCGATCTCGTCGAGAAAGATCGTGCCGCCGGCGGCGCGCTCGAACCGACCGCGCTTGCGCTCGATCGCGCCGGTGAACGCGCCCTTCTCGTGACCGAACAACTCGCTGTCGAGCAGCGTTTCCGGAATCGCGCCGCATTGCACCCGAACCAGCGGTCCGGCGCTGCGCGGCGAAAGCTGGTGAATCGCGTTGGCGATAACTTCCTTGCCGGTTCCCGTTTCTCCCAGCAACAGCACGGGGCTGGACAAGGGCGCGACGCGGCGAACCAGCTCCATCACCGTCGCGAGACCGAAATCGGCGCCGACCACCTCGACGCCGGCCGCGTGCTGGATTTCCTGCGAAAGCGCTCGGTTGTCCTCGATCAACCGGTCGCGCAGCCGCTCCAGTTCGCGATAGCGCCAGGCATTGCTCATCGCAAGCGCGATCGGCTCTTTCACCTGTTCCAGCAGAGCGGCATGGCGCGGTTTATAGCGGCCGTGCCCTTCAGCGGAGAGCGCCAGTCCTCCGACAACCTCATCCTGAATCCAGAGTCGCAGGGCCAGCACGGAACGGCTGCGCAGGTGCGGGAAACCCCGCAGCACCGCATCCGGCAGCGAGTCGGGCGTATTGTGGATGGTCACGATCGGACCGCGCCCCCGCGACCGATCCAGAATGGCCAGAAAATCAGCATCCATCGGGAAAACGCGCAGTTCGCTTTCCGAGCCCCGAATCAGACCCTGGTCATCCGCCTCGGCAACGCCGTAGATCATGCGACGGGCTATATCGAAGCGATGCAGGCCAATCCGATCGGCGGGAATGAATCGCCGCAAGTACGCGAACAGCTTGAGCATCGCCTCCCCGATATCCAGCGTCCCGCTGACCCGCAGCGTCACCTCGTGGAAAAATTCCAATTCATCGAGTTTCATGCGCACAGCCCCAGGGGGACAGTCGGACCGGTCAGACCGGTCAGACCAGTCAGACTGGTCAGACTAGTCAGACAAGTCCGACCCAACTCCAACTTTCCGTTTCTTTAGGCAAATTTGTTCTATTTCGCAATCTGATTTCGCTAAATATCGCATTTTCTGGCTTGAGGTGAAGCAAAAAACCGGGTTTTCGGGCTGTTTGCCGACTTGGCACGGACTCTGCGTAGGAAATGGCGAAAGCACGAGGTTCGAAAAGGAAACGCCGATATGCAGCAGATCGAGATCATACGGGTGCGCACGGCGCCGGATCGGGTGGCGGAGGCGCTGGCGGCGATCAGCACGGGGATGGCGCAGTGCCGGACGATGGCCAGCATCGTGTCGGCGCTGGCGCTGCGGCATGGTGTTTATCCGGGTGACTTGGCGGCCGTGCTGTATTGGAACGACACGTCGCTGCCCTCGCGGGAGGGGGCCGCGCTGGCAGAGGCGTTGCGGGTGTTCGGCAGCGTCGAACATGCCATCTGGAATGTCGCGGGGGACGCGCCGTCCCGGGACGCGGTCAACGGGCCGGTTCGAACTCGATGAGGCAACGCCATGCGCTTCCCGCCTTCCAACCTGTACGTCGCGCCCGCGCTGGCGGTCGCTTTCCTGGCCGCCGGTTGCTCGAGTTTCGATCCCGCGAAGGTTCGCCGGGAGCAGACGGCGGATTTCACGGCACGACTGGAACGCCTCGCCGCGTCGGAAATGGCCCATCCCCTTACGCTCGACGACTGCATCCGAATCGCGATGGCGAACAACTATGACGTGCGGAAGGCCGACCTGGACCGCGAGTTGTATCGGATCGGGAAAAATGTCGCCTTCACCGCCTTTCTCCCGAACGTGGCCGCCTCTGCCGGATATCAATCCTACGCGCGCGATCCCAAGATTACGGAGCGCCGCTTCGGCACGGCGGAAGTGAACATCGGCCTTCCGATTTTCATGCCTTCTTCGTGGTTTCTCTACGCGGCGGCGCGCCAGGGTTATGCCGCGGGCGGAATCGCCGCGCAGTATGTCCGCCAGGGCATTGTGCTGGAAACGACGAGCCGTTATTACGATCTGCTGGTTCAGCAGGACCTCGTGGCGGCACTGGACTCCCAGGCGGAGGCGGCCCGCGCCCAAGCCGATCGAGCGCGCGGTCTTGCTGACGAGGGTCTGATCGCCGCCTGGGAAGGCGCCGCCGCTCAACAGCAGGCCGAAGCGCGCGCCGCCGAACACGACCGCGCCCGCCGGCAGCTTGCCGTGTTACGCGGCGAACTGCTGCGCACGATGGGGCTTTCGCCGTTGGCGCCGATCCGTTTGGCCGGCGCCGCGCCGACCCCGACCCCGCTCTCCGGTACGACCGAGGAACGGGTGCTTCGCGCGCTCGAAATCCACCCGCAACTGGCGCTGGCAGATCGGCAAGTGGTGATTCACGAACACCGTGTGCGTCAGGCCTTCACGGAATTTCTGCCGGTCGTTTCGCTCTTCGCATCCGGCAACTGGACCGGCAACGATCTCGCGGCGCATGCGTCGAACTGGGTGGCGGGCTTCAAGGGCACGTGGACGCTCTTCGACGGCCTGGCGAATCTGGCGCGTTATCGCGCGGCGCGCGTCGAGCGCCGACAGAGCGAGCTGGCGCGCGAGTCCACCTTCCTTTCCATCATCGTGCAGGTAATCGCCGCCGATGCGGCCGCCCGCGACGCGGCCGATGCGACCCGCTTGAGTCGCAGCGCCTACGAAGTTGCCGCCGCGCGATTCGCCGACCGCGACGCGAAGGCGCGCGAAGGCTTGCTGCCGCTCTCGGAGGCGCTCGATGCGCGCGCCGCGATGGATCTGGCGCAGGTCGAGTGGATTCGCGCGCAATACCGCGAACGCGTCGCGCTCGCCCATCTCGAACTGGCCATGGGGCTGACCTTTGTTCCGGAGAAGGAGAAAGGGGATCCGACGGATCGGGCCGATCCGTCCCATTCGTCCAATCCTGCGGAGGAGAAAAAATGAAACCGGCTTTTCGCAGAAACTTCACGGTGCTGGCCGCGGCGTTAGCGTCCGCGGGGCTCGCGACCGGCTGCGGGCAACGCCGCGCGGCTGATGCGCGGGTGGAACCGCCGCTCCCTGTACGTACGCAGCCTGTGGCCGCGCGCGTTTTCGAGCGGCGCGTCTCCGTCCAAGGCACGCTCGAAGCCAAGCATTTTGTCCAGGTCGCCGCGCGCGTCGAGGGGATATTGGACGAGATCTGGGTAGACAAAGGCGATCGGGTGATCGGCGGCGAGACGCCGCTATTTCAAGTGGATCCGATCCCGCGGCGCCATGCGCTGGCCATCGCGGAGCAGGACCTTGCGGTGGCAGAGGCCGGAGGGCGCGTCGCGCGCGCATCGGTCGAGTCGGCCCGCGCCGAAGCGCGCAAGGTGGAACTCGATTACGAGCGCTTCGAACGGCTGCGCCGCGACGACCGCGTCAGCGCCGGCGAATTCGAGACCATGGACGTGGCGCGGGCACGGGCGCGCGCCGCCGTTGCGGTGGCCGAGGCCCAGGCGGAGCTGGCGGAAAGCCGGGTCCGCCAGGCCGGGGCCGCGCTGGAAATCGCGCGCAAGCACCTGGCGGATACGAGGGTAATCGCGCCGATTTCGGGCCAGGTCAGCGCCCGGCTGGCCGAGCCCGGAGAGCGCGTCGCGGTCGGGCGTATCGTGCTGCGCATTGACGACCTTTCGGAAATCGAGGCGGCCGCTTTTCTGCCGGCCCAGTATTACGCGGACGTGCAGCCCGGCGCCACGGA
>CAYLTB010000015.1:0-38404 GCA_964386675.1 uncultured Verrucomicrobiota bacterium
CCAGCAGATCTTTGATGAAGTGCGCACGAAGATGGCCGAGCCGGACGTTCTGCAGGACTTTGTCCGCATTGCGAAATTGGCGGAAAAAAATCATCTGGCGCGCGGCATCGAGGAAGCGGAGGCGCTGGCCATGCGCTTCGATGAATGGGCCAAGCTGCTGGAACCGGCGGATCAGGGCGGCGGGGGCGGCGGGGGCGGCGGGGGCGGTGGCGGGGGCCAGGGCCTCGAACCGGAAGTCATCCTCGGCATGATGCGCGCCCGCGTGATTCAGGAGATGCTGCGTGAACAGACGCGCGCCGCCGATGAAGCGCCCGTGCGACAGGTCACGGAGCGAATGGCCGGTTCCATCGGGGAGAAGCAGCAGAAACTGACGTCCGATTTCCACGACCTGTCCAATAAGACGCAGAATGGGCAGGCAGCCCAATTCCTCCAGCAGTTGGCGCGGGTGTCCAACGAAGCGCGCGAACGCGTGATACGCCCGGACACCGGCGGCGACACCGTGGCCGTGCAGACCGAGATCATCGAGGCCATCGCCCAGGCGCTGCAACAGCAAGGCAGTGGCGGAGGCGGCCAGGGTGAAGGCCAACAAGAGGGCCAACAGCAGGGCCAGGGCCAAGGCCAGGGTCAAGGCATGGCTATGGGCATGGGACAACAGGGCGGCGGCAGCATGGCCGGCGGGGATACCGCGGGTGTGGGGCGCCATATTGGTCCGGGATCCGGAGACTTGGGCGAACGCGACATAGCCCGCGGTGCCCGCCCCGACGTGACCACCTGGCCCGCGGAATACCGAGATGCCATTCAGGCCTACTACGAAACCATTGAGGGACAACCATGATTGAATGTACTTCCCTAAGCGGCCGCCTGGGAAGGCACTGCGCGATCGTCTTCTCCGCGCTATCCGCCGTTGCGGCGGCACAATCGCCCTTTGTGGTATCCCAGGGCTTTATCGGTGAAGAAGTGCCGCCCGAGGTCGAACGGGCGTACGAACGAGGTCTGCGTTTTCTGATTTCTATCCAGCAACCTGACGGTACGTTCCCTAGCAGCGGCGCTGGACAAAACGGTCCGGGGATTGATGGTCTTTGTCTCCTCGCCTTTGCTGCGCAGGGCGAAGACCTGCGCCACGGCCCGTATGCGCAAGTCGTCAAGCGGGGTCTGCAGGGTATGCTCGCCAAACAGAATGCCGACGGTTACTTCGGCCCGTCCATGTATCACCACGGTTTCGCCACGCTGGCACTGGCGGAGCTGTACGGCATGGTGGATGAGCCGCGGCTGGGACCCGCGTTGGAACGCGCGACCAACGTTATACTGGACGCGCAAAAAAAATCGCAGCGAAAGGCGTGGCGCTACTCCCCGCAGAGCAACGATGCCGACGCCACAGTGAGCGGTGCCCAGATGGTCGCCTTATTTGCCGCCCGCAATGCGGGCATTCAGGTTCCCGACCAGGCGATCGCCGAAGGGCTGGACTTCTATCGTAGCGTCCAGGGGGCGGACGGCAGCATCGGCTATACAGCTCCGGACGGCGGTTCCCCGCCCCGTAACGCCATCGGAGTCGTGGTCGCCAGCCTGGGCCAACAGCACGACTCACGACTGATGAAAGGCGCGTTCGCCGCACTGACTCTCGGCTCGGAAACGGGCGGCGGCCTCGCCAGCTCCTATTTCTTCTACTACTTGTACTACGCGGCACAGGCCTACTTCCGCGCCGACATGAGCGCGTGGCGCCAATGGAACCGTTCCACGGTTGCAGACCTGGTCGCCGCGCAGAATGCGCAAGGCGGATGGGACGGCGCGCACGGACCGGCATTCTGCACAGCCACCGCCCTCTTGGCGATGGCGCTCAATTATCGATATTTGCCGATCTATGAGCGCTGATCGGCGCCGCGCGGGATTCGGCCTCATTTTCTCATCGAAGGGCGTCGGTTGAGGGTTGAGGCCGGAACCGAAGGAAGAACAATCATGAAGAATTCGGTGTATCGTTTTTTCCTGTTGGCGGCGACCGCCGCGGCCTTTGGCGAAATTGAACTGCAACTACCGGGCGGGGGCGCGGTCGGCGCGGGGGCCACCCCGCAACCGGCGAAAAGCACGGCCCCGGAGGCCGACGACTTCGGCATGCTGGAACTCGCCAACGGGGATAGGCTCAAAGTCGCCATCGAACGTCTGGATCCGGCGACCGGTCTGCTCACGGTTCGACATCCGCTCATGCGGGGCCCCGTAAACATCGAGGCAGCGGCTGTGCTGCGCTATGCCGCTGAACCCTTGCGGTACGAGACAACAGACCTGCCCGGTTTCTTGATGTACTTGCAGGACGGCGACCGCATCCGTGGACTGGATATCACGCTCGATGCCGAGCGGGTGCGCTTCAACAGTATGTATGGCGGCGAGATTTCCCTGCCGCGCACTTCGTTGTTACGCCTCTCGCCGTCCGGCAGCCGGAGCTTGTACGACGGGCCGACCTTCGGCGAGGAATGGATCGTCGGCGGTGTCCGCATGTACCTAGAAACGGCGGGCCTCCCGTTGGGGCAGGACGAAGTGGTCGGCCGGATCATCCCCGGACTTGGACGGAAGTTGCGCATTGATTTCAAAATCTCGGGCAGCTACTTCATCCAGGGAATGAGCGTGAACTTCTTTGCGCAGCGGCCCGGCGTACCCCCCTCCCAGAACAATAGCGGCTATCAACTCCGGCTATCCACCAGCGAACGGTTGGTCTTGCGCCGGTTTTTGCCCGGCCAGGGTGCGCAAGACGTTGGTTCAGCGAATTCGCCGTTGCAAGGGGCGGGGGGGCGTCTTCTGCAGAGCGGCATCCGAATCACCATCCTGGGCGACCTCGACGAGCAGCGCTTCCAGATCCTGAGCGACGGGCGGTTGATTGCCGATTTTAAGGACAACTTCAAGTTTCTGAATGCGGGCAACGCGATATCTTTCTCGTCCCAGTCCTACGCGGTCATTAGCGACCTGACGGTGTCACGGTGGGACGGCGGCTTGGCGACTCCTTCAGACCTGCCGGCTAACGACAAGGATGACGTTCTGCGGCTGAAGAGCGGAGACACGGTCTCCGGCGAACTGATTTCGTTACGTCGCGACCAGGCCACACTACGCACGACGATGGGGGAGCTGAACATCCCGATAGCGCAAATTGAGAGCCTCACCTTCCGGAGAAACGAGATGTCGCCGGAGGACGCGTCGACAGGTGACTTAATCCGATTGCAGTTGCTGGACGATTCCCGACTGCGGGTTTCGGTCAAAAAGATCGAAGACGGGGTAATCTGGGCAGATCACGCCCGCGCGGGTTCGCTTCGCATTCCGGTCAAAGCCGTTGGCGGATTGGTTTGGCGCGCTCCGTCCGATTCCCGCGACGCGCCCTCCCCACCCCGCGAACAGCAACAGATCCCACCGAAGATCCAGCCATTGGATCGTGTTAAGCCGGACCAGGGCGCCCGCGCAGTCGCGGACGACCGTACAACCACTTGAGCCGTCATGAGACCTCTCGGAAAGTGCGGTAGACGTTGCGCGTGCCTCGGTCTGGCGGTCGTCGCCGCCGGACTTGGGGGCGCTTCCGACTGCCGTGGTCAGACGACACCCGCCGATACTCGGACGTGGACGCTGAAATTCACTGAAGGGAAGCCGATCGTCGGAGTGATCGAAGCATTCGATCCGGCGTCCGGCTGGCGCATCCGTGCAGCCGACGGTGGCGATCCGCAAACGGTTCCATTCGAGGGTCTGCAACACGCCTACCGCACGGCGCCCGAACCGAAGCTGGCTACGGGCTCCGGCTGGCAGATCGTATTGAATAACGGCGATCGGATCAGCGGCATCGAGATCACGCTCAACGACCAGAACGCGCTGCTGGCCGGATCGGCGTCAGGCCTGTTGACCGTACCGCGCACCGCGCTGCGCGGTCTTCGGAATCTGGCCGCATGGCCGGTCTATGAAGGGCCCCGGATCGGAGAAATCTGGGACGGCGCTGAACGGCCGCTGGTGGCCGGTGAATTTGCGCTGCGCCTGCCCGAAGGCGAAGCGCTGCGCCGTCGCTTCCAAGACCTGCCTCGTCGCCTTCACCTGCAATTGAAAACAGCTCCCGCCGGAGACTTCACGGTCGTTCTGCCGGCGGGCGACACGGCGCGAAACGACGCCGCCTACGTCCTGCAGCGAGCGCACGGCCGCTGGACGCTGTACCGTTCCGTGCCGGGCGTCGAAACCGCCGAGATTAGAAAAGAGGGCATCAAGTCCTTCCCGGACGCAGCGACCGCGGCAGTGGCGCTTTGGGATTTCTTCACCGATGTCGAAGAGCGCCGCGTCTGGCTCTTCTGCGACGGACAAATGGTCTGCGACTGGCGGGAGGAGACGGATGAAGATACGCCGCCGATTCGGGCCGCCGGCACGGAAATCGTCGTGCAGGCCGCCGATACGGCGCTTGAGATCCGGAGATTTCGAGTCGCGCCCTGGCGCAGCGGCTGGCCCATGCCCGAGCAAAGCGACGGCCCCGTGGCCAAAGATTCCGATGCTTTGCTTTTGGCGAATGGAGACTTGATCCAGGGAGAGTTGCGTTCCTGGCAGGCAGGGAAATTGATCCTGCAGACCCCCACCCTGCCGATGACCATTCCGGCAACGCGCATCGCGGCCCTGACCTTTCACCGGGCCGAGGATCTTGTGTCAACGGCGCCGGGGAGCGTTCGCCTGATACTGTTCAATGGCGACATCATCACGCTCCGGCCCACCGGCATCGCGGGCGTCGATTTGCTTGGCGAGCATCCGATTTTCGGACCCTTCCGGGTTGCGTTGGCGGAAATCCGGCTCTTGGAACAGCCGTCCGCCGATCGCGGTTCCGCACCTTGATATGATCTGGCGGTGTGCGCCGTCGTGGGGTCCGAACATAGCGAATTGTTCACGACTCGAGCGGGAAAAGACGGCGGGATCGGACCCTATGAGCCGTTGGTTACTCCGATGTGCGGCCACACTGGCGGCAAGCCGTTGCGCAGTTTGCCTGATCCCTCCGGCAGGGGCTGCCGACGGCCCGCCGGCGCGTCTGTGGCTCGTCGAGCGCACCAACGGTGAACCGCTGCGCTGTGGAATCGAAGAGTACGACGCCGCCAGCGGCCACTGGGTGTTCCGAATGGAGTTCTCGGGCCGGCCTTTCGCCTTTGACGGAGCCCAGATTATCCGCATCCGCCCCCTTATCCGCGCGTTGGCGCCGCACCCGCCGCACTGGATCCTCGAGACGACCGACGGCGATCGGATCGTCGGCTCGACCCCCTTCACGGACGAACGATCGGTCGGCCTGACCCACCCGCAAGCGGGTGCGCTCTTGCTGGATCGGCGGCGGGTGCGGGAACTGCGACAAGAAGTCGAGCCCGCGGTCCTGTACGAGGGCTTCTCGATCGGCGAGGTATGGGAAAGCCCCAAAGGCGCAGTGCGCGTCGGTCCGGACGGTCTGGAGGTGACCGCATCGGCTCCCGTGGGCCGTCGCATTCAGGGACTGCCGCGGGGAATCTGCGTGGAGTTTGCCATGCCCCGCCCCACGCCGTTCTCCGTTCTGCTGTTCTCCACGCAGCTCAACCGCAGGGCCGCTGCTGGAAGCGCCTACCAGATGCTCTATTTCATGCCGGCCCTCGTGCAATTGCTGCGCCTTCAGCCGTACAGCATGACCACCTTGGGCACTCATTCCATTCAACGCGGAATGCTGCCGAGCGGACCGGTTCGCTATCGTGCGTATGCGGACCTTGGCACAGGACGCTTTCTGCTGATGGAGAATGAACGGATCGTGTCCGAGTGGAGGGATTTGTCGCCGCCGGCAGACTACGGGGAGATGCTGGGTTTCCAAACGCATGGCTCGACACTGAAACTCGCCGATTTGCGCGTCTCCCGCTGGCACGGTCGTCATCCGATAGAGCCCGATGAAGACCCCCCCGAAAAGCGTCGCGACCGTGTGCATCTGGTAAACGGAGATGTCGCGTGGGGCGAAGCGCTTTCGATCCGAGATAACCTGCTGACCTTCCGCTCGACCGTCGGCGAGTTGAAGCTGCCTGCGGATCGGGTTGCGCATCTCCGTTTTCGCCGGGTGGAGGCCGAAGCCGCGAGAGCGCCCGACGCGCCGGTATTTCGGCTGGCGGACGGGTCCCAACTGCGGCTCGTCTTGCAGGTCGTAAGGAATGCCGAGGTGACAGCGATCTGGCGCGACCGGCAGGTTTTTCGCTTCCCGATCGAACTGCTGAAGGAAGCCGTCTGGCCTGAGCGTACGCCAGCCGCACCGCCCGATCCGACGCCGCGCACCGTGCCGCGCTTCTCGCAGATCCTTTGGCTTGAACCCGAGCGAACCGCGGGGCGCGATCATGCTTGATCTCGTCGCAGCAACATGCCCGTTCCGTGCGGCAACTCCAAGGCCGCTCTCGAGCCGCTGGTTGTCGCCCCCGGCCGCCGTCCCGTTGTTGCAGGCGATAGCGGTGGCGCCGGGCTTGCTCCAAATGAGGGTGTCTCCTGCCCGTGTCCCGACGGCAACTGTGTCAACGGTCGTTTCGGACCGGATTCCGCACTTAGTCAGTGGCGGCCGACGGATCGTGCAATCCGCCGGCTACGACCGCATCGCCGACTCCGGGACGTTTCGCGCGCGCCCGTTTCCGACACTCCCGGCGCTGGACGCCCAATCGTTGCGCGGCCTGTGTCAGCCGCGATCGCTGTCGGTTTCGCATCCGTCCTCGTCATGGGACGCGGCGCAGTGCCGGGCTTGTCACTGGATCCCTGACCCGCCAGGCGGTTGGAAACACGCCAATCAACCGCCGCTGGAGAAAGGCTTGGAATTGAGGGGCAGCCGCCAACCACTGGTCGTGAACGAACGGCCGCGCCCTCAACACGGCGGGGGACCCACCGCTTGCCGGTTGTTATCGAGGCGGGGTTATGATAAAAATATCAATTCCAGGAGATGATGATGAAAAGAGTGAATATCGGCGCGATGGTTGCTGCGGCGCTGGCCTCCGGCGTCGCTTGGGCGCAAGGTCCGGTGACCGCGTCCGCACCCGTTTTCGGCATGCTGGAAATGGTGAATGGCGACCGCCTCCAAATTGCCATTGAGGGCTTTGACGGCTCCGTAGGTCTGCTGCGCGTTCGTCATCCTTTCGCGCAGGAGGCATTCGACCTGCAGATCTCCGCCCTGACGCGGTTCACCGTCCAGGCCGCCCAGGGCGAAGCGGTAACCGCCGTGGGCGATTGGAATGTGCTGTTAACCAACGGCGACCAGATCCGCGGGGAGGCCATCACATTGGATGCCGACCGTCTCCAGATGCGCAACGCGTTGATCGGCATGGTTTCCACTCCCCGTTCAGCGGTGGCGGGCCTGAACCGCGCCCGCAGCTCGAAGACGCTCTACGCCGGTCCGCAGAAAGATGAAGAATGGATTCGCAACCGGGCAACCGTGAAATTGACCGAGAATCGGGCGACGGTGCCGCAAGGCGAACCCTTCGGGATCAAACTATCCGCTCTGCCCCGCAAGGCCCGCATCGATCTCAACTTGCGCTGGGTTTTTCCGAACTTTTTCATCGCCCTGTATGCGAAGAATGCCGCGAACATATGGGACGGCAACGCGAACAGCTATCAAGTCGTTTATCAGATGGGCAATCAGGTGCTTTTGAATCGCATGACCCCCGGCGTAGGGATGCAACAGCTCGGGACCGCCAATATCCGGAGCGCTCCCCCGCGCGGCGGCGCCCTTTCCTTTTTCTTCGATCTGGACAACGGGCGGGTGGCCATGGCCAGCGGTAATCAAATCGTCGCTGAATGGAAAGACCCCAATCCTCCGCAGAACCTGGGAACGCACATCGTCTTCTTGAGCCATCAAGGCGGCATGGACATCCTCAAGTTGCAGGTATCGGAGTGGGACGGACGGCTCCCCGGCGCCACGGCGCCCCGGCCGGCCGGTGATGCGGACAGTATCACCCTTAAGAACGGCGACAACCTCTCCGGCACCTTGGTCAAGATCGCACCGCCGTCCGCCACGGTGCGCTCGCCCTTCGGCGATCTCGCGATTCCGCTGGATAACATCGAGAGCGTGGAGTTCAAGTCCGTCGCTCCGGAAAAATCCGGCGACGCTGCTCGCCTCACGCTGAAGGATGGATCGTCCGTGACGGTTGCCTTCCGGAAGATCGAGAAAGGCGTGCTGTTCGGCGATAGTCCAAGCTTGGGCAGCATTCGCATCCCGCTGGAGAGCTTGCGGCAGGCCGTCTGGCCTAACGCCTCGGCCGTGCAAAAGGGCGATGAAGAGCAGATTGCTCCCGCCGGCAGCAGTTCTGTCTGGGGAACCCGCATGCGTGCCGGCGTCGGGGTCAACGTCATCATTCAGGACGCCGGCGAGTAATGCATCCCGCCATCCACCGCGGCATCTTCCCGGGGAGTTCTCGACCATGGCCATGGTAATTTCGAAGTTCCACCGTTTGATCCAGTCGCGTCTGCTCTGGGCCGCCTTTCTGGTGATCATCGTTTTCTCCTTTGTATTTTGGGGCACCCAGACCGTCGGCCGGGCTTCCCGTGGATCCGCGGACTCCGAGTCGCCGGGCCGACTGGACGGCAAACCCGTGCCGCCGGAGGAATTCCGTGACGCCTGGCACAGCGTCTATGTGGGATTCGCGTTACGCCTGGGTCAGCCGCCGCGCGTGAATGAGCAGATGGACCGCGCCCTTCGCGACATCGCATGGCGCCGGCTGGTCGCCCTCCGGGAAGCCCGCCGACTTGGCCTGCACACGGGCGACGACGAGCTGGTCGAGGCGATCCGGCAACAGCCGACGTTTCAGACGAACGGACAATTTGATGTCAACCGCTACAACTTCTTCATCGGACAGACGCTGCAGCAATGGGGCTACACCAAAGGATTCTTTCTGGAATACCTCCGCGGGGAAATCACGTTAGGTAAAATTCGTCGACTGATCGAGTCCGCCGCGCTGGTACCGCCGATGGAAGTGGACGCGGAAGTGGCGCGAATGACGGACATCCTGGTCGCCGAATATCTCGTCATCCCCCGGTCCGCGGTCGAGGCCGGTATCACAGCGACCGAAGCCGATGCCCGGGCCGCCTATGCCGCGGACCCCTCCCGTTATGCGGTGCCGCCCAAAGTCGCCGTGCGCGCCGTTTTCTTCCCGGTCCAGCCGCACCTTGAACGGGTCGGCGCCATTCCGGAGTCGGAACTGGAGGATTACTACCACCGACATACGGCCGAGTTCCGAGTGCCGTCGGCGTCCGACGGCTCGGATGCCGCTGACCGCCGTGAGACTATTCGGCCGTTCGAAGAGGTGCGGAGCCGTATTGAAGCACAACTGCGCGACCAGGCGGCCCGCGCGCTCGCCCGCGCCGAGGCCGACGCGTTTTGCGCGCGCATCTCCCCTTCGCTGGCGGACCGCCCGATGTCCTTCGACGAGGCGGCCGCCCAAGCGCGCGAGGCGGCTTTACCCACAGCGATTCCTCCGTTTTCGATCGAGGAGGCCAGCGGCGAGTTCCCGCCCGGTTCCGCGTTCCATCGGGCCGCGTTCGCGCTGCGCCCCAATCCGGACGAATATTTCAGCGACCCGATCCCGTCCGCCAACGGATTCTACGTGCTGGCCTTGACCGAACGCATACCCGCCCGCATCCCCGAGTACGAAGAAGTGGCCGAACGGGCCTTGGCCGATGCCCGCGAGCGGATGATCTCGGAAGCGCTCGATGCCAAAGCCCGAGAGATCGCCGAAAACCTTCGCAACGGAAATTCCATGGCGGAAGTCTCCGCAACGGCGGGGCTGACTGCCGCCACCACGGCCGAGTTCACCGTGATGAAGGGATTGGCCGAACCGGATTTCGCGCCGCTGCTGGTGCGAGCAGCGGCCTCCGCGAATGAGGGCGAGATTCCCGAGCCCGTGGACATTGGCGCCGACCGGCGTCTGGTCTTTCGGTTGCTTCAACGCCGCCCGGGCAATCCGCAGGAATTACAGAACCTGCGCGGCGCGATCGCCCTGCGCCTGCGACGCGAGAACGCACAGATCGCGTTTGAGGCCTGGCAGGAACAGTTGCTGCGCCGGGGCCGTTTCGAGGAAACGGCCCCGCGGCGAACTCGCTCCGACGGCGAGGATTGATCGGATGGCGCCGGATGCTTCGCACGGTCAGATGCGCCGACGTTCCTCCGGTTTCAACGCTTCAGATGGCCGTCGGCCTCACTATTTCATTGAGCAACGTCATCACGCCGGGTCGCCGGGAACCTTCCAGCGCTCGCGGTGATAGGTCGCCAGCGGCTGTGAGGCGTCCAGCATCGAGTGGTACATCGCATGACGCGGGCTGAAGGCCTCCCGCAAACCCCAATGCAGAAACAGATGCACGACCTGGAGAGCCATTTCCAGTTGGATCTCCGGGGTGATCGGATAACGGCCCACCCCCGACGGCTGTTCAAAAACCGGCGACAGCGCGCCGGAGGTCAGCGCGGTGAGCGACGCCAGGTTGAACGGGCACAGCCACGTCGCCGCCGGATCGGGATGGGGCACGCGAAGAACATCCAGACCGCGGGCCAGAAACCACTCTTCCAAGCGACGCCGGTAATAGAGGATGCGTCGCCGTTGCAAGTCGAACATGCCGTGATTGGGCGGGAGAATCGCCGGCGCAGTACCGTGGCTGTGCAGATGCAGCACCAAGTCCGCGCGCTCCCGGTCCACCAGTTGCAGCAATCCGCGCACCTCGGCCGTGGCAATAGCGCCCGGCGTGGCATCGTGCATCAGGTTGTAGCCGTCGTCGTTCGGATATCCGCCCAACTGCGCCACGCGCTCCTTCGGCAGAGGTTGATAACGCTTGCACGCCGGATAGCCGATCGGGGTCCCGTCTTTCCACGTGCCCTGGTTGAACTCCAGGGCGCTGCGTGAATCCAGACCGATCATCGAATCCGGACTGCGGGCGCGCCCGTCGGGATTCAGACAAGGAATAATGACCAACCGGTAAGACGCGGCCAAAACCGCGAGTTCGCTGCGATCTCGACCCGAGAAGTCGCGGCCGGTTTCCAGCGTCTGGATTAGATTCAGCAGTCCGGCCGTTGCCTCCATCTCGGCCCCGTGACATCCGCCGACCAGTACCGCGGTCTGACGCATCGCCGGCTCGGGTTTATAGGGATCCGGATCGCCCGCCCCCATGCTGCCGGACAGATTCGTTGTGCGTTCGTCCGCCAAGGGCTCGCCGTAGGCGATCGCGAACACCGGTCGCGAACCCGCCGACCGCGCGATCTCCGAGATACAGCCCTTTCGGGCCGCGCCGACAACTTCCGCGATCTCCTCCAAGCGAACTTTCCAGAACGGCGGTTTGCGATTCATCATCGTCCCTTTCGCTTCCATGAACGCTCCGGTTGACAGGACGGCGCTTCAGCGGCACTCGCATTACTCGAAAAGCCCGCGCCGACAAAGTTTTCGGCGATAAAACGCCAACTCAGCGATCGAAGCCTGCACGTCGTAGTAGGCGTCGTGCCGAGTAACCGTCGCATCCAATGCGGCCTCCGGAAACAGACGCCGGATGAGCGTCGCGTCCTCCTTCACGAATTCATCTTTCCCGTCCGCTTGCCGTCGCGCGAGCCATTGCAGCTTCAGTGACGTGACATCGAGATGGCGGTAATTGATCCGTGACGCGAAGCGGGGAAAGAAGCGCTGCGCAATCCGCCAGTCGGCATGAATGCTGTTCCCGGCCAGCACAGGTCGGCGGCTATCGAGGCGCTGCGGACGTCCCGCCACCCGATCCGTCAGGGCCGCCAGCCGTCGGTCTGCCTCCTCCACCGGGACAGCGGCCGGCGAACGGCAGACCCGCAACAGGTCGGCTAAATGCCGGCGCGACCAAGGACTGACGAATGCGCGCGAAGGCAATCGAATCGGCAGTCGGAGATCACAGGCCGCCGGCAACAACCGCCGCAACCGGTGGTCGGTGATCAGCAAGGCCGCTTGCAAGGGCCGCGCGCGTTCGAGATCAAGCGTCGTAAATTCCGTGTCGAACCACAGGTAGATGCCGGAGCAATCGGTTGTACTCTTCGTGGCGGACAGGAATCTCGAACTCATACGGAATCGCCGCATCCTGCGTTGTCGGTCGGGTCAAATCAAGCAGGATATGATTGGCCGGAACCCGAGATCCCGTTATTGGGCGGCAATGAATCTGCCGCAAGTGTCTCAGCCCGACGGTCATCGGCTTCGCAACGTTCAATTCGAACTGTCGCTGAAGCCGTTCTGTGACGTCACGCCGACGGCCCGCCGCGCTGTGATCGGAGCGGTGTTCCGCCAGTGGGCGGCCGTTTGGCGCCATGCGGAAACCGTCTCCCTTCTGCTTTAGATCGGCGACGGCTCCAAAATCCTTGAGTATGACGCCGACGTCGAGCATCCCTTTGAGCGGGACCGCTATCAGGGCAGCGCCAATGCCTGCGAATGGAAACTGCCCCGCAAGACCACGGCAGACAACCCGGACGAGGAAGCGCGGGGCATGCATGCGCGCGATCCCGCTTTTGACCCTGGGGTCGTGGCCTGCACGCGCGATCCGAACTCTATCGCTCGAACCCTCCGGAGTTCACCTTCCGCTGGCTCAAAGAGCTTGTGCGCGACCTTCGACGAGTGGGCCGTCGCGTGACCGGCCGCCGAGTTTGGGTCGGCGAGACTTTTGACCTTGGGCCCGTGGTCGCCGTGTCGCGCTTCAAATACTGCTGGCACCCCGAGATACTTGCCGGCAGCGACAGCCTGGCAAATGCCAATGGGTCACCGGCGACGCCGTCGTGCACGCCGATACGCGGCGCTACGCGGCATACCCCACGGTATCCCCGAAGGCACCCCCTTCGGAACCTTTCTCCGGTAGCGCAAAAGCGACTGGACCCGGGGGGCTTTCGGCCAGGTGTCACTCAACATCAATCCGGAGCGGTGAGGCTGAAACTGATAACGCCATTGACGGTCAGGCCGCCGGCACCCGTAATTCGATACCCTTTCGATCCGATACAGAGGCAAGGCACCGCACCAAGAAAAACGGCTCCGGTCATCACGCGGACGACTGAGACTGGCTGGCGCAGGGCTCTTCGGTTCTTACCCTGCGGCCCAGAAAGTCCCGGCGACGAACAGCCCGAAGAATCAAACGACAGACTGTGCTTCCGTGCAGACGACAACCGGTGTGCCGCACTTCAATGCGCCGGCGTGTTTCTCCAGCGTTCTGGCAACCGGGAGCGTCGGAGCCCGAGCCTCACGAACGCGCGCGAAAGCGAGCGTTGACATCTTCCCAGTTGACGACGTTCCACCACGCCGTGACGTAATCCGGACGGCGATTCTGGTACTTGAGATAGTACGCATGCTCCCAGACGTCGAGGCCGAGCAGGATCCGCCCCGGACACTCGGAAACTCCCGACATGATCGGATTGTCCTGATTCGGCGAGGAGCACACGCACAGCTTGCCGTCCGGTTTCACGCTCAACCAAGCCCAGCCGGAACCGAAGCGCGTCGTCGCGGCCTTGGCAAATTGCTCTTGGAAAGCCGCAAAACTGCCGAAGTTGGCCTCCAACGCCCGCGTCAGCTCCGGTGAAGGCTTTCCGCCTTTCGGCGAAAGCTGCTGCCAGAAAAGCGTATGATTGAAATGACCGCCGCCGTTGTTCCGAACTGCCGTGCGGATGGCTTCCGGCACATCGGCGAGTTTACCAATGAGTTCCTCGATCTTGCGGCCCGCCAATTCCGGGTATTTTTCCAGTGCCGCGTTCAAGTTATTCACGTAGGCGGCATGATGCTTTCCGTGGTGGATCTCCATCGTCCGCGCGTCAATATGCGGCTCCAGCGCGTCCACCGGAAAGGGCAGCTTGGGTAATTCGAACGCCATGTCCATATCCTCCATCGTTTCTTTGTTGGGTTTGCATGTGTCACTCGCGTGACGCAGCAATATACGTGCGAAGAGCCGAATTTCCAGTGGACATAGCAAGTTTATTCAGATTCAGCGCTCTGACCGAGGAAAGCCCCATGCGGAGTTTCACACCCCGAAGGACCGCCGCACGCCCCGGGGACGAAGCATTGAGATCCGAATCCTCATCGACGGCGCGCCGTACTGTTCCGCCCGGCAGTCTTGGAGGCTTGGACAATGATCGCGGCGATCAATATCGGAACGTGCTGCGCCCGATGAACTCGCGCAGAATCGAATTGGGCGGAACCGGGTCGTAGCGCGTGGGAATGAAGCTGTCCAGAAACTGCATCAGGCGCCGCGCCTCGCCATAGGAGTCATGGTGCGGCTTGACTTCCTTGAGCAACGGCTCGACGAAGGGCTTCAATACGGCCAGTTCGTAGTCGAGCGCCGAGTTGAAAGCGACGTTGGCCTCCCGCTGAAAGGGAAAGATCCACCGGCGTTCGCCGCGTCGAACACTGGGCCACATCTCCAACGTTTTTACGGCATTATTCCCGCGGAACATGTTGTCGCGTACGATCCGGCGCAGCAGCCGATTGTCCGTCGTAGCGATGCGGTTGTGGTAATCGAGATTCAACTGGGTCAGGGCGCTGATATAGATTTTGAATTTGTGTTCGGCCGGAACCGCTGCCGTCAACCGCGGATTCAGGGCATGGATGCCCTCGATGATCACGATCTGGTCGGAATCCAGCCGGAGTTTGCGGCCCTGATACTGCCGCGAGCCGGTAGCGAAATTGAACGTCGGCAACTCCACCTCGTCGCCGCGATCCAACGCGGCCAGATGCTCGTTGAACAGCGACAGATCCACCGTCTCGATATGTTCGAAGTCCAGCTCGCCCCGCTCATCCTTCGGCGTATGTTCGCGGTCCACGAAGTAGTCGTCCACTGAGATCGAGACCGGACGCAGGCCGTTGACGCGCAGTTGCACCATCAGTCGCTTCGAGAAGGTGGTCTTTCCGGAAGAGGACGGTCCCGCGATCAGAATCCACCGGATGCGGTCGCGATGCTCCAGTACGTGGTCGGCGATGCGCGCGATCTTCTTCTCATGGAAGGCCTCGGAAATACGGATGAGGTCGGCGATGTTACGCTCGGCGATGGCCCGGTTGAGATCGCCCACGGTGCGCAGCCCCAGGATGCGGCCCCATTCCTTGTGCTCGCTGAAAATCTGGAACAGGTGCGGCTGCGGTTCGAACGGAGCGAAGGCCGGGGCCGACTCCCGTTCCGGAAACTGCAGAACGAATCCCGGTGGATATGGCAGGAGTCGAAAATGTTCCAGCGCCCCCGTGCGGTCCGCCAGCACGCCGTGCGCGAGGTCCAGAAAATCTTCGCAGGCGTATACGGCGATCTTCGGCGGATTTAGAAAGCGAAGCAGGTCGTATTTGTCGCGCTGGCCGTCGGCCTCGAATTGACGCACGGCCTGTTCGAACGATATCTTTCGACGTTCAATCGGCGCATCCCGCTCAACCAGCTCCCGCATGGCGTTTTCGATGCGGCCGATTTCCTCCGCGGAAATGCCCGGCGCACGACCGGGCAGCGCAAAACTGCAATAGAAACCCGAACCGAGGGAATGTTCGACCGCGAATTCGGCCTTGGGAAAGAGATCGCGGACAACTTTCGCGAGCATGAAGCTGACGGAATTCCGATAGATCCGCCAGCCGGCACGGTCCGTCATGGTCACCGCACGCACCCGGCTGTCAACTTCCAGCGGATAGCTCAACGTCACGACATCGTTGTTGACCACCGCACCGACACTGGCCAGACCGCGCGCGTCGCGCGCCGGAAGCGGCAGATCGCGGACCTGCGTTCCCACCGCCACCTCGACGGGCGGGTGTCCGTCGAGCTCGACATTGACTTTCAAGCCCATCTGAAACATTGCACGGCCTTTCGTTCAGGGCTATGAATGTACGCGAAGGTCTAGTGCGAGCAAAGCCCGTTCGAGGCTCAGGAGCGAAAAAATGGAGAAAGTTGAAGTCCGGTTCGAGCCGTGGTTGCGGCAGGCGTTCGCGCTCTACCGGGGGAATTTCGCGCTGCTGTTGCTTACCCACCTGGTGCTGGTCTCGGTGTCGGTCTTCACGTTCGGCATTCTCGCGGGACCGATGTTCGCCGGTGCGGCCCGGCTGGTGCTGGATTTGCTGAACGGCAAGGAACCGAAACCGCAGGCCGGCGATCTCTTCAAGGGCTTCGATTACTTTCTGCCCTCGTGCCTGCTCGGCCTGTCCACCCTGGCCGCCGGTGTGTTCCTGGCCGCGTTCTTGAAGCCGTTGGGCGTGTTGGCGCTGGCCGGTCCGATTTTCGTCGCCACCGCGACCTATTACGCGATCTTTCTCATTGTCGAACGGGATTTGGAATTCTGGCCGTCCGTGCAGGCCAGCTGGATCATGGCGCGCTCGAATTTCTGGCCGTTGCTGGGACTGGTCGCATTCGGGCTGCTCGCGGGGACTTCCGGGAGCCTGGCACTCGGCGTAGGCGTCGTCGTGACGTTCCCATTCTACACCTGCCTGGCTGCCGTGGCGTGGCGAAACGCGGGCGGAGAAGCCGAGCCCGCAGAGCCGTTCACTCGAGTGCCGACGCCGCCCTATCGGTGACGGAGGGTTGCGTCCATCCGCCATGTCCCGAATAACGACAGTCTTCGACGATCTTCGCCGGCAGGGCCGCCGGGGCTTCATCGCCTATCTGACCGCCGGCGATCCCTCGCTCGCCGATACGCGCGAGTATGTCCTCCGCCTCGCCGACGCGGGAACGGATCTCGTCGAATTGGGGCTGGCCTTCTCCGACCCGCTGGCTGACGGCCCCGTCAACCAGGCTGCCGCCGAAAGGGCCCTAGCCGCAGGCGCCACGCTCGACCGGGTGCTGGAGACCGTCCGCGAGCTGCGCCGGGAAACACCGATCCCGCTCGTGCTATACAGTTACCTGAATCCCTTGTTGGCACGCGGCATCGGCTCGACGCTGCGCCGCGTCGCCGAAGCCGGATTCGACGGTGTTCTAGCGCTCGATTTGCCGCCGGAGGAGGCCGCCGCGTTTCATGCCGATTTCGAAAAAGCCGGTCTGGACCGCATCGTCCTCGTCGCGCCGACCAGCGACGACGAGCGTATCGCCCTCATTGTCCGCGGAGCCGGCGGTTTTGTGTATTGCATCTCCCGCGCCGGCGTGACCGGCGCGCAGAATCGCATGTCCGGCGAGGCTGCCGGGGTGCTCCGCCGCGCTCGACGCCATACCGCGCTGCCTTTGGCGCTCGGATTCGGCATCTCGACGCCCGATCAAGCGCGCCAGGCCACGCGGTTAGCCGATGCCGTTGTCGTCGGCAGCGCGCTGGTGCAACGACTCAACGAGGCCGGCCCCCATGCGGCGCGCCGGGCGGCCGTCTTCGACTGGGCACGAAGAATGGCGGAGGCCGTCCATGGTGCTTGACCGGGTCTATGCCGTTGTGCTGGCGGGCGGACGGGGCGAGCGTTTCTGGCCGTTGAGTACCGCGAAGCGCCCCAAACAGCTGCTCACGCTCGTGGGCGAACGGCCGATGATCGCCGAAACCGTCAGACGGCTGGACGGGCTCGTTCCGAAGCAGCGGATCCTGGTGGTCACCAACGCCGAAATCGCGGCCACTACGCGCGCATTGCTGCCGGAAGTGCCGCCGGACAACGTTTTCGGCGAGCCCCTGGGGCGCGACACCGCCGCCGCCGTCGCACTTTCAGCGGCGCTCGTGCGGGCCCGGGATCCGGAGGCCGCCTTCGCCATTCTCCCGGCGGACCACGTCATCGCGGAGACCGAGCGGTTTCAGGGCACCCTCAGCGCGGCCTTCCGCATCGCGCGCGGCAATGACGTGCTGGTCGTCATCGGAATTCCGCCGACGGCGCCACTTTCTTCGTTCGGCTATATCGAGGCCGAGACCGAGCCCGTGGCAACCGAGGGGCGTCTCATATATGCCGTGCGACGGTTCGTCGAGAAACCCGACGTTGAAACGGCGCGCCGCTATCTGAACGAAAAGCGATACTACTGGAATGCCGGAATGTTCGTCTGGTCGCTGGCCGCGCTGGACCGCGCCTTGTCTCGCCACGCGCCGCATCTGGCGGAGCTTTCCCGGCGGCTTGCGGCCGCGGCCGGCCACCCCGACTTTGAGGCGGTGGTTCGAACAGCCTATGCCGGCATCGAGAAAATCTCGATTGATTATGCGCTGATGGAGAAGGCCGACAATATCCGGATGATTCCCGCAGATTTCACGTGGGACGACGTGGGGTCCTGGACGGCGCTTCGAAATCACTTTCCGGCCGATCCGAACGGCAATGTCGCCATCGGCGACTGCGCCGTTTTGGACGCCGCCGGCAACACCGTCTTTTCGCCCGGTCGGTTGACCGCCCTGCTCGGCGTGCGCGACCTGGTCGTCGTGCAGGCTGACGGCGTGACGCTGATCTGTCACCGCGACCGCGCGGAGCACATCAAACGGCTCGTGCAACAATTGCAGGCCGGGGGCGCCCACGAGGCATTGTTGTGAGCGAGTTGCCCCCGGGACGCTGGCTCGGTCTGGACTACGGCAGTCGTCGGATTGGCGTCGCGGTCTGCGATCCCACAGGCACGGTCGCCACGCCATTGGCCACAGTCGAAAACCGGGGGATCGAGGCCGTTTTGACCGATCTGCGCCGCATCGCATCGGAAGTCCGAGCCGTGGGCTTGATCATAGGCTTGCCCGTCCGTACGGGAGGCGAAGAAGGTCCCGAGGCCCGCGCCGCCCGCGAGTTCGGAGCCCGCGTCGAGACGACACTCGGAATACCCGTGCGATTATGGGACGAGCGGCTTACAACGGCCGGTGCCGAACGCGCGCTCATTGAGGGCGGCGTGCGGCGCGAGCGCCGCAGGGCAATCATTGATCGCGTCGCGGCCCAGATGATCCTCCAGAGCTACCTGGATTCCCGCACCCCTCCCCCCGACCCGTTCTGAATCCTCGCCGGGGCCTTCCCTTTCCCGGCGCCTCGCCTTGGCGCGCCAGTTCCAGCAGTTGCGCCCGGTTCCAATCCGGGTGCTCCAATTGCGCCTCGTAGGCGGCGCGCAATCGTCGACCGAGTTCGGGACCCTCCGGAATCCCCATGGCCAACAAATCATGCCCGCTGACCAGCGGCGGAGGAAGGGGCTTTTCTTCACGCCACTGTTCGCGCGCCTGCTCCAAAAAGGCATGGTTGTCGAGGACGCCGTGACTGGAGACGCAGTCGAGCCGGTGTAGTTCGAGTTCCAACGGAAAGGTCGGCGCGCCGATCAGTCGGCGCAGCGTCGCCCGTCGCATCCGTTGCACATCCTTGAACCGCATGTGATTGGCGATTGCAAATACCACGGTCTCAATACGCTGTCTGGGCATCCGCAACCGGGTCAGAATTCCGCGGGCCATTTCCGCCCCAACATCCGCGTGGCGATCGAATCGGATGCGCGGGCGTCCGTCGGGCCAGCGCCCGATAGCCGCCGTCGCCGGCTTGCCGACGTCGTGCAACAATACCGTCCAGGCCAGGTCGGCATCGCGCTCCTGCATGGCATCGAGCATGATCACCGTGTGGGTGAGCACGTCCCCTTCCGGATGGAACTCCGGCGGCTGCTCTTGTCCGGCCATCGCGGCCACTTCCGGCAGTACGGCCCGCAGCAGACCGGTTCGTTCGAGCAGTCGAATCCCCTGTCCTGCGCGGGGCGATTCCACCAGCAGTCGGGTCAGTTCCATTTGAATGCGTTCAGCGCTCACGCTCCGAACGGAGTCCGCCATTTTCCGAATGGCGCATTCTGTCTCCGGGTCGAGTCCAAACTCCAGGGTGGACGCGAACCGCACGGCCCGCAGGAGGCGCAGTCGATCCTCCCCGAATCGCGCGAAGGGGTCGCCGATCGCGCGGATGACTCGCTGTTGCAGATCCCGCAGGCCGTTTATGTAGTCCAGCACCTCGTCGCGCTCCGGATCGTAAAAGAGACCGTTGACGGTGAAATCGCGCCGCATGGCGTCCTCGCGCTCGTCGGTAAACTCGACGGCGTCGGGGCGGCGTCCGTCGGCGTAACCGCGGTCGCGCCGGAATGTGGCGATTTCGTAGGAAGCGCCGCGCCAAGGCACGCACACGACGCCGAACGCCTTGCCCACCGCCGTCGAACGGGGAAACAGCGCCAACACTTCGTCCGGCGTAGCGTTCGTCGCGATGTCGTAATCTTTGGCGGGTCGGCCCATCAATCGGTCACGCACGCAGCCGCCGGCCCAGAGCGCGCGGAAGCCCGCCCGAGTCAATCGTAACGCGATTTCCCGCGCCCCCCGCTCCAGTAGGCCGCCGCCCGTTTCGTCTGGCAATGTTGTGCTCATGGGGTTCCGTAGTATAGTTTCACAACGGATTCGCTTCGAGAAGGAGAAGACGGAATGATTTGCGGCATGGCCGTGACGCGGCGTAGGACCACCCTTGCCGGACTCTGGGCTGCGCTCGCGACGATGGCCGGAGCGAGCGGCGACCCGTTCACCGTGGCTTCGGTTCGCTTTGAGCGCGACAACGCGCAGTTTATCGAGACGCGTTTCACGATTCCCCCGGGCCATTTTCTCTATGCCAGCCCGCTTATGATTGCAGCGGAGGGGTCCGATCTGATTCCGGTCGAGATGCCGGAGCCCATCGAAAAGGATGATCCCTTCACAGGCGAGCCCACGCGCCTTTATGTCCAGAGCTTTACCGTTCGTCATCGAATCGCCTCCCCGCCCGTCGGATCGCTCACCGTCACGATCGGCTGGCAGGGATGCAACGAGCGCTTGTGTTTCATGCCGCAGACCCGGCGCTTCGATCTCGCGTTGGGCGCGGCGCCGGATCCAACGGCGGCGGACTCCGACGTCTCGATCCCAGCGCCCCCCACCCCGGCGGCAACGGCGCGCGCGGAATGGGAACAATGGCTGGACCGATTCGAGGAACGGGGAAGGGCCGCCGGGTATATCGGCGTGGCGGAATTCGGCCGGTTTCTCGACAGCGGCTCGCAGCCGACGGCGGCATCGCCCGCGCCGCCCCGGCGTAGCCTGGGGTTAACACTTTGGCTCATCGTAATCGGCGGCGCCGCGCTGAACCTGACACCGTGCGTGCTGCCGATGATTCCAGTCAATTTGGCCATTATCGGCGCGGGGATGAAGGCCGGCTCGAAACGACGCGGTCTTCTGCTGGGCGGCGCGTACGGGCTGGCGATGGCGCTGGCATACGGCGCTCTGGGGCTCGCGGTGATCCTCACCGGCGCACAATTCGGCACACTCAATGCATCGCCCTGGTTCAACGGCATCATCGCGGCGCTGTTCCTGATTCTGGCCATGGGCATGTTCGGCGTTTTCCATATAGATTTCACCCGCTTTCAGCCGACGACCGTCAGTGGAGGGCGAGGAGGCATCGCATTAGCGTTCGGCATGGGCGCCGTTTCTGCCTTGTTGGCAGGGGCCTGCGTGGCGCCGGTGGTCATTTCCGTGGTCTTGCTAGCCGGCGACCTTTATCTCGCCGGAAACGCCTGGGGACTGGCGCTGCCGTTCCTGCTCGGATTGGGCATGGGATTGCCCTGGCCGCTGGCTGGCGCCGGATTGGCGTTCCTTCCGAAACCCGGCCCCTGGATGAACGTCGTCAAATATGCATTCGGCGTTTTGATACTCGCCTTCGCCGTTTACTACGCTTCGCTGGCGTGGACCGCGCGTCGCGCGCCGACGGCACTGTCCCGCGGCCATGCGGCGGCCTCCGTCAGAACGGCGGACGAAAGCGCTGCGGACGATCCGGAAGGCGCCCGGCTGGCCGATGCGCTCCGGCGCGGTCTCGACGAACGCAAACCCGTGCTCGTGGATTTCTGGGCAACCTGGTGCAAAAACTGTCTGGCCATGGATCGCACCACGCTCAAGGACGCCGACATCGCCGCTCGCTTGAAGGACATAGTGTTCGTAAAATACCAGGCTGAACAACCGGGCCGCGAGCCGGCCGAGCGTGTGCTCAATCGTTTTCGCGTGATCGGTCTGCCGACCTATGTGCTGCTCGCGCCGTCCGAATAGTCCAGCCAATCGAGAAAGACATCGGCAAACGCACGGCCGATCCATGCGGCGGGGGCGCCGCCGCTGACGTCACGCACCGCGCCGTCCGTCACCCGCAATCGCGGACCGTCGGGCCGGCCGACGACGAAGGGCGGCGTGTTCCCAAATACCCAGCCGGGCTGGGTGCGCCGACGGAGAAGGCCGCGCCAGTCCCACGATTCGATGTCCGCAGCGTTCGCCCGGCGCGCCCCTCCGTAGCGATACCCGAACTCCTCGCGGAAGGCGGCGGCAGCATCGGAAACCGTGAGGGATGGGTCCACGTCCGAAAGGTTGACCACCGGCGCAGGCACGGAGGCCACCGCATGGGTTTCTGAGACCGACAACCTGCCGGGGAAAAGACGGCGCAGCCGCTCCAGATCGCTGCGAACCAGCAGGGTTCCATGGTGCAGCGCGGCGCCGGCGCGCAGCGCGAAGGCGGTGCCGGACACCTTGAGCCCGTTCACGGTCAGACTGGTCCGCCCTGTCAGACTCGCGGCCATGCCGAGCCGGGCTATCGCAGCGATCGCCAGAGCGAACATATCTTTCGGACGATAATCCTCGCGCCGTACAATCAGGCTGTAGTTCAGGTTGCCCTCATCGTGGTATACCGCGCCACCGCCGGAAATGCGTCGCGCCAGGGCCGCGCCTTCGGCCTCCAATCGGTCCACGCGGCATTCACGCCAGGGATTCTGGTTTTTCCCAATGACCACCGCCCGCTCATTGCAATATAGAAACAGCGCCGGCGCGAAATTCGACGCGTGATCCAGCAGGTATTCCTCGATCGCCAGGTTCCTGAACACGTCGCTTGACGATGACTCGACGATCCATGCCATGGGCACCTCATGCGCAACGCACCGTGCATACCCGTCTCTGAAGTCCTGCGCAAGCACGCACGTAGAACAACCGTAACAAATGGCGCTTGCGCCAAAACGTCATCGGCTGCAGTATAAGATCGGCTAGTTATTCCATGTCTTCCGACACTGCAACTGCGGAGCTTCAGGCGTTAGCGCTGATCGTGGTCCTGTCGGTATCACAGGCCGCCACGGCGCAGATCGTCCATCGCGACGACACCTCGCGAGATGATTTGCCGCGGCTGCGCCAAGTCGCCCGCCACGGAATTACCTGGACGTTCGACCGCGAAATGCCCGTTGGCCGTTTTGTGAACGGGGACTGGTACGTTGTCGGGCCGGTGACCGTCAGCGCGATTGACCCGGCCCCGGCCAACGGCCGGAACGGTTCCGGTCTCAATGTTTCGGCCCGGGATGACAAGTGCGGTTTTGACGACCGCATTCCCTTCGGCCGGTACGATCCTGCGCTCTTCCGGGCGCCACCGATCGAGCTTCGCCCCGGTGATACTCTGATCTCTACCATCAGTCTCGACGCGCTTCCACCGCCGCCGCCAATGCTCTGGCGACAGGGCAGGGATCAGCGTTCGCCCCTTCGCGCCGCAGCAACGCTGACATGCCTTCCGGCTCCTGTTCCACCGGATGCCTTTCGGCCGGCGTACAACGGAAAAGACCCCACGCTCCGCCGAGCCCGCCAACTACGCCGCGACTTGTTGCCCAACCTGCCCCGCGACGGCATCCCCCTGCGATGTCACACGGGCGCCGGCGACCGCGATTTCACGCCCGCGGACGCCGCACGCTGGTTCGAGCGACCCTGGCTGGACCTGGTGCTGGACGAGTTTGGCGCGCCTGTCGAGAACATGCCGGTGTACGGACGCGAATTCGCGCGCGCGGTCGGCATGGCCTCCTTGCTGCTCTGCCTCGATCTGCCAGCGGAAGAAAAGGAGCCGATACTGATCGGCTTGGTGCAAGTGGGCATCGACCTGTGGGGGCTTGCGCAGGACGGCCAGCCGGCCACTTGGCGGCCCCTGGGCGGACACGGCATCGGCCGCAAATGGCCGATTGTTTTTGCCGGATGGATGCTCGAAGACCCTCGAATGCAGTCGCCCACAAAAACGCTCCCGGACCTCATCTTCAGCGAAGATTGGCAGACGATGTTCGACGACAGCTGGACCGGCGCGCGTGTGGTGTACGCCGGCCATGCGGGCCGTGAGGGACACCCGCGCCACGCCGGCTGGGGCCGTTACGAGCACCTGCCGCCGGAGCAATGGGAATTTAACGCCGAATCCTGGCGTCGCTGCTGCACCAGCAGCGCCTGGGTCGCGCAGGCGCTGGCCGCCCGCCTGCTGCGTCTGGAAGCCCGCTGGAACCACGATGCATTCTTCGCGTATGCGGACCGCTGGATGTTTGAAGACGATACGGCCTTCGTCGCCCGCATCCGGGCCGCCAAGGGCTGGGATTTCAGCGCCGCATGGGCGCGCCAAGGCAGCACCTACGATCCGTTCACCCGAGCCATGTGGCAGCAATACCGCATGTCGCCCGGCATGCCGCCCGCCGACGATTGGAGGCAGAAACAAGAATTATGAAGAAACCCTTGCGTCTGACCGTCCTCGGCGGAGGCAGTTACTTTACGCCCAGCTTCATCGGCTCGATGGTCGCGCGGCCGGACATCTGGTCCGGCGCCGAAGTTCGCCTTCAAGATATTGATTCATCTCGAACGCGCCTGGTAAAGGCCTTCTGTGAAAAGTACGCCGCGCGTAAAGGGCTTCCACTGACCGTCGTGGAGCAACCCGACCTGGACCGGGCGTTGGAGGGCGCAGACTTCGTCATCGCCACGTTTCGGATCGGCGGCATTCCGGCGCTGGAGCTGGATGAGACCCTTCCACCGCGCTTCGGCTACCTCGGCGACGAGACCGCGGGGCCCGGCGGAATGTTCATGGCTATTCGAACCGTGCCGGTGGTCATGGACGTCGCCCGCCGGATGGAACGGCTTTGTCCGGAGGCCTGGCTGCTCAATTATGCCAATCCGACCCATTATTGCGTCGCTGGCGCCGTTCGAACGAGCCGCACGAAGGTGGTGGGGCTTTGCGACAATTACATCGCTGGAATGGCGGACTTCAGCTGGCTGCTCGACATCCAACCTCTGCGCCGCATTCGCGCGCGTCACGTGGGCTACAATCATTGCGCCTGGATCTACTCTGCCGAGTTCGAGGGGCGCGATTTGATGCGCGAATTGCAGGAACGCGACCCGGAACTTCTCCGCAGAAACGTTGAAAAGGCCCAGAACTCGCGATGGATGTTCGAACAGAATCTGATGCTCTTCCGCCATACCGGCTGGTTCCCGTTGGGCATGAGCCACTTCCTGGCGTATTTCTACCATGCCGAGTTTCTTGAACGGCACCGCGCGGCGAATCGCCACCCCCATGCCGGCGTGCGCGAGCGCGACCAGGAGCATTTCAAAACCCTGGCCCAACAGGTCCGCGAATACCGCGATGAAATCGCTGACCAGGTTGCGCGAGCGCAACACGGCGGCGCTCACGCGGATCTGGCCATCGGGGTCGCCACGGCGATCGCCTCCGATTCCGGCGAGGAATTCCCGGTCAACCTTCCGCACGGCGACGCCGTCGCCGGTTTTGCCCCGGAAACGGTCATTGATCTCTGGGGCCGAGTTTCAGCCCGCGGTATCGAACTCCTGCGCCCGCCGCCCCTGTCGCCCATGATCCGGGCGCACCAGCAACTCCTGTTCGCCTACATGGAGTTGGTGTTGAGCGGCATACTCGAGAAAAACAAGGCCCGGTTCTATGATGCGCTGTTGATTCACCCCTTCACCCAATCCGCGGCGAAGGCCCGTGAATTGCTCGATACCATGTGGCAGGAGGAACGCCATTTGCACGGCCCTTATTGGGACGGCGTGAGCTGAGCTGTCCGGCTGCAGATTCGGAAGAGATGCGAACCGCCCGCTGGCGGCAAACCTGTTCCGAGGTTCACCGTTCGCCGAAGCCATACAGGATCAAAGACGGCCGGCCGTATCGAACGCCGGTATGGTCTGTCGCCCGGAGCGGTGCCATCCGCCCGGTCACCCCTGGCCGCTCTCGAATCCCTTCGCTCATCAATTCGCCTCTCGCCGCAGGGCGCAGTTCCGGCTATTTTCCAACCGACCGTGCATGTCTTCGTCAAACTGTGCGGCCTGACCTGCGCGTCCGATCTTGCCGCCGCGCTGGCGGCGAAACCGGATGCGATTGGTTTCGTCTTCTGGCCGGGGTCGCCCCGCGCCGTGTCGGCGAAGCAGGTCAAACCATGGACGCGGGATTGGCCGCCGGACGTCGCCCGCGTCGGCGTCTTTGTCAATGAGAGGCCGGAAGTCGTTGCCCGAATCGCCGAGCAGGTCGGATTGGATATCCTGCAACTGCACGGGGACGAACCGGCGAATCTCTATCGTGTCACCGGGCGAACCGTGTGGTGCGTCCGCCGCCTCGGAGAAACGCCCCCGCTTCGAGGCGGGAGCGGCGCACCCAACGCGTATGTGATAGATTCGGCGAGCGCGGTTCGGCCCGGCGGGACCGGCGTCACGCTGGACTGGTCGGTCGCCGCTGACTTTGTCCGGAAAGCAGACCGCCCCGTGGTGCTCGCCGGCGGACTGTCCCCCGCCAACGTGGCGTCGGCCATCCGACGGGTGCGACCGTGGGGCGTAGATGTCAGTTCGGGCATTGAATCCAGTCCGGGACGGAAAGATCGAAATCAGATGATGGAGTTTGTACAGCAATGCCGCGGCGCTTGAAGACGAAGCGGCCGCCCGTCGGCTATTTCGGCCCCTATGGCGGCCGGTTTGTGCCGGAAACGCTGATGGCGCCGCTGGCCGAGCTGGCGGCGGCCTGGCGCACGGCGCAGCGCGACGCGTCCTTTCAGCGCGAGTATCGCCATTACCTTCGCGACCTGGTAGGACGCCCCACCCCGCTGTACCTCGCCGAGCGCTTGAGCCGCGAGATCGGCGGGGCGCGCGTCTTTCTGAAACGCGAAGACCTCTGCCACACCGGCGCACATAAAATCAACAACAGCCTGGGGCAGATCCTGCTGGCGCGACGCATGGGCAAGTGCCGCGTCATCGCCGAGACCGGCGCCGGCCAGCATGGCGTGGCTACCGCAGCCATGGCGGCCGCGTTTGGCCTCGAGTGCGTCATCTATATGGGCCGCGTGGACATGGAACGGCAGGCGCTGAACGTCTATCGCATGCGTGAGTTCGGCGCCGAAGTCGTGCCGGTTATCGCCGGCCAGCAGACGCTGAAAGAAGCGATCAGCGAGGCCATGCGCGATTGGGTCACGAACGTCCGCACCACCCACTACGTCCTGGGTACGGTGTTCGGCGCATACCCCTATCCGGACATGGTCCGCGATTTTCAAAGCGTCATCGGCCGCGAGGCGCGAGCCCAGTGTCTCCGCCAGGCCGGACGCCTGCCGCATCGGGTGGTCGCCTGCGTCGGCGGCGGCAGCAATGCGATGGGCATCTTCAGCGGCTTTCTAAAGGATTCCCGTGTTGAGCTCGTTGGCGTGGAAGCCGGCGGCCGTCGGATTGCTCCGGGGGAACACGCGGCGCGCTTCGCCGGCGGTCGCCTTGGCGTCCTTCAGGGCGCGCGTACGTTGGTGCTTCAGGATGATGAGGGCCAGATCCTGCCCACCCATTCTGTCAGCGCCGGGCTGGACTACGCCGCCGTCGGACCCGAACACGTCTGGCTTCGGGACTGCGGGCGGGCGCGCTACGATTATGTCACCGATACGGAGGCGGTCGCGGCCTTCGATCGTCTCTGTCGCCTGGAGGGAATTCTTCCGGCGCTCGAATCGGCCCACGCGATCGCCTGGATCTTACGGGAAGGCCCCCGCTGGAAGAAGTCGGATGTCGTCCTCCTCAACCTATCCGGTCGTGGGGATAAGGATCTCCAGCTCGTGATGGCCTGGAAGAAGGAACAGGGCGGATGAGCCTGCAGAGCATGACGGGTTATGGCCGGGGCGAAGGCCGCGGCAGCGGAATGCAGGCGGTCGTCGAACTCGGCTCGGTCAATCGCCGCCAGTTGGACCTGCAGATCAGCCTGCCGCGTCCGTTGCAGGCGCTCGAGGCCCGGGTTCAGGAGGAGATTGTCGGACGTTTGGCGCGCGGACGCGTGACGGTTTCCGTGCAAGTCGGCTGGCTGCCCCAAGGCGCCGCCCGCCACGTTCGCTGGGATAAGGAACTGGTCCGCGCATGGACGGCCGCCCTCCGCGGCGCTGCGAAGGAGTGCGGCCTGCGCGACGACGTCGGGGTTTCGGCGTTGTTGTCGGTCCCCGATGCGTTTGTCGTGGAATCGCCGCAGACCGACACCGAACGGGTCTGGCCCGTCATCCGGACGGCGCTGCGAAAGGCACTCGAGGCCCTGGTTCGCATGCGCGCCCGGGAAGGCCGGGCCCTGGCCCACGACATCCGAGGGCGGCTGAATGCACTGGCCGCCATGACCCGCGCCATCTCGGCGCGGGCGCCCGGCGTGGTTGAGCGCCACCGGGCCGCCCTGCTCGCCCGGCTGCAACGGGCCGGCCTTCCGTTTCAGGCCGAGGATCCCGCCATCGTGCGCGAGATCGCCTTGTTCGCCGATCGCAGCGACATCACCGAAGAGTTGACGCGCCTGCGCAGCCACCTCGACCAAGGTCGCCGAATGCTGCGGGAGCGCGCGCCGGTGGGCCGCGCCCTCGATTTTCTGACGCAGGAGATGCTTCGCGAGATCAATACACTGGCCGCCAAATGCGCGGATGGCGACGTAGCGGCCGAAACGGTGCGATACCGAGCGGAAATCGAACGCTTGCGGGAACAGGTGCAGAATGTCGAATGAATCCCACACCGCGGCCGGCCCGGCCGGCGCCGAGCCCATCCTGCTGGTGGTATCCGCCCCCTCCGGCGCGGGGAAAACGACCTTGTGCAACCGGTTGCGCGCGGAGTTCGATTCGATCGTGTATTCCGTCTCGTGCACGACGCGTCCGCCCCGTCCGGGCGAGGTCAATGGCGTGCACTACACCTTCCTGGAGGAGGCCGAATTTGTGCGCCGCGCGGCGGCCGGCGCCTTTCTCGAACATGCCCGCGTTCACGGTCATCGTTATGGAACGCCGCGGTCGGCCGTCGCCGCCGCGCTCGCGGCCGGCCTCGACGTGCTGATGGATATTGACGTGCAGGGCGCGGCGCAGCTTAGAACGGCCGTGGCGGCGGGGCCGGCCCACGATCCGCTTCGGCGCGCCTTTGTGGATGTCTTCATCGAACCGCCATCGCTGGAAACGCTACGCGAACGGTTGGAGCGGAGGGCGCAAGACTCCGCCGAGACGATCGCCCGCCGGCTCCGTCAGGCCGGCGAAGAGATGGCGCGGCGCGGCGAATATCGGTACGTGATCGTGAACGACCGGCTGGACGCCGCCTACGACGCGCTGCGCGCGATCTTCCTGGCCGAGCATTGCCGCGTCGAGCGGGCCGCGGGGGCCCGGCGATTTCAGTAGACCCAGCCGATGCGCTCCCGCTGGAGTAGATTCGCGGGGATCTCCTTGATAAAACGCGACGGAGAATAGAACTTCATTTGATGGTCGCGCCCCAGTCGCATTTTCGGGGCGCAGAGATACAGGGCGTCCTTGGCGCGCGTGACCGCGACATAGAACAATCGCCGCTCCTCTTCCGCCGCCGGATCCTCCTCCAGCGAACGACCGGACGGGAAGAGTCCCTCGGCCAGCCAGAGGACAAATACCACTCGCCATTCAAGCCCCTTGGCCTGGTGAACCGTGCTGAGCAATACCCGGTCCTCCCCGTCGGTTCGCCGGCGGCGCGCCGCGCCCCCCGTGTCCACATTGGTCAGCAGCGCCACCTCGTTCAGAAAGTCGCCCAGCGTATCGTAACGCGCCGTGTAGTCCATCAGCGCCTGAAGGTCTTCCCGCCGCCGATCCGCGTCCTCAAAGTTAAGCGCGATATATTCATCATAGAAGGACTCGATGAACTTTTCGATCAGTCGGCCTGCCCGGTCGCCGGGAGGTTCCGCCGGTACGGTGGCCAGCGCCGCGGCAGTGCGAGTCCACGCCGCCCGGGCGGGCTCGGGCAAGCGGAGCAACAGCGCCTGGTTCTCCGCCCTGGACAGGGGATTGAATCGCTCGCCCAAATCCCGCCAGATGCGCGCCGCACCCCGTTCGCCGATGCGCGGCAACAATGGCAACAAGCGCCGGAACGCCAGCGCATCCGCCGGCGCGTGGGCCAACCGCAACACCGCGCAGACGTCCTTGATGTGCGCCTGTTCAAAAAAACGGACGCCGGACGTGATGGCGAAGGGGATGCCGCGCCGTTGTAATTCCAGTTGCGCCTCGAGCGCGTGGAAGTGGGACCGGTACAACACCGCGATCTCCCGGGGCTGCACACCGGCGCCGACCCAGCGCGCGATCTCCTCGGCGACGTAATGAGCCTGCTGCCGTCCGTCCTGTACATCCACTAGCCGAGGCCGATCCGGGGCCGTGCGAACCGCCCGCAGCGTCTTCTGAAACTGATTGGGGTTCCCAGCGATGCACTCGTTCGCCACGTTCAGAATGCCCGGCAGGCTGCGGTAGTTGGTCTCCAGCTTGAAGACATGGGCATCCGGATAACGCTCTGGAAAGCTCAGAAAATGCCGATAATCGGCGCCGCGCCACGAATAGATGCTCTGGAAATCGTCGCCGACGACCAGCAGGTTGCGGTGCCGCGCCGACAACAGGTCCACCAACGACGCCTGGATGGGATTCGTGTCCTGATACTCATCCACCAGCGCGTACAGGAATCTTTCCTGGTAATCCTGCAACACCAGCGGGCACTCCTGCAACAGTCGGCGTCCGTTAACCAGCAGGTCGTCGAAATCCATCGCGCGGAGCGCCCGCTTGCGCGCCGCATACTCCTCCAGCACGCGGAGTACGGCCTCCGCGTCCGCGTCAGTGTGCGCGAACCGCTGCTGGACCAACTCCGCCGGGGAAACGTCCCGATTGACAGCCAGACCCAAGACCGACAACAGGATCTCCGGCGAGGGAAACAGCTTGTCCTTCAGACCGAGATCGCGAATGGCCTCCCGGACTATCGAACGCGAATCATCCTCGTCGAGGATCGAATAGTCCTGGGGCCATCCGATGCGACCGGCATGCCGTCGCAGCATGCGGTTGGCCAGGTGATGGAAGGTCCCGCCCCAGATGCCGCCGACGCGGTCGCCGACCAGTTTCGCGGCGCGCTCCAGCATCTCGCGCGCCGCCCGGTTCGTGAAGGTCAGCAGCAGAATGCGCTCGGGATCCACGCCGCGCTCGACCAGGTGCGCTACGCGATAGGTCAGCGTTCGCGTCTTGCCGGTGCCGGCGGCCGCGATCACCAGGACGGGGCCGTCCGGCGCCAGCGCCGCGGCGCGCTGTTCCGGATTGAGATCCCGATCGAAATCCACCCCCGCCATCAGTCACGCACCTTCAGCCGATAGAGCAGCCAAACGGCCAGTGTTTTCGAATCGCGGATCTCGTTGCGTCGAATCAGATTTTCGATCTCGTCCGCGCTGACGATCAGCGTCTCGACCCGCTCGTCCTCGTCCAGCGCAGCAGCTTGCCGTTCGTTTTCGCATTCCGCGAAGTAGACGTCCACCGCCTCGTCCGTGTAGCCGGGCGACGACCAGAGGCGTCCGAGGTGCAGCAGCCGTCGGGCGCGGTAGCCCGTTTCTTCCCGCAATTCGCGGCGTGCAGCGGCTTCGGGTGCTTCGCCCGGATCCAGCAATCCCGCGCAGACTTCAATGGCGTCGGCTTCCACCGCCTTCCGGAACTGGCGCACCAGCAGAAAACGTCCATCCGGCAACCGCGGCAGGATGCCGACGGCACCGCCGTGCCGCACGATCTCCCGCACGCTCAATCGGCCATCCTCCAATTGTACGTCCAGCCGTTCCAAGCGGAGAATGCGGCCTGAATACAATCGCCGGATCTGTTTCGTCAGCTCTTTCATGAAACCCCTACCGTCCGCGGCAGCGTGGTGGCCGGCAGGGACTTTGACGTTCATGGCCACACCTTGGAAGAAAAAAACGCGGGGTTTCCAGCGTCTGGAAACCCCGCGCCGTCCATCTTCGCCAGTGCGGTCAACCGACCCGGAAATAGGTCCCCAGCAGCGTCTCGTAGTCGGCCTGCAACTCGGTGCGTTGCTCTTCGGTCAGATCCTCGTTCGCCAGCCGATCGCGCAGTTGCAGGATGCGCCGGAAGTCGGCGAGCAGCGCACGGGCCGCGTCGCGCGTGAGATCCGGATTAGCCAGCTGGGCCGTCAGCGATTCCCGGGCGAAGACGTTCCGGCCGAGGCGATAGACGGGCATCTGCTTTCCATCCGTATCGTGCTTCTCCGCCCAGATCATCCGGCTCGCAGCATCGAGCTGCTCGCGCAACAGCGCGAATTCCGTGCGCGTGATGCGGCCGTCCGCTTTCAGGGTCTCCTCCAGACTCGCGATAGCGTCCTGCCGGCTGCGCAATGCGGCCGTCTCTTCCGGGGTCAGATAACCCCGGCGAATGCCGTGCTCAATGCGCTTTTCCTGATTCTCCTGACGGCGGTCCACATACGCTCCCGCCCGTTCCTCCAGTTCCCGGCGTTCCTTCTCGAAACGCGCCTTCTCTTCCTCGCGGCGTTTCTCCAACTCCGCGCGGCGGATCTCCAGTTCCTCGCGGCGCTTCTCGATTTCCACCTTTCCCGCTTCGAGATCTCCGCGCTGTTTATCGAACTCGGCGCGCCGGGCCTCGAGTTCGGCTCTGTGCGCCTCCCAATTTCCGCGAGGGGTCTCGCGTTCTTGCTTCTCCACGTCGGCGCGTTTGGCCTCCCATTCCGCGCGGCGGGCCTCCAGTTCCGCCCGTTTTTTCTCGGCGTCGGCGCGGCGCTGCTCCCATTCGGTGCGCTGCTTCTCAAGTTCCGCCTGGCGGGCCTCCGCCCGCGCCTCCGCCTCCGCGCGCTGCGCCTCCAGTTTTTCCCGGCGTTCCCGCGCAAAATCTTCCAACTTGTCGGGACGCGCCGGCAGGTCTTTCAGCCGCCTTGCCTCCGTCTGCGCCGGGCCGGACGCCGCCGTCAACGCCAGAGCTGCCATCGCCACTGCCGAGGTCTTCATCGCCAGACTCCCTTCCGGCCATCGAGGCCTTTGTCGCGTGTTGCGCCAATAACGGAGTCCGCCCCGATTTTATTTTATGGCCGCGCGTTCACGCGAGGGCGGTTTTCACGACGCCGGCCAAATGCTCCGTGATCCGGTCCACCGTGGCTTCGTCAGGCCCCTCAACCATCACGCGGCACATCGCCTGCGTGCCCGAATAGCGCACCAGCACGCGGCCCCGGACGCCCAGTTCGGACTCGGCCGCGCGGATCGCCGCGGCGATCTCGGGCACGGAGTCCAGCGGCGGGCGGCGCGCCACGCCAACATTGACCAGTTTCTGCGGGAACATCTTCAGCGCGGCGGCCAGCGCGGAAAGCGGCCGCCCAGCGCAACGCGCTGCGACCGAGAGTTGCAGGGCGGTAATGATGCCGTCGCCGGTCGTATGATGATCGAGAAAGATCACGTGGCCCGACGCTTCGCCGCCCAACGACGCGCGCTCCTTGAGCATCATTTCCAGGACATAGCGGTCGCCGACGGGCGCGGTGCAAGTGCGGATGTTCCGCTCCCGCAACGCAGCGCCCAGACCCAAATTGCTCATGACGGTTGAAACGACGAGATCGTTCTGCAATCGGCCGAGTGCCTTCAGGTACGAAGCGCAGATGAACAGAATATGATCTCCGCCGATCTCCTGTCCCCGTTCATCCACCGCGATCAGCCGATCGCCGTCGCCATCGAAGGCCAAGCCCATTTCCGCACCGGTCTCCAGAACCTTGGCGGCCAAGTCCTGCGTATGCTGCGAGCCGCATCGGTCATTGATGTTCGTACCGTTGGGTTCGCAATGCAGCGCGGTAACCTGCGCGCCCAATTCCCAGAAGATGATGGGGGCGACCTTGTAGGTGGCGCCGTTCGCGCAATCGAGCACCACCTTCAGCCCTTCCAGGGATACCTCTTCCGGCACCGTGTTCTTGCAGAACACGATGTAGCGCCCCATCGCGTCATCAATGCGCTTCGCGCGGCCGAGGCCGTCGCCCGTGGGCCGCACATCCCGGAGCGCACCGGAGGTAATCAATTGCTCGATTTCGTCCTCCTCGGCGTCCGGCAGTTTGAAGCCGTTGCGCGAGAATATCTTGATTCCGTTGTCCTGAAAGGGATTGTGCGAGGCCGAGATGACCAGCCCGGCATCGGCGCGCATGCTCCGCGTGATGAACGCAATGCCCGGCGTCGGCATCGGGCCGACCAGCAACACGTCCACCCCCATCGAACAGATGCCTGCGGTGAGCGCCGTCTCCAGCATGTAACCGCTCAATCGCGTATCTTTACCGATGACGATACGGTGGGGACCGCGCGGATTGTGCCGCTTACACACATGGGCCGTTGCGCGGCCGATCGCCATCGCCATTTCCGCTGTCATCGGCGGCACATTGGCCACCCCGCGAACTCCATCCGTTCCAAAGAGTCTAGCGCCCATCAGAACGCCTCCTATTCCGCATCGTCGGCCAGGATCGCACAACGATCCACGACCGCCTTCAGCCATGCGGTGCCGGCGCGCCGCGCGGCCGGCGACAGATGTCGCACGGCGGCCAGATAGCCGCCGGCCACATCGGCCCGCTCCCAGTGCGTCAAAAAAAGATCCCGCTCGGCGGCGCCCACGGCATCAACCTCCGTTTCTACGGCGCGCGCCACGCGTTCAGCCCCCCGCTCGATCCACTGTCGGTGGAGCGATATGAGCCCCGGCGGAAGGTTTGTTTCCGGCTCGGCCAGCGCCAATTCCAGGGACTGTGGAAGCCGCGCGATCATATCCAACAACCGCTTCCGGCGCTCCTGCAACACGAGGTCCAGTTGCCGCAGCGCGCCCGCCTGACAGGCTGCGGCGAAGGGATTGGCGGACATGAAGCGCGCTCGCACCTGAGTGTACCAGAGTCGCAGCGCGCGCAGATTTCCAATGTAGACCATCCCATTCACGAGCACGCGCCGCAATGAACGGTACAAACCCTGACGGAAGGCCGAGGTCCCGCCGGCGCGCGGGGGCGGCGGGCGATAGACCTGGCCCTGCGTCAGAAGATCACCCCGCACGACATGGCCCGCCGGCACAATGGTTCCAAACTCAACCCGCGCCGGACCGACCAATCCTCCTTGACCACCGAGGAAGATCGGCGGCTGGTCGAGCATCACTCCGCGGGGCACATCGCCTACCAGCGACGCGGTCGCTTTGTCCTGATGTGGGGTGAAATTGAAATGCACATAAGCGGAGCCGATTTCGCTATGGTTCTGGCGGCTCGTTCCGCCGGCCACCAGAGCGTCGCAGAAATTGACGAGGCTGCCGGCGGTGACAAACGGCAGAAAAATCGTCTGTTTAAGGCCCACGGCATGCGCGGCGCTGGCCGCCTCCTCCAGGAGCGTACCTGGGCGAACATGCGCCCCGCTGCCGAAGTTAGCGCCATCCAGAAAAGTTGCGCCCGAAAAGAAGCCGCCCTTTAGCTCCACCCCGCGCCCCAACTGGCAGTCCTCGACGGTGGTCGGTCCTTCCGCTCCGATTTCACATTCGGGCCCGATAGACGTGGCCGCACCGCGCAACCGGGTGCCCGCATGCAGCACGACGCCCGGCGCAATGCGTTCCGGGCAAACATCCTCCGCGATGTCCACGGTTTCAGCGCCGCGAATCTGTACGCCTCGCTCGATGAGCCGAGCCCGAACGGTCGGCTTTGGGACCGCGATTCTATTGTCTGACCTGTGTTCGCCGTCGGACATGGCGCAAAAAAATAACCGCGGACCGCATCGGGGTCTATTGAAAAACGACAGTTATAGGGCGCGAGAGAAACACACACCGCTCGCCGATTTTGACCGCGGTACCGATCCAGGATTGTGCGTGCGCCGCGCATCGCGCGGACCATCCTCGCCACGGGCGGTCGTGGGGGCACGCAACCCCGACGATCGAGCCCGCAATGGAGCCGCGCCATGGGCGGTGAGGGACTCGAACCCCCAACATCCAGCGTGTAAAGCTGGCGCTCTGACCGATTGAGCTAACCGCCCCGAAAAGCGCCCAGCCTGCGGCGACGCGGTCAGCGGCCGAGCTGACGCGCCGCGGCTTCGAAGGCTTCACCGCCCGGCTTGAACGCCACGGCCGCAGCGCCGACGCGCACGATCTCGATCCGCTCGATCTTGTCGCCTTGGCGAATGGCGTTGACGACGTCCTGACCCGCGACGACATGGCCGAAAACACTGTGTTTCCCATCCAGCCAGGGCGTCGGCACGTGCGTGATGAAGAACTGGCTGCCGTTGGTCCCCGGTCCCGCGTTGGCCATGGAGAGTATTCCGGGACGATCGTGTTTGAGCGTCGGATGAAATTCGTCTTTGAACCGATAGCCGGGCCCGCCCCGCCCGGTGCCCTCCGGGCAGCCGCCCTGAATCATGAAGTCGGAGATGACGCGGTGGAACGTCAATCCGTCATAGAACTTTGCGCCGGCGGGACGGTTGGATTTCTGGGTGCCTTCCGCCAATCCGACGAAATTCGCCACCGTGACCGGGCACTTCTGAAACTCCAGCCGGCAGACGATCAGACCGCGGTTCGTGGTGATTCGGGCATACAGTCCGTCCTCCAATTTTGTGAGTGCGTCCTCACCTGTCGCCGCCTTTGCAAACCAAGCCATAATCAGGATCCCTTTCTTCCAGTTTATCCCGTTTATCATTTTTCTGCTCCGGTTGCGTTGACTTCCTCTGGTGGCGTCGCCTTGGGCGCCGGACGCGTCTCCATCGTCGGTCCCACCACGTTCTTTGAAGGTGTTACAATGATCGCATTCGGGTCGAACTGCAAGCGCAGAGCCGCCGCCGCAGCCAGCAGGCGGAGCGCCCGTTCGACCGTCAAGGACCGAAACGTCAGCGTCAGCCTCCGACGGGCCATCGAACCGGCGTCGTCGTCCCGGACGATGATACTGACCCCGACGCCGTTCGGATCGGCCTTGACGCTGTCGTCCGCGATCGCCACCAGGATCGCGGTCACCGGCTGGTCGCGGATAACGCGATCCGGCAGGAGGATTTCCCGCGCACGCTGTTCTGCCGTCTGCGCCGCGGCCGTTGCCGCCAATGCGACGATGATCGCACCGAAGGTCGTTTTCATCCGCTGGTTCCTTTCCGACGCCGTCACCGCGTGTCGGCCTGCGCGTCATACTTGGCATTCACGACGATTCAGACCTCGATATTACACGGTCAGCATTCCGCGCCCAACCGGAAACTAAGCGCTTGCCATCCGTCGTGAGGCCTGATAGTGTGCATGCATAGCCTCGATCGCGACAGGGGTCCTGTCGTGAGGATAGGCGGAAGCGAGTGTCTCCCTGCTCCGGGAGACCAAAGCGGATTTTCCGGCCGCCACAGGCGCCGGAACAACCAGGAGAAGCATAGATGGACACGGCCCCCACCGCGGCCCCCGATACGGCGTCCGCGCCTGAAATACCTGCGGTCTTGACCGTGCAGCACCTGCTTGAAGCCGGTGTGCATTTTGGTCATCGGACAAATCGCTGGAACCCGAAGATGAAGAAGTTCATCTTTGGCGCGCGCAACGGCATTTACATCATTGATCTGGAGAAGACCCTGGCGCGGCTGGAAGAAGCCCGCCAGTTCCTCTGCGAAGTGGTCGCCTCCGGCCGCCGGGTGCTCTTTGTCGGCACCAAGAAGCAGGCGCAGGAAACAGTACGCGCCACGGCCGAGAGTCTGTCCCAACCCTATGTCGTCAACCGATGGCTCGGCGGCATGCTGACGAACAACCAGACCATCCGCAAGAGCGTCGCCAAGATGCGCAAGTTCCAGCAGATGGAGGCGGACAAAAGCCTCGAAAAAATGCCCAAGAAGGAGATCGCCGGCATTCGACGCGAACTGGCGAAACTGGAGCGCGACCTGCGTGGCGTCGCCGACATGGAAGGCATGCCGGGCGCCGTGGTCGTCTTCGACATCTGCCGAGATGCCATCGCCGTCAGCGAGGCGGTCAAGATGAATATTCCGATTGTCGCGCTCTGCGACACCAATACCGATCCCACGCCGATCGCGTACCCCATCCCGGCGAACGACGATGCGATCCGCTCGATCCGTCTGATCTGCCAATATCTCGCGCGCGGGCTCCGCGACGCCGTGGACCAATACACGAAGCAGGCGACCGAACAGGCGCGCATGCGAGCCATCGCGGAGGCGGAAGAGAAAGCCCGACAGAAGGCGGCGGAAGAAGAGCGCCGCGCCCGCGAACGCGAGCAGCGCAAGGCGCGACAGGAAGCCCTTGCCAAGGCGAAAGCGGCGAAGGCCGCGGACACGAAAGACGCAACTGGCGCGGCGGCATCCGACAGCGCTCCGGCCACGACCCCGAGCGCCTGAAAGGCCTCGAGCCCTCAGCCCCATTCCATCCGGAGAATAAAGACATGACGGAAATATCAGCCGCAATGGTCAAAGAACTGCGTGAAGCGACGAACGTCGGCATGATGGAGTGCAAAAAAGCGCTTCAGGAGACCGGCGGAGACAAGGCGAAGGCGATTCAATGGCTGCGCGAACGCGGACTGGCGATCGCCGGCAAGAAGGCCGGCCGCACCGCG
>CAYLTB010000016.1:0-28717 GCA_964386675.1 uncultured Verrucomicrobiota bacterium
CGGTAGCGGTCTCGGCGGTTTCGGTCTCGAACCGGCGCGGTCCGAGCAGCGCGCGCAGCCGCTCCGGCGGGACGACCGCGGGGGCGCGGCGCCCCTCGGCAACGCCGCGCGCGATCTTGCGGCAGACGTTGGCAATCTCGCGCTCGAGATTGCGGACGCCGGCCTCGCGGGTATAACCGGCGATGATGGCCTCGATCGTCGCCGCGGGCAAGCGCAGGTGGCGGGGCGTCAGTCCGTGGGCCTCGAGCTGCTTCGGCACCAGGTGGCGGCGCGCGATATGCAGCTTCTCGCGCGGCGTGTAGCCGGGCAGGTCCAACACCTCCATGCGGTCCCGCAGCGCCGGCGGGATGCCCTCCAGCATGTTTGCGGTGGTGATGAACAGCACACGGGAAAGGTCGAACGGCACGTCGAGATAATGGTCGGAAAACGCGAAGTTCTGCTCGGGGTCAAGCACCTCGAGCAACGCCGCGGCGGGGTCGCCGCGGAAATCGCTGCCGAGCTTGTCCACCTCATCGAGCATGAACACCGGATTGCGCGTGCCGGCGCGGCGCAGGCCCTGGATGATCCGGCCGGGCAGCGCGCCGATGTACGTGCGCCGGTGCCCCCGGATCTCGGCCTCGTCGCGCACCCCGCCGAGCGACAAGCGGACGAACTCGCGGCCCAATGCCGCGGCGATCGAGCGGCCCAGCGAGGTCTTGCCGACGCCCGGCGGGCCGGCGAAGCAGAGGATCGGCCCTTTGAGGTTCTGCTTGAGCTTGAGCACGGCGAGAAACTCAAGGATGCGGTCCTTGATCCGCGCGAGGTCGTAGTGGTCGCGGTCGAGTACCCGGCGCGCGTGGGCGATGTCGAGCCGGTCGTCCGTGGTTTTCGACCACGGCATCTCGGCGAGCCAGTCGAGGTAGGTGCGGATGACGCCGTATTCGGGGGACATTTGCGGGACGGCGGCGAGCCGCTCGAGCTCCTTATCCGCGGCCTTGCGCGCCTCCGGCGGCAGGCCCGCAGCCTCGATCTTCTTGCGAATCTCCTCGACCTCGGACCGCGGCTGCTCGGTGTCGCCGAGCTCGCGCTGGATCATCTTCATCTGCTCGCGCAGGAAGTACTCGCGCTGGCCCTTCGTGAAGGTCTCGCTGACCTTGGCCTGGATTTCGTTGCTGAGCCGGAGCAGTTCCCGCTCGCGGTGGAGCGCCGCGATCAGCTTCTGGAGCCGGGCGCGGACATCGAGTTCCTCCAACAGCGCCTGGCGCTCGGCGAGCGGCAGATTCAGGTTCGATGCCACCAGGTCGGCCAGCTTCGATGGATCGTCCGTGTTGAACAGGGCGATCTTCAGTTCCTCCGGCAGCGTCGGCGACAGCGTAATGACTTCCTGGAACCGCTGCGAAACGCTCCGCGCCAGCGCCTCCAGTTCCATGTCCTTGGTCACCACATCCTTGAGCCCGATGCACGCCGCGCGCAGAAAACCGTCGGTCTCGGCGCACCGGAGGATCTGGCAGCGCGCCTCGCCCTGTACGAGGATGCGCAGCGTGTCGTCCGGAAACTTGAGCAGCTTGATCAGGCGCGCGAGGCAGCCGACCTCATGGAGATCGGGTGCCCCGACCTGGTCGTCCGGCATGTCCGCCTTGCGCTGGAGCACGGCGATGAAGAGCCGGTCGCCGCGCGCGACTTCCTGCGCCAGCCGCATCGAACGCTGGGTATTGACGATCAGCGGCGCGATCATCGAGGGGAACAGGACGAGATCGCCGAGCGGCAGCACGGGCAGCGTGGCGGCGGGCTTGGCCGCGGAACTGCCGTTGCCGTTGGCCCCCTGCAGGATTTCGGGCGGCACCATCGAGGCCGGCACAACGGGCCCGTCCACGACGTTGCGGCGGGGTGTGGGCGCGGGCGCCTCCGGCGGGGGCGGCGTGTCGGGCGCGGCCGGTTTCGGGGGTCCGGACGCTCTGCGCTTCGGCTTCATCCGGGCATTGAACCCGCCCGCGCCGTAATTGGCAAGCTCTGGCGGAGACCCCTTCGCCATTCTCACCGGGCTTTGGAAACTCTGCCCGGCGAAAGCGGTCACCTCCAACGCGTCGCCCAACAGCCGCCGGGCCCTTCGCCCCGAGCCCGAGAACAGCCGATCGGGAGGAAGTGACTGGTTTTGACGCCCCCCTTTGTTATCATGGCCGCACATTGAAAATCGCGGGGGGAGCGCATGGCCAAGGTTGAGAGACAACAGACGGTTCTAAACATCCTTCAGAACCTCCGCGACCGGGAAGGGCTGAAAAAGCTCTTCTGGGAAGAACTCAACTACGAACGAGAGAATAAGCCTCTGAGCTCCCGCGGCTGGCCGGACAGCGCAAGGGACGCACTTGCCGAGGACCCCATCCTTTTCGCCAGCGGCGGGGAGGATAATGCTTTTCACGTGGTCTATTGCCGGTTGAATTCGGAAACCCTGCCGCGCGGCCTGGAGCGGCCGGTCGTGAACCGACTGATGAAGGACCACCCTTACGCGCTCTTCGTCTTCTCCAATAAGTCGCAGACTTGCTGGCACTTTCTGAACGTCAAGTACGATCAGGAGATCGAGAAGCGCCGATTGGTCCGCAGGATCACCGTTTGCCAGGGCGAGGGACTGCGCACGGCAGCCGAGCGATTGCAGAAGTTGGACTTGTCGGACAAGTTGGATTGGGACGACAAGTCCAACAGCCCGCTGGCGATTCAGGCGCGCCACGACGAAGCCTTCGACGTGGAGAAGGTCACCAAGGATTTCTACCGCGAAATCGCCAACTGGTACTTCTGGGCGCTGAAACACGCGGAGTTTCCGAAGGATGCGCCGAAGGAGAAGGACGGGCGCGACCATATCAGCGTGATTCGGCTCATTACTCGGCTGATCTTCTGCTGGTTCATCCGCGAAAAGGGGCTGATCCCGGACGTCCTGTTCGACCGGCGGCGGCTGGCCGAAATGCTTGAAGGATTCGCTCCGGACAAGCCGAAGAACACGGAGTCGGTCTTCTATCGCGCCATTCTGCAGAACCTGTTCTTCGCCACGCTGAACACGGAGATGGATCAGCGCGGCTGGCGGCGGGACGATCAGAACTTCATGGCCCACTGTCTTTACCGTCACAAGGAGTGCTTTCGCGATCCCAAGGCGGCGCTGGACTGGTTCAAGAATATTCCGTTCCTCAATGGCGGCCTGTTCGAGTGCCTCGACAAGGACCTGGGCGAGGGCGCCAAGCCGCGGTACGTGCGCGTGGATGGTTTCTCCGACCGGCCCGACAGCCGGCCCACCGTGCCGGATTTTCTGTTCTTCGGGCCGGAACAGGAAGTGGACCTGAGCGAGGATTACGGCGACAAGAAGTTCAAGAAGGTGCGCGTGCGCGGGCTGATTGACACGCTCAACCGCTACAAGTTCACCATCGAGGAGAACACGCCCTTCGACCAGGAGGTTGCGCTGGATCCCGAACTCTGCGGCAAGGTGTTCGAGAACCTGCTGGCGGCCTACAACCCGGAAACCGGCACCACGGCGCGAAAAGCCACCGGATCGTTCTACACTCCGCGCGAGATCGTGGACTACATGGTGGACGAGGCGCTGGTGGCGTTTTTGTCGGACGGGGCGGACGAGTCCGAGAAGAAGCTCCGCGCCCTGCTGGGCTATGGCGAGGAGCCGCACGGCTTTTCCGACGCGGAGGTGGAGCGGCTGATCGAGAAGATTGACCGCCTCAAGGCGCTGGACCCGGCGGTGGGCTCCGGCGCGTTCCCGATGGGTATCCTGCACAAGCTCGTGCATGTGCTGGGCAAGCTCGACCCGGACAACGCGCGGTGGAAAGCCAAACAGATCGCCAAGCTCGACGATGCCGTGATGCGCGAGGAGGCGGAGCGGGTTTTTCGGGAGAACTACGACAACTACGGAAGAAAACTCTACCTGATCGAGAACTGCATCTACGGCGTGGACATCCAGCCCATTGCCGTGCAGATCGCCAAGATGCGGTTCTTCATCTCGCTCATCGTGGACCAGAAGATCAACCCCGCCGCCCCGAACCTCGGCGTCCGGGCGCTGCCCAACCTGGAAACCAAATTCGTCGCCGCCAACACGCTTATCGGCATCGAGCGGCCCAAGCAGATGCTCCTGCGCAATCCGGAAATTGACCGGAAAGAGGCCGAACTGCGCAAGGTGCGCGAGCAGCATTTCACCGCCAGGACGCCCAAGGCCAAGGCCCGCTGTCGGGAACTGGACAAGAAACTCCGCGCCGAGATCGCCGACCTGCTCAAGACTGACGGCTGGGACGACAAAACCGCCAAACAACTCGCCGCCTGGGACCCCTACGACCAAAACGCCTCCTCCCCCTTCTTCGATCCCGAATGGATGTTCGGCGTGCGGGATGGGTTCGATGTGGTCATCGGCAATCCGCCGTATCTCAATGTTGAACTCGTGTCCTCGGATCAAAAAGCCTACTTCGCCGAGAATTACCGGACATTCTACAAGCGTTACGATGTCTTTGGGCTATTCTACGAGGCTGCTTTGACCCGCCACACAACCCGCGACGGTGCGGTGGCGTTCATCGTTCCCCAGCAGATCGCGAACAACCTGTCTTATAAGAAGCTGCGCGACCTCATCTTGGATAATCGGTGGCTACACGAAGTGCTTTACCTCGGCGACAGAGTGTTTCAAGCAGCCAACAACGACGTCTGCGTGCTTTTCTTAACCAAAGGTGGAAACGACTCCATCCGTCTTGTTCATGCCCTCGATTTCGATCAGCGAACCACGACGATTGTTCCGTCAGATCACTTCCAACGCTACAGCAACGTCATCAGTTTCTCCGGTGACGCTGGAGGCGAAACTATCTTTGCAAAAGTCTTTTCGGCTGACAGGTGGCGCATCAAAGACCGTTTCTCGGTTTTTCAGGGCATCGTCACGGGAAATAACGAAGCGTTTTTGCCGACACCTGAGCAAATTCGGGAAGGGAAAATCGAGAAGGCGCTCCTGTATCCGGTTCTGCTCGGACGGGACTTCGAAAAATGGGCAATTCGCAGCACCGATCGAAGAATCATCTACGTCGACGGTGATACCGACATCCCGAAGTATCCGAACACAGAGCGTTGGCTGCGAACATTCCGATCGGAACTCAAGAAGCGCCGTGAGTGTGTTCGCGGTGTCATTCCGTGGTTTTCGCTCCAATGGCCGCGCGAGAAAGCCGAGCTCGACCGCGTGCCCAAGATTTTGGTGCAGGGAACACGTAACCCGCGCCTTGCGACCCGCATTGTGGCGACCATGGATGAGGAAGGGGTTTATGGGACACAAGGCTTAGACTTTATCGTGCCTCGCTCACCGGAAGCCCCGATCTATTATCTGCTGGCTGTTTTGAACTCCAACCTCATCAACCATCTTTACGCGACGAAGTTTCTAAACGTGGCTGTCAAGGCCGAATACCTCAAAGACACCCCAATGCCGAACGCATGCAAACGCGATGAAGAAGCACTATCAGATTTGGCACGTCATATCTTGTCTGCGAAGCGGGCCGACCCGTCGGCGGACACGTCCGCCCTGGAGCGGGAGATAGACGAGATTGTGTATCGGCTTTATGGGCTGACGGAGGAGGAGATCAAGATTGTGGAGGGCGAGAGGAAAGAATGAAGGATGAAGGCAGAAATATGAAGGCCGACCAAAATCTCGCGCTACTGGAGGATTTGGCCAAGGTGGAAGACTTCCGCCTCATCGAGGAGGCCGGGAGGAAATGAGCGCGGCGGACAACCGATATTTTGATATGGGAAAATTATGAACAAGCTGCATGTCAAGCAACTCGGACAAGTCAAGGATGCTACCGTCGGGTTTGGCGACTTGACGGTGCTCGTTGGTCCACAGGCCACCGGCAAGAGCATTTTCCTCCAACTACTGAAGCTCTTGGTTGACACCGGACCCGTTCTTGGAGAATTCCGCCGTTTCAACATTGACTGGGGAGGCGACGTAGCCGGTTTCCTGGAGTTGTATTTTGGCGAAGGCATGGCGGCCATTCGGACGCCGCAAACTGAGATTACGGCGGATGATGATTCGGTTGATCTGGATACCGTCTTACGCGGAAAGAAGACAAAAGCGGAGCGGTTCTTTTACATTCCGGCACAACGCGTTCTGAGTTTGCGCGAGGGCCTCACCCGCCCATTTACGGATTATCGCGCAGGCGACCCCTTTGTGGTTCGGGAATTCAGCGAGAAACTTCATCGGCTGGTTCAATCCGAATTTGGCAAAGCCCAATCGCTTTTCCCGAAATCAAACCGCCTCAAGAAAGATTACCGGGATTTGATTGCGGAGGCGATTTTCGGCGGCTTCGGGCTGAAGACCAGTGCCGATCGGTTTCAAAAGCGGATGGTGCTGAGCAGTCCCGACGGCAAGTCAGGATTGCCATATCTCGTTTGGTCAGCGGGTCAGCGTGAGTTTGTGCCGTTGCTGCTGGGGCTGTACTGGCTGATACCGGCTGCCAAGGTGTCTCGGCGAGGCAACTTGGAGTGGGTTGCCATTGAGGAATTGGAGATGGGTCTCCACCCTAATGCGATTTCGGTGACGCTGTTGCTGGTGATGGAATTGCTGTCCCGGGGGTATCGCGTGTGTCTCTCGACGCATTCGCCACATGTCCTCGACGTGGTTTGGGCGCTGCGAATGATTAGAGAACACGGAGGTACGCTGCGGGACGTTCTCGAACTCTTTCATCTGCCATCCAATCCCGGCACGAAGATGCTGGCGGAACGGGTGTTGAAGAAGACGGCGGTGGTTTATTACTTCCAACGCAATGGATTCGTTCAAGACATCTCCAGACTTGATCCCGACTCGGCAAGCGACAGGGAAGCCGGTTGGGGCGGCCTCAGTGAGTTCAGTGCGCGCGTGAATGACATTGTGGCCCGCGTGGTGAACCGCCAATCGTCACCGGGATTGCAGCAATGACCTTTCGGCAAGCGGTCGAAGCTACGCCAAGCGTTGCGGCTCATTACCGGGCTGGCCTACAAGCCTTGCCCGCCGGTGACGCCGCCCGTATTCGATGTACGAACACGCGACGGTTGACCGGCAGTGTCAACGTGGATAGAGCGTTGCAAGCAACCGAGCCGGATGCGCCCCGGTGGGACTACGGAATCGGATTTTGCCGTGGCAGCAACGAAGCTGCCGTCTGGGTGGAAGTTCATCCTGCCTCCTCCAGAAGCATCACGGACATGTTGAACAAACTACAGTGGCTGAGAGACTGGTTGCGGACGCAAGCTCCCGCACTGGAGGAGTTGACACAGAGCGATTACTTTTGGGTTTCCACAGACGCAACGATTGCAATTACCCCAAACTCCCCGCAGGCCAGACGCTTGGCTGCCGCCGGATTGCGCGGGCCAATAAGGGTCCTGCGCCTCGACTAATGGAAACTGTCATTCACATCGGTGATCTTCGGAAGGCGAAGCGAGCGGAGAGTGGCACAGGCATTCGTGCCTGTGCTGGTGTGGAATCACAGACCAGAATGTCTGTGGCACAATGGGAGCGGGAGATTGACGAGCGGGTGTATCGGCTCCATGGGCTGACGGAGGAGGAGATCAAGATTGTGGAGGGGAGCACGGCATGAGCCAGCCCGACCGCCATTTGTTCGCCGAGATGCTGTTTGAGGTTCTCGGTTTGGCGGCCGGAGAGCGGGAGGCAGCCTGCCCCGGACGTGGTCGGGGTGGTGGCGCTGGTCCGCGCCCGCCTCGAAAAAGCCCAAAGCGTGTGATCTGGAATGGGGTAGCAGGGCGAAGCCGCCGCCGTTTCGGATTCGGTTCTCCGTGTCGCAGGGTCAACGCCGCAGCGGCGTGGCGGCGCTCTTCATCGCGCCCTCGACTTCCTTGCATTTCGGGAGTGACATTCCAGAAATGCAAGGATAGGCTTGCGGCATGATTGACCGCCCAAGAGCTTTGAAGGCGTTGAAGACCGCACTGGCCAACAATCCAGTGGCCGTGCTGCTCGGGCCGCGTCAGTGCGGGAAAACGACCCTGGCCCGCCGTCTGGCGGAGGACATGCCGGCCACGTGGTTCGACTTGGAGCGCCCCGCCGATTGCGCCAAGCTGGAGAATGCCGAACTGATCCTGAGCAGTCTCACCGGGCTGGTGGTGATTGACGAGGTGCAGCGGCGGCCGGAGTTGTTCACCGTGTTGCGGCCGCTGGCCGACCGCCCACAATCCAACACCCAATTCCTTCTGTTGGGCAGCGCTGCGCCGGACTTGGTGAAAGGCGTTTCGGAATCGTTGGCGGGCCGGGCGGGTTTTGTGGACCTGGGCGGGTTCGAACTGGCCGATGTGGGTGCCGCCAAACAAGAACGGCTGTGGTTGCGCGGTGGATTGCCGCGGTCGTTTCTGGCTCGTGACGACAAAACGAGTCTCGACTGGCGGCAGGATTTCATCCGTACGTTTCTGGAGCGGGACATGCCGCAATTGGGCATCCGGATTGCTTCGACGGCCTTGATGCGGTTCTGGACGATGCTCGCTCACTATCACGGCCAGATCTGGAACGGGGCGGAATTGGCGCGCTCGCTGGGGGTTTCAGAAAAAACTGTTCGTTCCCATCTCGATTTGCTCACGGGTGCGTTTGTGTTGCGGCAACTGGCGCCATGGTACGAAAACGTGGGCAAGCGGCAGTACAAAGCCCCGAAAATCTACGTCCGCGACAGCGGACTGTTGCATGCCCTGCTGGGCATCGAGGACCGGCTGGGGCTGGCTGGTCATCCCAAGTACGGGGCGTCGTGGGAGGGATTTGCGTTGGAGCAGGTGTTGAGCGCGGCCGGTACGCGCCAAGCCTTTTTCTGGGCCACGCACAGCGGAGCGGAACTGGATTTGTTATGGTTTGCAGGCGGCCGACGCTACGGCGTGGAATTCAAGTGCGCTGACGCTCCCGTGATGACCCGCTCGCTGCACATCGCGTTGGGGGATCTGAAACTGGAACGAGCCTGGATTGTTTATCCGGGCAACGACAGTTACCCCGTCCACCAACGCGTCCGAGTGTGTCCACTGTCAGAAGCGATCATTGAACTGGCGCGACTAGCGGGCAGATCTCGGTAGTCACGAGCCGGAGAGCTGACCATGGTCTGATGCGGGACACGACCGTGATCGCGGAGGGCGAGTAGAAGGAGCGCGGGCAATGAGCGGGGAAGAAAGAAGAATCTCGGGCCCGTCGGAGGGGGCAGACCCGTCTGACAAGTCTGACGGGGCCGAGTTGCGCGGCCGGCTGATTCCGAAGTATGCGGCTACCGCAAGCTGCGCTCGTTCCAGACCGCGCAACTCGTGTATGACGGCACCGTGGTGTTCTGCAACCGGTTCGTGGACAAACGCTCGCGCACCCACGACCAAATGGTGCAGGCTGCGCGGTCCGGCGTGCAGAACATCGCCGAAGGGAGCGTGGCATCGGCCACCTCCAAGAAAACCGAACTCAAACTCACCGGCGTGGCCAAAGCCAGCCTGGAGGAACTCCTGCTCGACTTCGAAGATTTTCTGCGCCAGCGCGGGCTGCGCCTGTGGCCCAAGGACTCCCCCGAAGCGCTGGCCGTGCGGAACCGTTTCAGGGCGGGCGGGTCGGACGGGTCGGACAAGTCCGACAGGTCCGACTGGTCTGACGACCCGGAGGTGGCGGCCAACACGCTCATTTGCCTGATTCACCAGGCCACCTATCTGCTGCGGCGCCAACTGGAAAATCTGGAACGGCAATTCTTGACCGAAGGCGGGTTCACGGAGCGGCTGTATCGCGAGCGGATGCAGCAACGGAAAGGCGGCGCATGATCGCACGCAGGCGGCTGCTGTGAAAACCAAACGAAAATAGTGTTGCATTTAGTGACGCCATGTGAAAGTATTGTTGCGTATGGTTAAGCGGCAATATTGGATCGGGCGTATTGAGGAAGCGTGGCGGAAGCACAGCGTGGTCTGGCTTTCCGGGGTGCGGCGAGTCGGCAAGACGACGCTGTGTCTGTCGCTGGACAAGGTGGAGTATTTCGACTGCGAACGGCCGCGCGTGCGACGCCAGATGGAAGATCCCGAATCGTTTCTCGAGGGGTTGCGCGGCAAGCGCGTAGCGCTGGACGAGATTCACCGGCTGAACAATCCGTCCGAGCTGCTGAAAATCGCCGCCGACCACTACCCCGACGTGAAGATCGTCGCCACGGGCTCCTCCAGCCTGGGCGCATCATTCCGGTTCGGCGATACGCTGACCGGCCGCAAAATGGATATCCGATTGTCGCCGATGATTCTGGCCGACCTGGCAGATTTCGGGAACCGGGATCTGTCCCGCCGCATGCTCCACGGCGGGTTGCCGGCGTTCTTCCTGGCAGATTCCCCGCCGGATGCCGAGATTCAGGATTGGATGGATGCATACTGGGCCAAGGATATCCAGACGCTGTTTCGCCTGGAACGGCGCGCCTCGTTCCAGCGGTTCCTGGAGCTTCTGCTGGCGCAAAGCGGCGGATTGTTCGAAGCATCGGCCTACGCCACGCCCTGCGAGGTCAGCCGGCCGACCATTGCCAACTACCTGGGCGTGCTGGAGGCCACGCACATGGTTCACGTCCTGCGGCCTTTCAGCACGCGCCGCGCACGAGAGATCGTTGCGGCGCCCAAGGTCTATGGGTTCGACACGGGATTCGTATGCGCCATGCGGGGATGGAGTCAGCTCCGACCTGACGACCGGGGTTTTCTCTGGGAGCATCTGGTGCTGAACGAATTGGCGGCGCGCATGGGCCGGATGTCACTCCAGTACTGGCGCGACAAGCGGGGACACGAGGTAGATTTCGTCCTTGCGCGCCGCGGACAAGCACCGGTGGCCATCGAGTGCAAGTGGTCCGCCGACCGCTTCGAGCCGCAATCGCTCCGGTCGTTTCGACAGGCCTATCCGAAGGGGAGGAATTTCCTCGTAGCGCAGGACGTGGCGCGCACCCATGCCCGGCGTTTCGGCGCGGTCGAGGTCACGCTGACTTCGCTCGAGGCTCTGCCTGAACTGCTTCAAGAAAGCTGATCGGCCATGCCAACACACGACATCATAGACAATCGAACCGAAAAGCTGATTGACCATCTGAATCAGATTCTCTGCACGAGCGAACGCGCTCGCTTTGCGGTCGGCTACCTCTTCCTGTCCGGCCTGACGAGTGTTGCACAACGCCTGTTGAACTTGAAGGAACTGCGGCTTCTCATCGGCAATACGACGAACCGGGAAACGGTCGAGATGCTCGCCGAGGGCTACCGCCGGCTGGACTTGGTGGCGGAAGAGGTAGAGAAGCAGGCGTATCGGAAGCGGACCGAGGCCGAAAAAAAGATGACCCGGGAAACGGGCGCCAATCTGCGGAACTCCGTCGAGCTGATGGACCAGACTGACGAAGCTCAGGAACTGATCGTTGGCTTGATTCGGATGATTGAAGAGAAACGGCTAAAGGTCCGCGTTTACACGAAGGGCCGCCTCCACGCCAAAGCGTACATTTGCGACTACGGCAAGGTGTTCGATCTGCTCGGCAAGGAAATCGAACGGCACGAGAAGGGCATTGCGGTTGTCGGCTCCTCGAACCTCACGCTCGCCGGACTGACCCACAACACGGAGTTGAACGTTCTCGTTCAGGGCAACCAGAACCACGCCGAACTAGTCCGCTGGTTTGACGACCTCTGGAAAGAGGCCCAAGAGTTCGACGACACGCTGATGACCGAACTCAAGCAGTCCTGGGCGGCGGCCCAAGTCCGGCCGTACGACATCTACATGAAGACGCTCTACGCTCTCGTGCGCGACCGCCTCGAAAGCGAAGACGAGCAGGAATTGCTTTGGGACGACGACATTTTCCGCAAGCTGGCGAGTTTTCAGAAGGTGGCCGTCCGCCAGGCGGTTCAGATGATCAGGGACTACGGCGGCGCGTTTGTGTCCGACGTGGTCGGCCTGGGCAAGAGTTTCATCGGCGCGGCGGTCGTGAAGCATTTCGAGCGGACCGACCACGCGCGCCCCCTGGTGATCTGCCCGGCTCCGCTCGTTGATATGTGGGAACGGTACAACGAGGTTTATCAACTGAATGCCCGTGTTCTCTCGATGGGCTTCTTGCGGGAAGACGAAGAAGAAGGCGTTACCCGGTTGCTCAACGACTTCCACTTCAAGGACCGCGATTTTGTTCTTGTGGACGAGAGCCACAATCTGCGGCACCCGGACACGCAGCGTTATAAGGTCGTGCAGACCTTTCTTTCCACGGGGCGGCGCTGCTGTTTCCTGACGGCTACACCGCGGAACAAGAGCGCGTGGGATGTTTACCACCAGATCAAACTGTTTCACCAGGACGACCGAACGGACTTGCCCGTTGATCCGCCGAACCTGAAGGAGTACTTCAAGTTGATTGATAAGGCGGAACGGAAGCTCCCGGACTTGCTGGCGAACATCCTTGTCCGGCGGACGCGCCAGCACATCCTTCGCTGGTACGGATTCGACGCCGAGACCCACGAACCGGTTGACCCGAATCGCTTTCAGGAATACGTACAGGGCACGCGGAGGGCTTACGTCTTGGTCGGCGGGAAACACCAATTTTTCCCCAAGCGCGATTTGGAGACCATCGAATACAGCATCGAGGACACGTATCAGGGGCTCTATCAGGAGTTGCGCGGCTACTTGGGTAAACCCCGGAAGGGCAAACCGGCGAAGGCTCGCCCGGACGGGGAACTGACCTACGCACGCTATGGGCTTTGGCACTACGTTCATGCCGAGAAACAGAAGCGCGAACCCTATGCCAGCCTTCAACGAGCGGGGGCGAACCTGCGCGGTCTGATGCGTGTTCTGCTCTTCAAGCGGTTTGAATCCAGTGTGTACGCGTTCCGCGAGACGGTCAAACGACTGTTGAAGATTCATCAGTATTTCATTGCTTCGCTTGACAAAGGTTTTGTCCCTGCGGGCGAAGACGCCCAGTACATCCTCTATGAAAGCGATGTTCTGGAAGAGGGCGTCTTGGTGGACGCTCTTCGGGAGGTATCGAAGCGCTACGATGTGAGTGATTTCGACCTGCAAACACTTCGCGCCCACATCGAGCACGACATTGAACTGCTTCAGAGGATTCTGAAGCTGGTGTCGCCTGTCACGCCCGAAAAAGACGCAAAACTTCAGACACTCAAGAAACGATTGGCCGAGAAGCCGTTGAAGGGCGCGAAACGCCTGATCTTCACCCAATATGCCGACACGGCGAAATACCTGTTTGCCAATCTCAACCCAGACGGCAAATACCCGGATATTGAGGTCATCTTCAGCGGCGACAAGAGCAAGGAGAAGATCGTTGGCCGCTTTGCACCCAAGGCGAACCCGGAATATCGCTTCGCCCATGGCGAAGCGGAGTTGATGACGGTGATTGCAACCGATGTTCTGGCCGAGGGTCTGAACCTTCAGGATTGCGACAATATCATCAATTACGACCTGCACTGGAATCCGGTCCGCCTGATTCAGCGTTTCGGGCGCATTGACCGTATCGGTTCCGAGCACGAACGCATTTTCGGGTTCAACTTCCTCCCGGAGACGAAACTCGACAAGAATTTGGGACTTCGGGAAAAGCTCCATCATCGCATTCAGGAGATTCATGACACGATTGGCGAGGATGCCGAGATTCTGGACCGAACCGAACAATTGAATCCGGAAGCCATGTACGCGATCTACGAAACGCATGGAAGCGCCCCAGTTCAACTGGATCTGTGGGGCGGCGCTGACGATGAGTTTCTCGACCTCAACGAGGCCGAGGAAATCTTGCGGCAATTGCGCAAGGACAATCCCGCGGAATACGAGCGTATCGCCAATCTTCGAGATGGGATCAGAACGGCGCGGCCGTCGCTCCAACGGGGGCTATACGTCTTTTGCCAGGCTGGCCGCTTCCAGCAACTGTTCCTGCTCGACGAGAACGGCGCGGTCATTTCCCGCGACATTCCCAAGGTGATCGGCGCGGTCAAATGTGCGCCCGACGCGAAGGCCGCTCCCTTGCCCGACGGGTACAACAGAACCGTGATGGCGGTTCAGCGCAAGTTCGCGGAAGACGTGCACCACCGGGAAGCCGAGCGCACTTTCACGGCCGACCTGACTCACGGCCAACGTTATGTCTTGCGGGAACTCCGAATCCTGTTTGAAGCCACGCAGGACGAGGACATCAAGCAGAACGTCAACGTTCTGGAGAAGGTCTTCCGCGGTCCGCTCACCGGCGCGGTGACACGAGAGCTTAATCAGCTTCGGCGAAACAGTGTCACGGGCGCGGCACTGCTCAAGAATCTGATCCGGATATACGACCAGCACAATCTGAAGGATGTCTCCGCTCAACGAAGTCTGGTCATGGCGGATCGCCCAGTTCCCCGCATCATTTGCAGCGAGGCATTTGTCTGACGGACCATTGGCTTCGCCTGTCGGATGAGAAGAGAAGACGTGTGCGCCCTCATCGGGAGTCCCAATAAAGCAGGCAGAGCGCGGCAGCTTCGCGTACGGCCGATGCCCGGCCGTGGATTCGGCTGTTGTCCGGCGCCGGGCCATTTCAGGCTGGCGGAGGGGGAGGGATTCGAACCCCCGGTCCCTTGCGGGACTCCGGTTTTCAAGACCGGCGCAATAAACCGCTCTGCCACCCCTCCGCAACCGTCGGCGAGTGCCGGAAAGTATGCCTGACCCTCGGCCCACCGTCGAGAAAACGGCGTGCCCGGCGGCCGGATTCGAAGTAGAATTCGCGCACGGCCATGTCCCGCAAGCGTCATATCCCGGTCGAGCAGCCGGCCTTGAAAGCGGTGCGCGCCTGGTTTCTGCTGACCCCGGGCGAGCGCTGGTTCGTCATCGGCGCGCTGGCGATCTTTCTGATCGGGCTGGTCGCGCGGCGGGCGCATCTGCGGCGGCTCGAGGCGGTTCCGGTGGCGCCGCCCGCCGAGGCCGCGCCCCGGCCTGGAGGAATCCGATAATGAGCGACTGCATCTTCTGCAAAATCGTGGCCGGCCAAATTCCCTGCACCCGCGTGTACGAGGACGACGCCGTGCTCGCGTTCATGGATATCGGCCCGATTGTCAAAGGCCACACCCTCGTCATTCCCAAGGCGCACCACGATCCGCTGACGGCCGTGCCGAGCGACCTGCTCGCGCGCGTGATCGAGGTCGTGCGGCGCGTCGCGGCGGCGCAGGTGGCCGGTCTGAAGGCGGACGGCGTCAACGTGCACCAGTCGAACGGCGCCGTGGCGGGGCAGGTCGTGCCGCACGTGCACTTCCACGTCATTCCGCGCTTCGCGGACGACGGCCATCGCTGGAACTGGAAGGCGGGCCGCTACGACGATCCCGCCGAGCCGGCGGCGCTGGCGGAGCGCATCCGCGCGGCGTTGCCGCGTTGAGCAACGGCGCGATGCCCGACCCCGCCGCCGATGAAGGCCCGTCGAGGCCAGTCCCGCCGCGTCACACCCGGAACAGCGCGCCCATGCGTTTGCCGAGCAGCCGCCCGGCGCCGAGGATCGCGACGGCGAGGAAGGTCATGGCCCAGACGCCCAGCGCGGAGGCGATGTACGGGCCCGTGCCGAGGACGTTGAACAGCTCGTAGATGGTCTTCGTGATCGGGTAGAAATCCTCGCGCTGCGCCAGCATCAGGCTATCGGACACCTCCAGCATGCTGAACGCGAAGGCGAGCAGCGCACCGGCGACGAGGTTGGCCGAAATCAGCGGCAGCGTAATCCGCCGCAGCGTGCGCCACGGGGTCGCCCCCAGATTGGCCGCGGCCTCCTCGAACGCGACGGAGGTCTGTTGGAGCCCCGCCACAGCTGCGCGCGTCATGTAGGGCAGGCGGCGCATGGCATAGGCAATTACGAGGAAGAAGGTCGGGTTGGTCCGCACGTCGAACACGGCCTGCCAGAACGGGCTTTCTTTGACCCAGAGCTGGCTGGAGACGCGCGCGCTGAGCGCGAGGTAGCCGAACGCCATCACCAGTCCCGGCACGGCCAGCGGCAGCATGGCCAGCGCGTCGAGCAGCCCGCGCGCGCGCAGGGCGGAACGGGCGACGACGAACGCAACGGCCAGTCCCAGCGCGAGGTTGACGCCGACGGCGAGCGAGGAATAAACCAAGCTGTTGCGGATGCCGCGCAGCGTCATGCCGTGTCCGAGCGCCTCCGCGTAGTTGGTCAGCGTGAAGTCGCTCGGCAGCGCGGTGCGGTACCAGCTTCCCGGCGCCGCGAGGCTGTTGAGCACCACGCCGGCGTGCGGCAGCAGCGCCAGCGCGAGCACCGCCGCGAACGCCGCCGCGATCAGCGCGCCGCGCCACCCGCGCGCGGCCACGGTCGTCGCGGCCGTCGCGGCCTTGCTCTGCATTGCGTAGGCGCGCCGGCCGAACACGAGCTTGACGGCCGCATAGAGCAGCGCGCTGGCCGAGAGCATCACGAAAACCAGCGCATACGGAAACGGGTTGGCCCCGATTTCCTTCAGCGCGTCGAATACCTGGACCGGCGCGCAGCGGGTGTAGTTGAGGATCAGCGGCGTGCCCAGCTCGGTGAAACTCCAGATGAACACGATCGCCAGCCCGGCGAAGAAACCCGGCAGGATCAGCGGCAGCGTAATGCGGAAGAACTTGCGTAGTCCCGTGCAGCCGAGGTTCTCCGCGGCCTCTTCCATGGCCGGGTCCACGTTCGCCAGCGCCGCGGTGACGTTGAGATAGAGGATCGGGTACAGCCCCAGCGCCTGCAACAGCACAACGCCGAAGTAGCGCCCGCGCCCCAGCCAGTCCACCGGTCCCCAGCCCATCCACGAGTTCAGCGCCCCGTACACGCCGAGCATCTGCTGCAGCCCGATCGCGCCGACGAACGGCGGCAGGATCATCGGCGCCAGGATCAGCGAGCCGAGCAGCCGTTTGCCGGGGAAAACGTAGCGGTTCGAGAGCCACGCCAGCGGCACCGCGATCAGCGTCGCCAGGGCGGAGGTTCCCAGCGCGATCCGCAGGCTGTTGAGCAGGCCCTCCGCATAGACCGGATTGCGGAACACGCCCACCAGGTAGCGCAGCGTGAAACGGCCGCCGTGAAAGAAGCCGCCGCCGATCACCAGACCCATCGGCACGAAAAACAGCGCGGCCAGCAGCAGCGCTGTGATCGCAAACACCGGAATGGCCCACCGTTGCCGCATTGCCGTTGTGACCCCGAGAACCGGATATTCCCTTCCCGGCCCCGGAAACCCCGCCGGGCGTCGTCTCCAAGGCCGGCAAGACCTCTAGCCGCGGGCGGGCCGTCCGCCAATAAAAAAACGGCGCGCCCGTCCTACGGCGCGGCGGCGGCGTTGTCGGCGCCCGGTGTCGCCGGCCCGCCGTCCAACGTTTCCTTCGCTGCGCGGTAGCCTTCTTCGATCAGCTCTTGAGCCCGGTGGAAATCCAGGAATTGGCAGTGTCCGACGCGCGGCCGGATCACCCGATCCGGCGCATCCAGCCGCAGCCGCGTCTCCGTGATGTGGCGCTCGACGATGCGCAAGGTGTGGCCCAGCACCTCGAAGATGCTCGGACCGCGCTGACGTTCCGTCCACGCCCGCATCAAGGCGGCCGCCGCGGCGCCGCGCCGTTTCGCGCGTTGTTCCAGCCACAGGAACAGCCGGCGCGCTCCCGCGCCGCGCGGCGGCGGGGGCCGGTCGCCGCCGGCATCGCCCCGGCGCCGCCGCGCGCAGATCGGACCGTGGTTGACGTCCACCGCCACCACCCGCTCCACCTCCAGCGTCCGACACACGTTGACCGGAACGGGGTTTACCAGGCCGCCGTCCACCAGCAGCGCGTTGCGCCGGCGGGCGGGCGAGAAGATTCCCGGCACCGCAATACTGGCGCGAATCGCCGCCACCAGGTCGCCTTCGGCCAGGACGATTTCCCGGCCCGTCTCGACGTCCGTCGCCACCGCCCGGTAGGGGATGGGCAGTTCCTCGATGTTGCGGCGTCCGACGATCCGCCGGAGCAATTCGCAGATTCGGACGCCCTCGATCAGGCCGGAATGGGGGAACGAGGCTTCCAGGAAGAGGCGCGCCGATCGCCGCCAATCGAGTCCGAGCACGAAATCCTCGAATTCATCGAGGCGGCCGGCCGCGTACATGCCGCCCACCAGCGCCCCGATGCTCGTGCCGGCGACGGCCTCCGGCGCCAGGCCCGCCTCCGAGAGCGCCCGCAGGACGCCGATGTGCGCCAAGCCGCGCGCCGCCCCGCTGCCGAGGGCGATTCCCCATTTCGTTGTGCGTGCGATGGTCATGGCCGTTTCGCGCGCGTCCGTGTGCCGCCGCAACGACGCCCGTCCCGTGTCAATCGCCCCACTCCAGTTCGGCGATCCGGATGCCCTTCAGATCGGTCTGCAGCGCTGCAATGAAGTGCCGGCCGCGGTCCTCGACGATCTCCGCCGCGGCCACCGGCAGTTCGCCCACGCGCCAGCGGTCGTCGTTGACGCCGAAATCCAGCGGATCGGGCGAGCAGTACTGCGTATTCAGCGGATCGGCCCCGTACCGCTGATTACGGAAAAGACAGTACCCGCCGTTGCGCGCGACGACGAAGGGGCATTCGCAGTCCCCGCCGAACCACTGCGTCTGCCGGGAGGCCGCGCCGCCGGAGCACACGTTCACCGGCACGCTCCAGTCGCGCAGGTTGCGTGACGTTCGGCAGAAGACGGCCGACTGCGGGACCGCGCCCTTCCGGTGCCCGGTGTAATAGCAGTGATAGAGGCCGCCGATCTTGAGGACCATCGGATCCCGGGTGTTTTCGTAGGGGCCGGCGAACAGGTCGGGCTGGCCATTTTCTCCCAGCACGCGCTCAAAGGTCTTTCCGTCCTCGCTGCGCGCCAGGCAGATGCGGTTCCAGTCGCCACAGAACATGTAGTAAACCCCGTCCTCGCAGATCACGTGGGGCGCCTGGAGACCGCCCTCCATTTCACCGAGGTCGGGCCGGGCCGTCATCGCGACGCCCCGGGGCGTCCAATGCTCCTGCCGGAGGTCGGCCCCCTCCCACCGGTAGAACAACCGGGTATTCCCGCCGCATGCGGTCTGCCGGATGCAAGACCAGAGCTGCCAGGTCCCGTCCCGGGCCTGCCAGACGGCGAAATCCACGGGCTGCTGCCGGGGCGATCCGATCGGGCCGAGATCGGGATTGGCCGCCACCGGCCACCAATCGCTGGCTATTCGTGGGCGCATGGGGTTCTTCTCATGGCAGCGCGGCGTGGAGCAATTCCATGCCGGGCAGGGTGTCGGGGATGGTCGGGTAGAATGGGCGGCGGGCGCGCAGCGCGTCCACGAACGCTTCGGTCTCGGCCTGCGTGCCGCTGCGTACGTGGATCGGCAGACTTTCGGCCGGCCGCGCGTTGAGCACGAGGTCGCCGTTTTCCCAGCATCGGAGCCGGCCGTCGTCGAGCCAGGCGGAACTCATCTCGACGCGCCAGCCCTCGCCTGCGAGTTCGTAGCGTTCCATCGAGACGCCGCTGGTGGGGAAGATTTCCAGCGTGCCCGCGGCGCCGCCGGCGAACGCGCACGCGACCGCGAGCCAGTCGCCGCCGTCGCCCGGCACCCGTCGCGGCGTCGCGGAGGCCAACGGTCCGGCCAGATGCACGAGCGCGTCCAGTGCGTGCAAGCCGGTGTCGAGCAGGAAGCGCGGCTCGCGACGGCGGACGCGGTACATCGCGCCGCGCACCCAGCGGATCGGGCGGCCGGCGACCTCGGAGAGGCCGGCGGCGAGCACGGGGTCGTAGCGACGGTTCAGGCTCACCATGACCGGCGCGCCGGCGGCTTCTGAGGCCGCGTGAATAGCGCGCGCCTCGTCGGGCGAGAGGCCCGGCGGCTTCTCGATCAGCAGCGGAATCCGGCGCGCCAGCAGCCGCTGCGCGACGGCCGCGGTAACCGGCGGCGGCGTCATTACGAGCGCGGCGGCGGGCCGGGCGCGATCCAGCCACGGTTCCGGGTCGCCCGCCACGGCGTCGAATCCGTGCGCCGCGGCGGCCGCCCGCGCGCGATCCGCGTCGAGGTCGAAAACGGCCACGGCCCCGATTTCGCCGGGACGCTCGCGGCGCAACTGCGCGAGCGCCGGGAGATGGTGATCGCGCGCATGCGCCCCGGCGCCGAAGACGGCCAGGGTCAGGGGATTGGGCATGGCAGAAGTGGCATCGCGGTGGTGAATGATTCGTCTTATGTTGGGACGTGAGTTATGCGATCGGCAGGGCGGCGCGTCCCTTCGCCGCCGTCACGCGCAACGCGATCGGGAGAACGCCCCGGCCCTGCCCGCCTCACCCTCCGATCCGATACAGCCGGATCCCATAGGCTTCGAACTCCGCCTCGAACTTCCCGCCCTCGATCTCGAACGCGCGGTCCTCGTCGAGCGACACCGCACGGACGCGGCGGCCCGCAAGTTCGGGGATCGTGAACGTCACGCGCGCGCCGCGGTTGCGCGGCAGCGCGGCGAAGACGTAGAGCGCGCCGCCGTGCCGCTTGACCAGCGTATCCACCAGCGCCTCCGCCGGGTCGGCCTTCGCGCTCACGGCCTCGGCGACGGACGGGGAATTCAGCACCGGCGCCAGTTCACGCAGGCGGGCGTTGACGGCCTTGACGCCGGCGGCGAGCGCGGGATCCTCCAGCAGGCTCGCCTCTACGAACACCGGACGGAACTGATGCACGAAATAGACAATCCCGCGCGAGCCGGCAATGACGCTCATCCAGACCTCGGCGCGCACCTCCGCCGCCGTCGGTTTCCGATCGACATTGCTGATGCGCGAGGCCTCGATGCAGTTCCAGACGATCTTGCGGTCATCGGTCCATTTCCGCAGCCGCCGGACGCCGAAGGGCACGAGCTCCAGCCGGCCGGCGATGTCCCGGTGCGTCTCGACGACCGGATAGATGTCGTATGAGACAAGGTCGGCCCCCTTGACGTATTCGGGATAGTCCTCGGGCTTGTTCGTGCGGATGCCGCGCCCGATCCAGCCGTCCCACGCGACGCCCATGCCGAGGTTCAGGAATACAGGCCGCGTGGGATCGCGGCGTCGGATCGCCTCGTAATCGGACTGGATACGCCGAGGATGCACGGGCGGCCCCCATTCCCCCCACTGCGCCAGCGTCTTCGACGGTGTGCCGGGCCACTCGCGGTTGGCGGCGTCGGCGTCGTTCTTCCAGTGGTCCTTCATGGACTGCGCGTTGTCCGGCTCGTCGCCGTGCATCCAGCCGATGATGATCGGGTTGTTCAGGTTCCGCCGGCCGACCTCGTTCTGGTCGCAGATGACGCGCATCTTGTGCTGCGCGAGGGTCTGGAGCTGCTTCTCGGTCGGGCCCTGCCAGAGGCCGACGTAGGTGTTGATGCCGATCTCGGCGTAGCGGGGCGCGTTGGCGGGATCCTGCAGCCAAACCGCCAGCGGAAAGAAATCGGGATCGCCCACGGGACTGTTCCTCCACGGCCGCGCGGCCGTCGTTTGCGCCGTCGCCGTCGCGGCGGCGGCCGCCAGTAGACCACCGGCGCACCGCGCCAGCGACCGGCGGCGGACGGTTCGTTGGGCGGCAGGGTTCATGGCGGCCCTCTTTTCCAAGGGTTGGACGAAGACGATGCCCTTTTCTCCAAGGCATGGAAAGCCGAAACCACTTTTTCGACGGGCAAGGCTCTGTCTGTCCTACCGCACGGGATCCGCGATTCCCCGCGAGGAGGGGAGGGCGCGGACTCCGTTCCGCGCTGCGTTCGCTGGGCCATTCGCGGATGGCCGGAACCGCCGTCCCTGCCGGCGCGAATCAGCGGCTGCCGTTTTCCGCCGGCGGCAGTATTGCCGGGAAATACAACCACAGGTGGCCGAGGTCGTCGTCCTCGCCGAAGAAGATCTCGCCGCTGACGCCGGGCGCGGCCGCGGCGAAGGCATAGCCGTAGCGGCGGCGCTCGAAGACGGAGACCGCGGCGCCGAGTTCGCGCAGCGAGTTCGCGCGCGGATCGTAAATATGGAAGTGCGCGATGCCCTCGCCGGCGAACGCAAAAAGCCGGCCGTCCTGCGTGGCCGCGGCCGTTGTGACCGGCGTCACCGTGAAGCGCGCCTTTTCCGCAAGCGCGCCGTTTTCCAGCCGGAAAAGCGTTCCGCTGCCGGAGATCACATACACGAACCGGCCCGCGCGGTCCGCCGCCCAGTGCGCGGCGGCGGGGTCGCCGAAGCTCGACGGCAGCTTCACCACCGCCGCGTCGAGCGCGCGTTCGGCCGGTCGGCAGCGCCAGAGCGCACCCGTGCCGTCAAATCCCAGCACGGTCCCGTCGCCCAGCGCGCAGAGCCGTCCCGCCGAGGCGGTCGAGCGCCGCTCGACGACGCATTCCGCGGCGAAGTCGTACACGAAGACCTCGTCGCGCGTCGCTCCGACGGCGAACCGACGGTCCGCCGTGGCGGCCAGGTCGAGGATCGGCGCGGAATAGGTCGCGTCCTCGACGGGTTCAAACGGGTGCTTGGCGAAGCTCCACTCGTGGAGCAGGTCGGTCGGGCGGCCCTGGCGCGCGCGGCGCAGCAGCCGGCCGCCGCCGGCCGCGGGATTGGCGGCGAACAGGACGTGTTTCGGCCCGCAGCAGAGCGCCGGGCAGCGCGCGGCGGGGTCCGGCCATTTCAGGTCGAGCACGATGCCGCTGGTACCGGGGAAGCGGGCGAAGAAGACGTGGTGGGCGCGACCCGTGGTGGCGCCGTAGACCATGCCGTCGGCATCGGTGGTCAGCGCGATGATACGGCTTTCGTCGCGCGGGATCGGGAGTGTGACGCCGGGGAAGCACATCGGGAAGGCAACGAAATAGCCCTCGTGCACGAAGGCGCCGAGCTGGATCTCGCGGAGCAGGGCCTCCCAATTCGGGTCGTTGCGGGTCAGGCGTCGGGACGTCGCGGTGGCGGGCGTTTTCATGAGCGGTTCATCCCCACATCCGCAGCGGCGGCGGCGTCCGGGCCGCGCGGACGCCGTTCAGGCGCGCCCGGAAAATACCATTCGGTTTTTGAGCATGGTTGACCAGGCCGAAGAACAGGTCGCCCTCGGCGTCGAGCGCGCCGCGGCAGGCGTAGTTCGAGCAGCCTTCGGGCCGCTGCAGTTCGCCGACCGGCTCGCGCTCCAGCGTGCGCGGGTCGAGCCGCCAGACGATGCCGCGCAAGCCGCGGGACTTCACGCCCTTTTCGGAGGGCGTGATGTCCCAGCGGGCGAACGGGTTGTCCCAAGCGGAGGCAACGTAGTAGAGCGCGCCGTCCCGGCCGAAAACGAGGCCGCCGCAATGATCGGTGAACGTGTCCATCGGCCACCGGAGATCGCGGTCCTGCGTGGCGGGGCCGAGGTCCTCGATGCGGCCCCATTCGCCCTCGCAGGGCCGGAAGCGGAACAGCCGCGGGCTGGCGATCCACGTGACGGCGTAGATCCACTCGCCGTCCGGCGCCGCGACGGCGTCGTAGAGGACGCTGTGCCAGCCGGTCTGGTAGCGGGAGTCGTGCGGGATGCGGTTCTCCGTGACCTCGATGCGGTCGCGGTCGGGGTCGTAGCAGACGAGGCGGCCGTAATCGGACGAGGTCCATACGCGATGCCGCGCGTCGAGGAACAGCACCTGCGGATTGATCGAGCCGATGCGGCCGAGGTCGCGGCGGCGGCGGGCGGCGATGTCGTAGACGAACAGATGGTCGCGCGGGTAGCTCATCGCGTAAAGCAGGCCGCGCTCGTCGTCTATGGCGAGGCAGCGGCAGCCTTCCTTCGGCAGCAGCGTGTCCCACCACAGGACGCGGTCGGTCCGCGTGTCGAACGCCACGAGCGCGCTGCCCCGGAAGCAGCGCTGCGGATCGTGCCACGAATGCCAGGGCAGGTAGCTGGGCCGGTCAATCGGCGGGCCGGAGAGGTGCGAGGCCATGTAGAGGATGCCCTCGCGGGGCGACGGCGAGAAACCGTAGTGGATCTTGCACTGCGTGGCGCGCCCGGACTCCGGCGGGTCGTCGGTGGCCTCGGCAATGTCGAACAGACAGTCGAGCGCGTCGCGCTCGCGGTTATACCGCATGATCTTCGCGGTGCCGCCGGGCAGGCCCTCGCAGCACGCGGAGGCGTAAACCCGGCCGTCGGGACCGGCGGAGACCGACCAGCAGGAGTCGGCGTCCGGGTGTTGGAGGAACGGGTACCAGGTGATGGCGCAGGAGGGCTTCCCGCTGCCGCTGTTCCGTGAGGTCTTTTTCATGCCGAATCGGCGCAATCTAGGGTCGGAGCGCCCGCCGCGCAAGGGAAAAGAGGCGTGTATTGGCCGCCGTCCGTATCTAGACTGCGGCGCATGCAAGACAACGAAGCTGATACGGAATCCGCGGCCAGTTGGGTCGAAGTGGATCTCGGCGCGCTGCGCGACAACCTGCGCGCATTGCGCGCCGCGCTCGATCCGCGCGCGGAACTGATCGCCGTGGTCAAGGCGGATGCCTACGGCCACGGCGCGACGCTCGTCGCACGCACGGCGGCGGCGGAGGGCATCCGCCGTTTTGCCGTCGCGCATCCGCAGGAGGCGGAGACCGTGCGCGCCGCCGTGCCGGCGGCGGACATCCTCGTGATCGGTGCGGCTCCGCCGTCCTTCGTGCCGCAGGCGATCGAACGCGGCATCACGCTGGCCGCCGCGGATCTCGAGCACGCGCGCGCGCTCGATGCGGCGGCCCGCCGCGCCGGCGGCCGGGTCGCGGTCCACGCGAAGGTGGACACCGGTATGGGCCGGCTGGGTTTCGCGTGGGAAACCGCGGACGACGAGGCCGGCCGCCTGTTGGATCTCCCCGGACTTGACGTGCGGGGTGTCTTCACGCATTTCGCCTCCGTCACGGGCGGCGCGGACGATCCGGCGGTTCGCCAGATGGAGCGATTCTGGCCGGTCGTCGCGGCCCTCGAAGCGCGCGCGGGACGGCGGCTGTTCCGCCACGCCTCGAACTCCGCGGCCTGCCTGTGGCATCCGGAATGGGACCTGGACGGGGTGCGGCCCGGCATCGCGCTCTACGGCTACGGCGCGCGCGAGCCGACCGGCCGGTTTCAGACGCGGCCGGTCCTGCAATGGAAAACAAGGATCGCACAGGTGCGCCGGGTGCCGGCGGGCTTTCCGGTCGGCTATGACAGCACCTATGTCACTCCCGCGCCGACGGCGCTGGCCGTGCTGGCGGCGGGCTACGCCGACGGCTACCTCCGCGCGCTGAGCGGGCGGGGGATCGTACTGATCGGCGGACGGCGCTGTCCGGTGCGGGGGCGGGTCAGCATGAACTGGATCACGGCGGACGCCGGGCCCGACGCGCGGGTGGCGGCCGGCGATGAAGCGGTGCTGATCGGCCGGCAAGGCGGCGCGGAAATCTGGGCCGACGAGCTCGCCGCACTCGCCGGCACGATTTCCTACGAACTGTTGACCAACCTGCGCGGGGCCACGGATCGACGAATCATGGATTGCCCGGGCTAGGCCGCCGCCGGCGCGTATTTCCGGCCGGATAAGCCGTTCACGGCGGCGAAGGGACTCGCCGCTCTACCATCGTTTCGGCTGCGCCGTCCGCCGGATCGTTGTTCGAAACAACCGTGCCGTCTCGCACGTGCAAGCTCCGTAGCACAAACTGCTGAATCCGGGTTCAATTCGACGGTTCGGCGATGGCCGAGCGCAGGCCCCAAAACTTCTGTTCGTGGGCGAGGTCCACCGGGTGGTTGATGCAGTTGCCGAGGAAGACCATCGAGCTGTAGCCGCGTTTACCGACCAGTTCCCACGCGTAGTAGTTGTCCACAAGGCAAATCTGCTTCTCCGCCGCCACGGCGCGCGCGGCCTCGGCAAATTCGGCCATGTTGCCCACCGTCGCGCTCCAGCCGGGATTCTTCATGCCGGGCGTCAGCACGATCACCGCGCCGCCCGCATCGAGCGCGGCCTGAACGATACGCTCCAGATTGCCCCGGAACTCCGCCGGCGGTACTGCGTTGCTGTCACCGCGACGGTTTTCGTCGTTGACGCCGAACATCACGGTCACGAGGTCGGGTTTCCGCGCCAGCACGTCCTTTTCCAGCCGCTTCAGCCCGCCCGCGGTCGTGTCGCCCCCGACGCCGGCCTTGACGACCACGACCTGGCCGGGGCGGGCTTCCGCCGGCTCCTCGCGGCCGGCCACGATCACCTCGCGTTGCGGATACTCGGTCCGCAGCCAGGCCGCCAGCCGGTCCACGTAGTTGCCGCGGCCGTCCTTGAAATCGCTCTGCGGTTGCACGGTGATGCTGTCGCCGAAACAGACGATCGTCACGGGCGCATCGGATGCGAGCTTCCGGCGGAAATCGTCCAGGTGCTCCCGCCGCGCGACCGGCGGCACTCCGTCCCAGGCCGGATCGAGGACATTGACCATGTCGGGAGTCAGCGCATCGGCGTAATTGGGAATGACGACCGTGGCCAGCGGCGTACGGCCGGGCGTCGCCATCGGAATCCGCGGCTGGCTCTTGTCCGCGATGCCCTTGACGACGTGGATCCGCCCGTCGCGCGCGCGTTCGATCAGGTCTATCCGGGACAGGCCATATTGATAGGAGAAGCGCACCCGCGTGCCCGGACCGTATTTCGAGTCGGGCAGCGCCGCGACGGCGGCCCAGTTCGGGTCCAGCGCGAAGTCCGCGCCCGGCTGCAGCCGCGTCTCCGGGTCGTCGGCGAGCGAAGCTTCCAACGATTTTTCGCGCAGCGCGCGAAAGGCCCAGGCAGGGCCGGGCAGCAGGAACGGCCCGCGCCAGCCGGGCTCGCCGGCCTGCAGCGCGGTTTCCGCCGCACCTTTCATTAGCGGGATCGGTTCGAGCTCCACCGTCTGACCGAGGGGCGCCAAGGTCACGCGCCAGCCTTCGACGCGAAAATCATGCCGGCCGGGTTCGTCGGCGTACGCCGCCCCGACAGCCACCACGGCTGCAGTCCCCGTCCGGATCGTCAGGTTTTTCATGTTCATCGTCGTCTTCCCGTATCGCTGCGCTGTGGACCGGCCGCCGGAAAGACGCTCCGTTCTAGCGGCGGCTCTTTCCAGCGCCAGGGTTGGAGTCTACTTTGTCCGCGGTTCTTGCGCGCCCTCCACCGGCGGTGTGCGCAAACGGATGCGGATAGCCAGGCCGTGCGGCTGGCGCAGTTCCGCCGTCACGGCTCCGCCCATACTCTCCACCGCCGCTTTCACCAGCGTCAAGCCGAGTCCCTGCCCGCCCGCGGCGCGGTCGCGGGACGACTCGACGCGGTAGAACGGCTCGAAGAGCCGCGGCAACGCCTCTGGCGGCACGCCCGGACCTTCGTCCTCGATGATCACGTCCACCAGGTCGCCGTGGCACGCCGCGCGCACCGAGATCAGGCTCTCGCCCGCGTAGCGCGCCGCGTTGCGGAGGATGTTGCCCAGCGCTCGATCCAGCAGCGCGGGGTCGGCCCACGCCGCCAGGCCGACCGGCGCTTCGATCCGGACGGCGCGCCCCGGCGCTTCGCGCGCGGCGGCCGCCCGCGCCGCCGCCGCCACGTCCACGGCCCGGCAGGCGACGGCATTCTGCCCGAACGAAGCCTTTGAAAACGACATCAGTTCGCTGACCAGATCGGACATCTCCCGCGCCGTCTCCTGGGCGGTCTCCAAAAACTCCCGGTCCGCGCCGCCGATCCGCTGCTCGAGAATGCCCAGCGCCACCTGCAGCCGCGCCACCGGGGCGCACAACTCGTGCGCGATACCGCCCAGAAAGCGCTTCTGATCCCCGACCAGCGCGTCCAGCCGGGCGGCCATCTCGTTCAGCGTCCGCGACAGTTCGCCCAGTTCGTCGCGCCGCCGCACCGGCACCCGCGTGTCGAACCGGCCCTCCGCGATCCGCCGTCCGGCGCGGGTCATCGTTTCCACCGTGCGCGTGATGCCGCGCACAAAAGGCAGCCACAACAGCATGGAAAACAGGATCACGCCCAGGCCGCCCAGCAACAACGGCCGCGGGTCCGCCATCAGGCCGCCGAAGAGACTTTCGAGCCGGATGACCAACAACGCGCGCAGGGCCCCCCCGCCCGTCCCGCCGATGCGCACGCGCGACAAAAGCCAGTAGCCGGTCGCGTCCCTCGCCCGCTCCATCCAGACCGTCGGGCGGCGCGAGAACTCCGACGGCGGGGCGGCGGCCGGCGCGTCCGCCGTCCCGGTCTCGGGCGGCGGCGGCCATGGGCGGGCGCCCCGGCCGAAGCTGAACGGCGGCCGCTGCAAGCGCTCCACGATCTCGTCCGGCAGTTTCCCGAGCGATCCGGCCATCGGCGCGCCGTCCGGCGTCAGCAGCGACAGCCGGACGCCGTGATGCTCCTCGAAGCGTTGTACCGCGCCATCCCAACCCTCCGGCGGCAGCGATTCGATTTCGCTCACCAGCAGCTGGATCGCGGTTTCAATGCGCGCGCGCGACTGGTGGAACACCAAGCGCTCGATCGGCTCGCGCCATTGTCCCGCCAGCAGCGCGGCCAGGATTCCGACAAAAAACGCGACGTGCAGGAGAAAGCCGATCGCCCATTTCGCATACAACGGCACCCCGCGCCTCACGGCTCGTCCTCCGGGCGGTCGGGGTCCACCAGCAGATAGCCGGCCGAGCGCAGCGTGCGGATATAGCGGGGCCGGCGCGTGTCGTCGCCCAGCTTCCGGCGCAGGTTGCAGATGTGCACATCCACCGAGCGGTCGAAGGCTTCCCAGTCGCGGCCGGCGACCGCGGCAAGGATCTGGTCGCGCGAACGCACGCGGCCGGGGGCCTGGATGAGGCAGGCGAGCACGTCGAACTCGACCGGCGTCAGGTCGAGCGGCCGATCGTTCAGCCACGCCCGGCGCGACTCCGGGCGCACCCGCAGACCGCCGACCCGCCACTCGACCGGCGCGGCGGGCGC
>CAYLTB010000016.1:28817-37672 GCA_964386675.1 uncultured Verrucomicrobiota bacterium
ACTCCGGGCGCACCCGCAGACCGCCGACCCGCCACTCGACCGGCGCGGCGGGCGCCGCGCGCGCCGGGTCACGGCGCGCAAGCGCGCCAGCAATTCGCGCGGCGAGGAGGTCTTCGGCAGGTAGTCGTCCGCGCCGAGCTCCAGGCCGACGATCCGGTCGGCCTCTTCGCCGCGCGCCGTGAGCATCAGCACCGGCACGTCGGACGCGCGCCGGATGCTCCGCAGGACTTCGGTGCCGTCGAGGTCCGGCAGCATGACGTCGAGCACGACGGCGGCCCACGGTTCGGCAAGCGCCCGTTCGACGCCGTCGAGGCCGCGGTGCGCGGCGGCGACGTCGTAGCCCAGCGGCCGCAGATACTCGGCCAGCAACCGGCACAGTTCCCGGTCGTCGTCCACGATCAGCACCCGCTCGCGGGCGGCCGATGCGGCGGCAGGCTTCGAGCCGCTCATGGCGCGAATGCTCCGGCGGCCGCGGCGCGACGGCGCCGGCGGGCGCGCAATTCGCGGGCGATCGGCGCCACGGTCGTCACCGTGAGCACCAAGGCGCCCGCGATTCCACCGACGGCGCGATGAACATTCCGTTGCGGCGCCGATCGCAGCGCCGCGCGTGCGGCCGGATCCCGCAGGAAAGGCGGATCGCTTTGCGGCACCCGCGGTTTCGGCAACGCGTAGGGCAGCGGGCCCGACGCCACCCGTAGCAGCGTCAGCCGGGAAAAGAATCCGAGACCCAGCCACAGCGCTCCGGCGCTTTCCCGGCGGATATCAAACTGCGGTATCGAAATCATGCGCACGCCCGCCACCGCGCACTATGCGTCGCGCCGCCATCGCCGGTCAATGCGAAGCATGACCGGCTTTACCATTCCTTAACAAAAAAGGCCTTGGCGCGAAAAAAACGCTTAACGCGCCGGGCGTTATATGGCGCGTGGATTGCCGGTATTCGGTTCGGCCGCGATCGGGCGCCCGTGCGGGCGCAGCGGCCGGCGGGGCAATCCGGAAACGATCGGCCGACCGAAATCCAACGAACCGACGGAAGGCCGAACGGGAGTGTGAACGATGAAGAAGACGATGCTGATGGCCGCGACGATCGCGGCGCTGACGGCCGGCGTGGCACTGGCGCAGCAGGAAGGCCCCCGCGAAGGCCGCGACGGACCCGGACGCGGACGGGGACGCGAGTTCAATCCTGAGCAGATGCGCGAACGCATGCGCGAATTCATGAACACGCGCGTCAAGGAGCAGCTCAAGGCCAGTGACGAAGAGTGGGGCGTCATTGAACCGCTGCTGACCAAGGTCACCGAGGCCCGCCGCCAGGCGCGCCCGATGGTGATGGGCCGCGGCGGCCCCGGCGGTCCCCCGCCGCCGGCCGGCGCCGACGATAGCGCCATCCGCAAGGCCACCGACGCGCTGCGACAGGCGCTGGAGAACGAAGGCACGCCCGCAGAAACCATCAAGGCGCGCCTCGACGAACTCCGCACGGCCCGCACCGCGGCGGAAGCCGAGCTGAAGAAGGCGCAAGAGGAACTCCGCGCCGTGCTGACGGTGCGGCAGGAAGCCCAGTTGGTGCTGTTTGGCGTTCTGGACTGAACCGTCCGCTTGTTCGCCGGGAGCGCGGTTCGCGACCACAAGGGCGCGGGCCGCGTCCCGGCGTGACTTCGTTTCGCTGCCGCGCGCAGCGGCGGACGGCCTCGGATCCGGCGCCGGTCTGGGACTCGGTGAAACGAATCGGACGGCGGGCGAGCCACCCTCAGCCGCGGGCGCTGTGGCTCGGCGGCGCCGCCAGGTTTTCAAGCCATTCGATGGCCTTTTTCATGACATCGCAGGCCAATGACCGCTGCAATACCATCCGATAAACCGGCATCGCTCGCCGACGTGGAGTCCGCGAAACTCGCGTCCCGCCAGCTCGGACTGGAGTTCGATTCGCTGGACGCCGTGAATCCCGACCCGGACTGGCTGGGCCGTTTTCCGGTCCGCCTGTTGATGGACTACGAAATCCTGCCGCTTCGTCAATCGGACGGGCGGGTGCGGGTAGCGGTCGCCAATCCCGACGCGGCCGCTCCGGCCTTGCAACGCCTCCGGGTATTGACGGGGCTGCACTTTCTGCCCGTTCTGGCTCCACGCGAGGCCCTGCAACGCGAACTCAAACGCCGGCTGGGCGTCGGCGCCGACACGCTGCAATCGCTCGAATCGGCCGACGACTTTCAATGGGTGCGCGAGGAGAGCGACGAGCGCGCCGACCTCGAGCAGGCCGCCGGCGACGCCTCGATCATCCGGTTCGTCAACCAGGTGCTGGCCGACGCCATTTCCCTGCGCGCTACGGATATTCACATCGAGCCGTTCGAGGAGGAACTGCGCATCCGGTACCGTATTGACGGCGTGCTGCAGGAAGCCCCCGTGCCGCCGCGCCTGAACCGCTTTCAGCCGGCGATTGTTTCGCGCATCAAGATCCTGAGCGGGCTGAACATCGCCGAAAAACGCCTGCCGCAGGACGGCCGTATCCGGGTGCGCGTCCGCGGTGGCGAACTGGATGTGCGTATTTCGATCATTCCGATGCTGCACGGGGAGGCCGTTGTGCTGCGCCTGTTGCGGCGCGACGCCCAGTTGATGCGCCTCGGCGACCTCGGCCTTTCGCCCCGCGACCGCGCGACGCTGGACCGTCTGCTGGCGATCCCCCACGGAATCGTGCTGCTGACCGGCCCCACCGGCAGCGGCAAAACCACCACGCTGTACAGCGCGTTGAACGAGATCAACGATGTCGGGCGCAAGATCGTCACGATCGAGGATCCGGTCGAATACCAACTGCGCGGCGTGAACCAGATCCAGGTCAACGAGAAGGCCGGCCTGACATTCGCGCGCGGGCTCCGGTCCATCCTGCGCCACGATCCGGACGTCGTGCTGGTGGGCGAAATCCGGGATCCCGAGACCGCGGCGATCGCGGTCCAGGCCTCGCTGACGGGCCACCTGGTCTTCTCGACCTTGCACACGAACGACGCGCCCGGCGCGCCTGTGCGGCTGATTGACATGGGCATTGAGCCCTACCTCGTCGCCTCCTCGCTCGAGGCGGCGATCGCACAGCGGCTGGTCCGGCTGTTGTGCGTTCAGTGCCGGCGGCCGGACGATTCCGAGCGCGCCGACACGCTGCGCGAGCAGTTTCCGGAACTGCGCGGCGCGCCGCTCTACCGGGCCGAGGGATGCGCCGAGTGCCGCCACACCGGGTATTTCGGCCGCCGGGCCATTTTCGAGGCGATGCCGCTGACGCCGTCGCTGCGGCGACTGATCCTGCGCAACGCCCCCAGCGGAGAAATCCGCGAACAGGCGCGCCGCGAGGGCATGGTGTCGCTGCTCGAGGACGGATGGCGCCTGGTGCGCGAGGGCGTGACGACGCCCGATGAGGTGCTGCGGGTCTCGAAAGACGAGCGCATGAACGAACTCGGCGCGGTCGAGAACGAGCCGGCCCCGCTGGCGGAGCGCGCTACGCCATGAGCGCGTTCCGTTTTAGAGCGCTGCGCGCCGACGGCGGCATCGAGGACGGCCGGCTGGACGCCCCGGGTCGCGCCGAGGCCCTGGCCGCCGTTGAAAGCCGCGGCTGGATTCCGGTGCGCGTCGAGCCCGCGGACGCCGGCGGCGGCAACGGTGCGGCGGCCGCACCGCCCTCCTGGCGCGCGCTGCTGGCCCGCACCCCCGGCACCGCTCCGCGCCGGGTCTCCGCCGCGGAGTCGGAGGACTTCCTGCGCTCGCTGGCGAGCCTGCTGGCCGCCGGCGTGTCCCTGAGCCGCGCCTTGGACCTGCTGGCCCGCGAGGCGGCGCGGCCCGCGGCAGCGGAGCGCTGGCGGGCGCTGCGCGACCGGGTCGTGGACGGCCAGTCGCTGGCGGCGGCCATGGAGCGCGCCGGCGGCGTCTTTTCCGAGGTGCAGATCGCGATGGTCGAGGCCGGCGAAACCGGCGGCTTCCTCGACGTCGTGCTCGGCCAGATCGCGGACTTCATGGCGCGCGAGCGCGACCTCAAGGCCCGGGCGCTGACGGCGGCGATCTACCCGGCCGTGCTCTTCGCGCTGGCCGCCGGCGTGGTGTCGTTGCTGATGGTCTTCTTCATCCCGCGCTTTCAGCGCATGTTCGAGGGCTTCGATGCCCCGTTGCCGATGCTCACCCGCGTCATCATCGGGACGAGCCGCGGGCTGCGCGCCTACGGCCTCTGGCTGATCGCGGGCGCGGCGCTGGGTATCGGCGCGCTGCGCCGCGGATTTCGCGACGAGGTCCGCCGCCGCGCCTTCGAGCGCCGGTTATTGCGGGCGCCCGTGGCGGGCGATCTGGCCCGTCGCATCGCCGTGTCCCGGTTCTGCCGGATGCTCGGCGCGCTGCTGGCGGCCGGCGTGCCGCTGCTGCAGGCCCTGCGCGCGGCCCGCCGCTCGCTCGGTTACCGGACACTCGTGGACCTGCTCGACGGCGCGCTCGAGGGGGTGCAGAAGGGCGAGTCGCTCTCCGTCGCGCTCGGCCGCGGCGGCGACGCGCTGCTGTCGCGGTCCACCGTCGAGATGATCTCCGTCGCCGAGGAAAGTGGCCGGCTGGACCGGGAGCTGACCCGCATCGCCGACGAGATGGAACGCACCCTCGACCGCCGGATGCGCACGGCCGTCGCGCTGGCCGAGCCGGCCCTGCTGTTTCTGATCGCCGTATTGATCGGGGTCATTTTCATCGGCATGGTGCTGCCGATTTTCACGCTGCAGGAATACATCCGCTAGAAAGGAAACGCGCATGAACGCGAATCGTACCGTGATCGAAACCACGACCGATCGGCCCGCCGACTGGGAGGCCCACCGCCGGCGGCGACGTCGCGGGGGGTTCACGCTGATCGAAATGTTGCTGGTGCTCGCCATCCTCGCGACGCTCGTGGCGATCGTCGCGCCCCGGCTGGTCGGCCGCAGCGAACAGGCCAAGTTCACGGCCGCCGCGACGCAGATCTCCGCGTTCGAGGCGGCGATTGACGCGTTCGAGGTGGATAACGGCCGCTTTCCCCGCGCCCTCGACGAGCTGATGTCCGCGCCGAACGACACGCCCAACTGGCGCGGTCCTTACCTCCGCAAGGCGGTGACCGCCGACCCGTGGGGAGCGCCGTATGTATATGAAATGCCCGGCCGCCGCAATCCGCTGGGCTACGATCTGTATTCCGTCGGTCCCGATGGCCGGGCCGGAGGCGAGGATGACATCGGCAACTGGTGAGCGCGCGGATCGGGCGGGCTTCACGCTGATCGAGCTGACGCTCGTGCTCGCGCTGTTGATCGTCGCGGTCGGCATCGGCGCGCCGATGCTCGGCCGCACGACCCGCGCCGCCGTGCTCGAGAGCGAGGCGCATCGCATCCTCGCGCTGATCGAGCGCGCCCGCGCCGAGGCGCTCGCGCGTGCCGCGCCGACGCGCGTGTGGTTGGACCCCGCGGCGCGGCGCGGCGGCTGGGAAACCCTGCCGGGTTTCGACGATGAAGCCGCCGGCGGGATGCCGCTGCGGCTGCGCGAGGATGTCGAGGTGCGCGTGTCTGCGGCCGCCGCATCGAAGACCGCGGCCGCAAACAACGAGCGCACCCTCGCGGTGTTCGATGCGGACGGCGAGGTCGCCGCCGGAACCGACGCCGTTGCGACGGTGGCCAATGCCCGGGGCGAGAGCCTCGCGGTACGGCTGGCCGAGGACGGGTGGACCTTTGCGGCGGCCGGCGCGGCGGAAACGCAGGGCTCGGGAAAATGAAGACCGCGGGTGAGAAAATCGCGGCCATCGTCCGGGGCCGGCTCCGGCCCGGGGCCGGCGCGCGCGCGCGCCGCGGCATGACCTTCGTGGAGCTGCTGGTCGCGGTCGCGCTGCTCGCGATTCTGGTGCCCGTGATCGGCCACGCGCTGCAAGTGGGGGGCGACCTCCAGAGCCGCGCCGCGCGCGATTTCGTGGCGCTGACCATCGCCGAGAATCGCTGGGCCCTGCTCCGGCTCGGCGAACTGCCTGCCGTTGCCGTCCATGAAGAGGCCCTGCCGGCGCCGTTCGAGGGCTATCGCTGGTCGCTGTCGCTGGCCCCGTGGGAGGTCGAGAACGCGCAGTTCGGCGAGGTCACCGTCTCCTACGATTGGCGCGGCGCGCGCCGCGAACTGTCGCTGACGGGTCTGCTGGTTGCGGAGGCGACGCCATGAGCCGCGGGCGCACAGAACGCCGCGCCGGCGTAACCTTGCTGGAACTGCTGCTGGCGACCGCGGCCGCGGCGGTGGTCATCGCCGCGGCGCTGGCGTTCTGGCAGACCGGACTGCGCAGCCGGCAGGGCGGCCAGGAACAGGCCGCAGACCTGCGCCGTATCGGCCGGTTGCGCGAACGGCTGCGGGCCGACTTGGCCAACGCCCTCTTCACGGGCGGCGCGCTCGTCGGCCGCTTTGTCGGCGCGTCGGCGGAGCGCGGGTCCGGCGGGGGCGGCGCGCCCGTGCTGGAATTCACAACCACCGGCGACCGTTGTCCGGACGGCGAGGTCGGAAGCGACGTGGCGCTGGTGGAATATCGGCTCTCCGGCGGCGAGCTGCGGCGCGCCGTGCGGCGCGACTTGTTGGCGACGGTGTGGACGGAAATCGAAGGCACGCCGTGGATGGACGGCATCGCGGCCTTCGAGGTCGAGTTTCACGACGGCTCGGGCTGGGTTGCCGATTGGGATGCGCAGAATGCCGGCCGCCTGCCTCGTGCTGCGGCCGTTCGGATCCGCTGGGACGATTCCGCCGCGTTCGCCGCCCGCGTGCCGTTCGAGCTGATCGTGCCGATCGGGTCCGGCGCTGGCGGGGGAGAAGGCGGATGAAAACACGCCCCCCGAGTCCGCGAACGGCGCCGGTCGCCGGTCGCAACGGCATCGCGCTGATCATCGTCCTCTGGACATTGCTCGGACTGACGGCCATCGCCGTCGCGTACGCTTTCGGCCAGGCGGCCTACTACCGCGAAGTCGAGGGCCGCTGGGCGTCGGCGCAGGCGCGGCTGGCGGCCGAGACGCTGCTCGACGTCGTCGAAAACATCCTCGCCGGCACGGAACCTTCCGCGCGCGCCTCGCCGCCGGACCTCTTCCGCGACGCCATTGCCATCGGCAACGCGACGGTCTGGTTAATCGCGCGGTCCGGAGACGGCGCGTTGGCGGCGGCGCCGACGTTCGGTTGGACGGACGAAGCCGCGAAGCTCTCGCTCAACGCCCCGACGGGAGGAATGTTGGCGGGGCTGCCGGGTATGGACGCGGAGCTGGACGCGGCCGTCGCCGCCTGGCGGCGGCCCGCGGCCGACGGCGCCGCGGCGGCGGGCAAGGGCGCTCCGTTCGAGACGGTGGAGGAACTCCGGCTGGTTCCCGGCTTTACGGCGGAGCTGCTCTACGGGGCAGACCGCAACCGCAACGGCGCCGCGGATGCCGCCGAAACCGAGGCCGCCGCCGGAGCGCCGTTCGGCTTGGCCGATTACCTCACGACCGGCACGCGGGAACCGGCGGCACAGGCGGACGGAACGTCCCGGGTGAGCGTCAATGGCCCGCGTCCGCTGTTGGAGGCTTATCTGGGCGGAATCCTGGGCGATGCGCGCGGGCGCGACCTGGCCGCGCGGATTGCGGCGGGCGGGCGGAACTACCGCAGCGTGCTGGAGGCCGCCAAGCGTGCCGGTTTCACCCGGGACGAGTTCGCGCGAACTGCCACCGGGCTGGTACACGACACCGCGCCCTTCCGCGTCGGCGTCGTGAACGTGAATACGGCGCCGGCGGCCGTGCTGGCGTGCGTGCCGGGCATCGGCGCAGAAAACGCGGCCCGCATCGCGGCGCAACGCGCCTCGGCGGCGGAGCCGGAACCGACGCTGGCGTGGGTGCTCGAACTGCTGGACGAGGCGGCGTGCGCGGCCGCGGGGCCCTGGCTGACCGCCCAGACGCACCAGGTCTCGGCGGATGCCGCCGCCATCGGGCCGAACGGCCGCGGCTATGCGCGTATCCGCATCGTGTACGATTTCTCCGACGCCGGCGCGCCCCGGCGGGTCTATCGTCGCGAGCTTTCGCATCTGGGGGGCGCCATGGGAACGGCGGCGCGGCGCGCCGCGCTGGGAGAATCGCGATGAACCGGTTCCGACTTCCACGCCTCTCCGTTTTCCGGCGATCCGGAGAGCCGCTCCGCGTCACGATCGGCCCGGACGGCGTGACGCTTTCGTGGACCGCGCGCCCTAATGGCGGCGCCGGCGGGGTGGTCACGCTGGATTTCCGCGAGACCGCGCCCGAGGCCCTATTGGAGGAGCCGGAGCGATATGGAACGCGGCTGGCCGAACGGCTTCGCGCCGCCGGCGCGCGCTCAACCGTCGCGGTGCTGAAGCTGCCGCTGGATTGGACAAGCGCCCTGCGCGCCGAACGGCCGGTGGGGCTGCCCGAGGGCGACACGGCGGCGTTCCTGGATCTGCAGGCGGAACGCGCGGCGCCGTTCGGCGGGGCCGGCTGGCGGCTCGCGCCGCCCCCGCCGCCCCTGCCGGGCGCCGCAGCCGACGCGCTGCTGGTCGCGGCGGTGCTGCCCGAACCACGCTGGCTGGCGCTCCAACGATTCGCGGCCGCGGCCGGCTTGCGCTGGGTATCCGTGCAGACCGATGCGCCGGCGGCCATGGCCGACGACGCGCCGCTGGCGCTCGAACTGACGCCGTTCGGCGACCGCGTGATCGTCGCCGCGCGCGCGCGCGGGCGGCTGATCGAATGGGGATCGCTGCCGGCCGCCACGACGGCGGACCGCGCCCAGCTCGCCGCGGGTCTCCGCGTTTTCGCGCGGGCGCTGCCGGCGCCGGCCGGCGCGCCACGAACCCTGCGCTGGCGGGGACAACCGCCGCCGGAACTGGCCGGCGCCGTCGAGGCCTG
>CAYLTB010000017.1:0-34736 GCA_964386675.1 uncultured Verrucomicrobiota bacterium
TCCATCGCTCCCGTGCCCGTCCGATGAGCTACCCACACAAAACAGCGAAGAGGCGTTTCTTTTCTACGCCAAGGGCTCCGCCGGCGAGGTGCGTTCTCAACTGTACACGGCGGAGGATCTCGACTACCTGCCCCCCGCCGAGGCGAAAGAACTACGCGCGTTCTGCCTCGAGATCAGCCGCCAGCTTTCGGCCTGGATCCAATCCATGCAAACGTTGAACTTCAAAGCGGGGCCCCGCTATCACAAAGAACCGGATCGTGCCTGGGAACGCCTCGCTCAAAAAGCCGGCTTGGAACGCCAAAGCGATGGACGCTACATCAAGGTCCGCGAAGCCGCCGCGACCTACGGAAAACAGGAAGACGAGACACAGCAATACGGAAAACGGGAAGACGGAAAACGGAAAAAAGGAGCCCGGGAAAATGCCTGACCGCTACACCCCCTCTTCTGCCTTCCGCCCTCCGTCTTCCGTTTCCAATTCTTCCGCCTTCCGTCTTCCGTCCTCCGTCTCCAACTCTTCCGTCTTCCGTTTTCCGTCTTCCGTCTTACTCGCCGTCACCGGCATGTCCCCGGCCATCCTCACCGAAACCGCCTGGGCGCTGGCCAAAGAAAAACCCCGGCGCCTCCCCGAGCGTGTCGTTGTGTTCGCCACGACCCGAAGCCGCGACCAAATTCGGCGCGAATTATTTGAAAGCGGCATCTGGGCGGAACTCCGCCACGCCCTGAAGGCAAAACCCAACGAGCTTATCTTCACCGATGCGGGCGACCACATCCGTGTCTTCACGCGCCAGGGCAGAGAACTCGACGATCTGCGCAGCCCAGAAGACAATCGCGCCGCCGCCGACTTCATCCTCGAGCACCTCCGCCAGTTCACCGAAAATCCCGATCTGCACATCGTCGCCTCCATCGCCGGCGGCCGCAAGACCATGGGGGCGCTGCTGTACGCCGCAATGACGCTGATCGGACGCGAAACCGACCGGATCACTCACGTCCTCGTGGATGAGACGCTGGAGCACCGAAAGAAACCGAGGTTTTTCTTTCCCGCGGGCCGGGTGGAAAATTCCGGCATTCACCTGGCGGATGTCCCTTTTGTGCCGCTGCGAAACCGGTTCGTTGAGCTGGGTCGGATGCCGGGCGGCTTCACGACCCTGGTTCGGCATTACACGAAAGCCTTGCGGGACGAAGCCGTGCCTCACGTAGCTTTCGACGACCGCTGCTTTATGGTCAAGGTCAACGGCCGCCCGGTTACCCTCGGCCGCCGGGCGTTTATCGTGCTGAAATTCGCCGCACATCTGTACGAACAAGACGCGATCCCTGTCGGCATCAATGTTTCCGATGAAACCCTGCGCTCATTCATCAACGAGACGGGATTGTATCCCGAGTGGGCCCAAACGGCTGTTGCCGATACCGACCTGCGCAGGGAGCTGAACACGATTCGGAAAACCTTCGATGCCCAGGGCATCGCCTGGAAGCCGGGGCTTCGCCGGGACGCGCTGCGATTGCCTCCTTTTAAGATAATCCGCTGACGTCCCCCGACGTCCCCCGACGTCCCCCGCGCTGATTCCTCAACAGGCCCGTGACATGCTGGCCTCGTGCAACACGCGACATCCATTCTGGAGCCGATTCCCCCGGCACTGGCTCGGCTCGATCGCCTTCCGTCTTCGCGGGATTTGCGGCCCGGCGACAGCGTCCAATTAGCCGTTTGCCGACCCCATCCCAAGAAGCTGGGTAAATACGGCTGGACCGCGATCACGTTGGAACCCACCCTCGACTGCCCACCGGAGGCCACCCCATGCCCGCGCTGATCCTGGTCACGCCCGGCATCTGCGCCGGTTTGCGCGGCGAACGGCTACGGCTGGTTTTGCCGCCTGAAGACGGGAACGGCGACGAACCGACGACGCGTGAAATCCCGTTGCGCGACATCGAACATCTCGTGCTCACGCCGCACGTTTCCTTGAGCATCCCCGCTCTGGCCGAACTGATGAAGCTGGACATCCCCGTGACGATCGTGCGCGGGGACTCGGAACGGCTGATCGGCTGCTGCGTTTCCATCCCGAAGCTGTCCGACACCCGAATAATCCAATACCGGAAGAGCGAAGACCCCGCCTTCGCGCGCGGCATCGCGACGGCCGTCATCGCGACCAAGATTCGCAATCAGCGGCGAGTCCTGCAGCGCTTGGCGGCGAACCGGGTCGAGGCGGTCGTTGCATCGGTCCTGCGCCGGCTCGAGCACGCGATCGGGCGCGCCGAAAGCGTCCCGGCCGGGTGCCTCGGCCAGCTGATGGGCATCGAAGGGGCGGCGGCTTCCGACTATTTCAATGCGCTCTCAGCCTTCTTTCCGCCGGAAGCGCCCATGAGGGGTCGAACCCGTCGGCCGCCGCTCGATCCGCCCAATGCCGTCCTCTCGTACGGCTATGCCCTCCTGGCGGGCGAGATGACGTGCGCGATCTTCACCGAAGGCCTTGATCCGGCGATCGGGTTCTTGCACGACCCCGCCGAGAACCGGGCAGCCCTCGCGCTCGATCTGATTGAACCCTTTCGGCCGGTTGTGGCCGACGCTTTGGCCGTGGACTTGTTCAGCCACCACATACTGGACCCGGAGCAGCACTTCCAGCGCGAAGCGGAGGGGGTGCACCTCAATCCCGAGGGGCGCAAACGTTTTCACGCGCAATACGAGCGCCGCATGACCCGCGCGTTCCGCGAGAATCCGGCATCGCCGCCGACCACGCTGCGCCAGTGCGTTCGGGCGCAGGCGGCTGCGTTGAAAAAGGCCCTTCGGGAGGAAGGCGAATGGACGGCGTTCCGGATGCCATGACGGCGCCGCCGCTGATCCGTGGTCGAGAAGTCGAACGCGTTCATGCCATACCGGCCGGCGGGTGGGAGCGGCCTTCGGGGATGGCACGGAGAAGCCGGAGCGGAGGGACTGGCAGATGTTGATGGTGGTGGCCTACGACATAACCGATCCGCGCCGCCTCGCCCGTGTGGCGAAACTGTGCGAAGATTACGGAGGGCGGGTACAGTATTCCGTCTTCGAGGTTCGCCTGAATGACGATTGCTTTGATCAGTTCTGGGATCGATTGCAACGCCATATAGATCCCGAAACAGACCGAATCGTTGCCTATCGGGTATGCCAGGAGTGCGCAAAGAAGATTCGCGTCGGCGGCAAAATGGTATTGACGGAAGAGCCGCCCGTCGCATACATTTTTTGAGCGCGAAATGTGGTTTCTGGTAGCCGATTTGGCGGGAGATAAAAACCGGCAAAAGGGGCCGACTCCCGACGAATATACGTATGTTGTTCATGATAAGAGACATGAAATTGGCATTGACGTCAGTTCCGCACGTAGCGAGCACACTGAAAACACTGATACGAGGCTCTCCAGCCGAATTGCCCCTCGGATGTGTTGCTTCGCAATGTGTTACGTATTGACGGGGCAGAAGAAGGTCTCGAGCCGAAAGGCAATTGTGACCGCACGATTGCTTCAATCGCGCGCTCGCTGTCGCGGCAGAAGAAGGTCTCGAGCCGAAAGGCAATTGTGACAGGAGCAGCGAGGGTAAATCGGTCGTTTCGTCGCGGAGGCAGAAGAAGGTCTCGAGCCGAAAGGCAATTGTGACCCGGCTTTGACGGAATTGCCCGCTTTGATGTCCCCGCCGGCCGGGCAGAAGAAGGTCTCGAGCCGAAAGGCAATTGTGACATCCGCAAAACGCCGCGCGGAACGTGAGCGCGAAATGGGCAGAAGAAGGTCTCGAGCCGAAAGGCAATTGTGACCCGGATGGCCCTCGTGGACGTGACGCTGCCGCCGGCGGAGGCAGAAGAAGGTCTCGAGCCGAAAGGCAATTGTGACCCGTGCTCGACCTCTAAAACGTCGCCGGAAGTCATGGGGCAGAAGAAGGTCTCGAGCCGAAAGGCAATTGTGACCCTTGATGGACCCGCCGGACTCGACGCCACGACCGGAGGCAGAAGAAGGTCTCGAGCCGAAAGGCAATTGTGACCCACGACCACTTGACCGGCTCCCAACCGGCCGCCTCCAAGTCGGCGGCAGAAGAAGGTCTCGAGCCGAAAGGCAATTGTGACCCGACGCCACCTCGTAGAAGTCGTACCCGCGGACGGTACGAGGCAGAAGAAGGTCTCGAGCCGAAAGGCAATTGTGACTCCCAACCGGCCACCTCTAGGTCGGCTTTCGTGGCCCGCCGGCAGAAGAAGGTCTCGAGCCGAAAGGCAATTGTGACTCGGCCCGGGCGGCTGCTTCCTGTTCGGCCTTCACGGGCAGAAGAAGGTCTCGAGCCGAAAGGCAATTGTGACCCGGAAGTTGCGGGTCATAGACCAGGTTCGTCAGATGAGGCAGAAGAAGGTCTCGAGCCGAAAGGCAATTGTGACCCGGGGGCCGAAACTATGTCGCCCGCCGCCACCAACCAGGCAGAAGAAGGTCTCGAGCCGAAAGGCAATTGTGACGCGACTACCCTTACCGGCCCAGTGTAATCGTCCGGTAGGCAGAAGAAGGTCTCGAGCCGAAAGGCAATTGTGACGTGACTTGCCGACCAAGGTGCGCTTCTAGCTCCTCCAGGGCAGAAGAAGGTCTCGAGCCGAAAGGCAATTGTGACGTGACTTGCCGACCGAGGCGAGCTTCCATTTCTTCCAGCTGGCAGAAGAAGGTCTCGAGCCGAAAGGCAATTGTGACCTGCCCCGGGCCGGAGAGGACCACGACAAGGATCTTGGCGGCAGAAGAAGGTCTCGAGCCGAAAGGCAATTGTGACTCCCACGACGGCAAGTCCACGTACACCAGGCCCCGCCGCGGCAGAAGAAGGTCTCGAGCCGAAAGGCAATTGTGACATCACCGCGCGCCGTTAGGCAGTTGCTTTCTTTCACTCCGGCAGAAGAAGGTCTCGAGCCGAAAGGCAATTGTGACTTGATCCAAACGCCTTCGTGCTTCACGCCACCTACAACGGCAGAAGAAGGTCTCGAGCCGAAAGGCAATTGTGACTCTTTGTCGGCGTATAGCCTGTCGGCGACCTGTTCCGTGGCAGAAGAAGGTCTCGAGCCGAAAGGCAATTGTGACTCGCTCATCGAGTTTGGATCGTCAAGCGTAGCGTCGCAGGGCAGAAGAAGGTCTCGAGCCGAAAGGCAATTGTGACTCGCCATCCGCCATGCGGATAGCCGATAACGGTTGCGGCAGAAGAAGGTCTCGAGCCGAAAGGCCATTGTGGGCGGTAGGGACTGCCGCCCCTACCATCGCAGGACTAATTCGGCCGCCGGGCGAGTGGTAGGGCGCGGACTCCGCTCCGCGCCAAATCCCTGGGCGGTTCGCGGCGGCGCAGGGACTCGCCGCCCTGCCTTCGTTCAGCGGACCCCTCCGCTGGGTGATGGCATCGAGAGCTTTGCCGCTTTTCTGCTCCGATTCCCCCGAATCGTGAAGCTTCTCCTCCCCGATAGATATTGACGCGGCCGATGGTGTGCGCCTAGATTCCGCGCCCGGCATACGGGGATGGTGGGGCCCCAAGCAAGATGTCTGCTGTTTTTTCTGCTAAAGAGATCCAACGCGGCAGACGTTAGAAAAGTGTTGGCGGGATGCACCCGCCGACGAGAAGGGAGCAGGAACGATGAAGGCAGGATATCTCGTACTGTTGGGTGCACTGACAGCGGCTTTGCTGGCGGCGCCGGCGATGGGGCAGCTCCAGGTTGGGCAGCCCCAGGTTGGCCGGGGTCCCGGACCGCTGCGACTGGGCGGTTTGGACGCGGAGCCGGATCCCGGCGAGCCGCTCGCGGCGGAGACGGTCGGCGGCCTGAAGCTCACTCTGACGGCCGACAAGGCCGCGGCGCAGGCGGGCGACACGGTGAAGCTCTCGCTGGTTTTCGAGAACACCGGCAAGGAAAGCCTCCGGGTGTTCTGGCCTCCGACCATGGTTTTTGACGACTACCTCACGCTGCGCGTACGCGGCCCAAAGGTCATGCGCCAGAACATCATGGTGCGAAACATGATGGCGATGATCTTCGGCCCCGGCAATTTCCCGGAAATCAAGCCGGGCGAGAAGAAGACCTATGAGTTCACGCTCGCCGGCAACGCGCCACAGATTCAGCCCGGCAACCTCTATCTTTGCGCCGAAGGCGAGTACCGAATCCAGGTCGTGTACAGCTACCAGGGCGGCGCCGGAGAGGATATGGAACTCGTCGAGGATCGCCGCGGCGGACGCATGGACTTCACGCCGTGGCGCGGCAGCGTGGCCTCGAACGAGCTGGTCATCAAAATGACCGGCGACTTCGCCGAGCCGCAGCCGAATCCGGCGGGGCGGCGCTTCCCGCGCGGGCCCCGGAATATTGCGCCCGACCAGGCCGCGCCCCTCGGCGGCACGCCGGTCGAGGAGTTGCCCGACACGCAGCGCCGCCTGCCGGCGCCCGAGACGCGCAACCTGCCCGCGCCCGAAGTGGGCCGCTAAGCCCACCGGACGCTCAGACGCATTCTAGGCGGTCGGCGAACTCGAGCCGCCGGCCGACGACGGGCGTGTACGGGTACGTGCCGTACCCACGCGGGCCGTACACGTACACGCCCTTTCTACGCGCCCGAATTCTGCGGTTCCGCGGTTTACGCACCGTGGAAATGCATCTATACTACCCCGAACGTCAGCCGCAATCTGCGGGTCGAACGCCGGAAAGCGGCTGAAAACGGAGGATCCGCATGAGCGCGATGGGTGAACAGTTCCGGGTGATGTTCAACTTCTCCCAGTGGGATGTGTCGGCGGTGGATCTGGGGGTGATCGTCGGCTACTTCGTGCTGATGATGGTCGTCGGCTGGCTCTGCAAGAGCATCTCCGGGAACATCAGCGACTACATCCGGATGGGCTGCAAAAGCACCTGGTGGCTGATGGGCGCCAGCATCTTCATGCAGGCGATCAGCGCCAGCACCTTCACCGGATCGGGCGCGCAGGCCTACGCCGCCGGCTGGAGTTTCATCCTCGTGGGCCTCAGCGGTGTGTTTGGCTACCTGATGCAGGCGATCTTCTTCGCGCCGTGGCTGCGCCGCACCCGCGCGATCACACCGGCCGACGCCGTCCGCCAGCGCTACGGCCGGGTCGTCGAGCAGATCTACACCTATACCGGCACCTTCACCGGCATGTTCTGGGGCGGCTCGATGCTGCTCGGACTGGCGATTTTCATGGCCGCCGTCTTCAACGTGCCGATCCCGACGGTCATCCTCTTCGTCGGCGCGATCGTCGTGTTCTATTCCGTCTCCGGCGGCTCCTGGAGCGTGCAGGTGACCGACAGCCTGCAGGGGCTGATCATGGTCCCGATCTGCCTGGTCGTGACGTTTCTGAGCTTGCGCTCGGTCGGCGGGCTGTCCGGCCTGTTCGACGCGATCGAGGCCCAGCAGTTGACGGGGGACTTCCGGGTCGTGAAGGAAATGGGCCACGTGTACACCGGCGCGCTCAAGCCCCCGCAGCCCGGCTTCTTCACCGTGCCCTGGATGATCGCCTCCTTCATCAACAGCTTCATCATCTCCGCAAACATGACCGGCTGCTGGCGCTACCTCTCGACCAAGAGCGACGGCGCCGCGCGCAAAGCCGCGCTGTTCGCGGCCGTCTTGCTGTTCCTCGGCGGCTTCATCTGGTTCCTGCCGCCGATGGTCGCGCGCGTTCAATTCCGCGAGGACGTCGAGCGGCTGCACGCGGTGCTGCAGGAAAAGAAGACCCTGCAGGCCGAGGCTAAACAGCTCGACGAGCGGATCGCCGCGCGGGTCACCGCCGAGCGGCGCCGCGCCCGGTCCGCCGCGCTCGCGCGCGCCGGGGCGTCGGCGGAAGTCCCGCCGATGCCGGACGCCCCGGCGCTGGCGGAGCTGCGCGCGCGCCGGGCCGAACTGCGGCAGCGGATTCTCCGCCTGCCCGCGTTGGCCAACGCCGCGGACGGCGCTTATGCGATCACCGCGAAGCGCGTGCTGCCCAAGGGGCTGCTCGGTCTGGTTATTGTCGCGATGTTCGCGGCCACCATGAGCTCGCTGGACAGCTCCCTGACCGGCAACGCCGGGCTGATCACGAACAACATCTACCCCGCGCTGATGGCTGCGCTCCGGCGCCCGGCGCGCACCGGCGCCGCGCTGCTGCGGCTGACCATGCTCGTCAACTTCCTGCTGGGCGGATGGGCGATCTTCCTCGCGCTCTGGATGCAGCGCTACCTCGAACTGGGCGAGAAAAGCCTGTTCGATCTGGGATTGGAAATTGTGCTGAAGTTCCAGGTGCCGATGGTCGGCGCGATGGTGCTGTCGTTCTTCGTGCGCCGACTGGCCTGGTGGGGCCCGCTGGTCGGCATGTTCGTCGGCTTCTTCAACTCGATCCTGACCTGGCAGGCCGAAACGATCGCCCGCTGGTTCCCGAACTACACGGCGATCAACCACTACACGCGCTGGTACAACGGCATGATGTGGCACGAGCAGATGTTCGTCAGCACGCTGCTGACCGTGTTGCCGACGCTGGCGACGATCCGCTGGTGGCCGACGATGAGCGAGGCGTACCGCCGCCAGGTGGATGTCTTCTTCCGCCAGCTCCACACGCCGGTGGACTTCCGCAAGGAAGTCGGCCGCGACGCCGACCACACGTTGCTGAAGATGGTCGGCGGGTTGGGGCTGATCATGGCGGGCGCGATCGCCGTGCTGGCGTTCTTCGGCCGCGATGCCGATGGGCGCTACAACGCCATTGACGTCGGCGCGGTGCTGTTCATCGCCGTCTTCATCACGGCGGTCGCGCTGCCGCTCTACCTCGCCGGCCGCGCGCGCGCCCGACGCGTACTCGCCGAAGAGGCGGCGAACCCGCCGTCGGCCTGACGCCGCCGTCCGTCGCTTCGGCCCGGGACTCGCCTAGCGCGCGCCCAGCCTTCGCTCCACTTCGCCGGCCAGCGCGTACAGCCGCATCGAGCGCTCCTGCCAGCCGGAGCCGACAAACCAGCGATGCCCCATTACACTGATCTGGCGGGCCAGCGGTTCGGGTCCGGTCAGGTGGCCCCACGCGTTGTTGACCTGGAGGTGCGAGATGGCCTGGAGCATGAAATGCGTGCGCTCCAGCAAAAGTTCCTCGCAACGCCGGGCCAGCGGTTCGCCCAGCCGAGCCCGCAGCGCGTCGTCGGAAAGCGCCTCCTCGATCCGGATGCGCGCCTGGCACTCCTGGATGCCCTCCCGCACCGCCTCGAAATGGTGCGTGGCCGCCGCGCCGCTGCGACCGGGTGCCAGCAATGTCCAGGGAATGTTCAGGTTACGCCAGGCGCTCTGGGGGTACCGGTCGGCGACCGTTCCCCGGCGCTGGCCGCGCGAGTCCCGCACCGCCGGCCAGAAATCGGCGCCGCCGCGCGCAACGCCCCGCTGGCCGCCGGCGACATTCAGCTCCATGAGGTGCCGCCAGCGGCTGGCCGGCTGGAACGTCTCGTAGCGCGGCTGGTAGGCGCCCAGGTCGGACCGCATCCACCCGCGGAGGCTGCCGAACGCCGTGCGCGCCTCGTCCGGAAAGACGCAGTTGAACACGGCGCTGTGGTAGGCGACGCGGAAGCCCTCGCGATCCACGCGGGCGCTGCCCCGGCTCGTCGCGCCGGTGAGGATGATCCTTCCGTCCTCCAGTTTCCGGCCGCCCTGGGTCACGGGAATGTGCGAGTGGGACACCCAGTTCAGTCCGCCCGACGCCTCCCGGAAGAACGCGTTTTCCTCGTCGGTCGGCCAGTCGTCGGACATCAGGCCGAGCATCATCGCGGATTCCAGCCCCCGCCGCGCCATCCGTCGGCGCAGCTCGCCGAACAGCCTTCGCCAGATCTCCGGGCTCGCCGGATCCGAAAAGGCCGGCAGGTGCCCGGTCCGGACCGTTCCGGTATCCGGATCCAGCAGGGTCACCCGCGGCCCCAGTCCGATGAACTGCTTCCGCAGCTCGACCGACGGCTGGTTGTGACCCCAAGTGTCCTTGTAGCCGCCACCGTCGCCGCCCAAATAGATGTCCCAGACGACGAAGCACAGCACCCGAGGCTTTCCGAGATTCGCCTCGACAAGGTCCAGGTAGCGGTCCATCACGGCGAAATCGAAACGGAAGGACTTGCCGCCGTCGGGAACGAAGCGGACCAGGCTCTGTGCATTGCCCAGGTTGGTTTCGGCAATGACCGGGACGTACACCACCTGGACGCCCGCCTCGCGCATCAGCCGGAGCGAGCGCGCGATCAGCTCAAAGTGGCGGTCCGACCACGGCTCGACGCCGTATTCGAGCGCCAGCGTGTCCGGCGACTGAATCAGCTCGAAGAGCGTCCGGTATTGGTTCGGCTCGGGCAGCGTGTATTCCATCGCCGCCACCTCCACGGGCACGCGGACAGGCGTTTCGCCGTCGGCCCGAATCGTGATTTCGCCGCGGTACACGCCGGGCGGGATGTTGCGCGGGATGTTCACGGTCACCCAGACCGGCGCCACGGCGCCGAAGACCGGCTCCGGTTGTCCGGGCAGGTTCAGGTCGGCCGGGCCCGGCGGCACGACCCGGACCGGCACTTCCTCCGGCGGCTCCTCGTCGAGCGTGCCCAGCAGGGTGGGCGCCCGCGGATAGCAACGGAACGCCGACACGCGGGTCTGGTAGATCGTCCGCTGCCCGTTCACGCCCGCCTCGCGGCCGCCCGGCAGCCCGTAGCGGATGCGCAACGCCGCGGCGGGAATTGTGGCGCCGCCCGCGCCCGCCAGGTCGCTCGCAACCGCACGCAATCCGCGCAGCGGCCGGCGGGACCCGACCCCGACCTTCCCGGAATAGCTGCCGTTGCGCGCGCCGGCAAGGCGCAGCGGCCGGAGCGGGGCGGGATCGCCGTAATCGAGGTCATAATCCGCTGCGAGCGGATTGGTGTTCCAGACCTGGAAACCCTCCGGCCGGGTCGCGCGCGACGCCAGCCCGCTGTCGTTCGGTGACTTCAACTGCACCCGCTCGATCTGGCAGGTGTTGAACGCCGTGTAATAGGGGCAATACCGTGAGCCGCGCCGGCCCTTCATTTCCTCGAGCACCGAATGGTAGGGCGCCCGGATCACCTCGATCGCAAGCACATTGACTCCGGCGCGCAGGCCCGCGGCGGGAATCGCGATGGCCGCGGTCCGCCGCCGCAGGGCGATCTCGGCGTCGGTCTCGTCGCGGCCCGGATCAGAATCGCGGCCCGACCAGCCGCCGGGCGGTGTAAAGGCTTCCGCCGGATAGCCGCGGGCCAGCCGCTCGCGGCCCGCGCTGTCCGGTTCCACGTCCCGCCGGCCGATTTCCCGGCCGTTCAGGTACACGATGACGCCGCCGCGATAGGCGACATCCAACTGCAAACCCCCGACGCGCGCCGGATCGCTGACGGCGAAATAGCCGCGCAGGCAGAGCCGAGAAAGCAGCGCGGTCTGGCAGGACATCCGGGCCGGAGCGCGCATCCAGGCGCTGTCGTCGAACTCCACGCGCATCCAGTCGGCCGGCGGAGGCGGCGTCTCCCGCTCCGCCCAGGGGAACGACTGGACGATCCGATCGCCGATGGTCCATCGCAAGTCCATCGGACGCAGTCCGCTGGAATGCTGGATCACCGGCGGTTTCAGGATGTGGTACATCCGCCAGAAGCCCGTGGTGTCCAGCACGACCGTCTCGGCCCGCGCGGCCGCGCCCGCGAGACATCCGCTTGCGGACAGTACGGCGAGCCATCGCATCCGGCCTCCCGTGATTTTGCGCCACATTCCTTCCACAGAGCTACCGTTTGTCATCTGTAATCTTCACCCCGAAAGGGAAGGCTGACAACGACCGAATACTGGAATAACGTGCCGCGGGGATCGCGAAGTGTTGAACTTCAGCAATATTCGGCGGCGGCGCGGCTTTATGGCTGCCGCGGCGGCCATCCTTATGGCCGGCTGCTCCGCGCCCCCGCGCGCGCCGGACGGCCCGCCGCTGCCCATCATCGCGCTGCCCGACCTGCGAACGGAAACCCCGGACCGGCGCTATGTGATGCTCCGGCTGCCGTACGGCCTGATCGTCAGCAACATGGATTATCCGGAAACGCCGCCGCTGTATTGCCTCTTCTGCCGGGACGAGCGCCGCATCGTCAAGACGCGCGACCTCGCCGTCTTCCTCGCGGAACTGGAGCGGCTGCCGGATCGCGCCGTCGTGGACTGGATTGACAAGTGCACCGTGCCTTTCTGCTCGGAATATGGCGTCAACCTGGATCGCGAACTCGCGGCGATCCGCGCCGTGGAGCGGCGCCAGCGGTTTCAAGCGGTGCGCTCGCTCGAGGACGACCCCCGCCACGCCGGTTTCTGCTACTGCGAGGGCGGCTTCACCATCCTCGACCGCCCGCCGGACGGCCCCGTCCGGCCCGCGCCGTAAGGACGTCACCGCGGAGACGCGGAACGCGCAGAGCGATTCGCGGCGGTCAGAGCGCGATGTTCTTGAACTGCGGCAGCCAGGCGCGGTTGCGGCGGAACATCTCGGCAACCATCTTGCGGATCTCGGCGAGCGAGAGCACCGCCGCGGTCAGCGGGTCGTTGCAGATGGCGCGATAGACCATCTCCGCGTCGCCGGCGAAGTGCGCCTCGACGGCCATCGTCTCGATCGTCGCGCTCAGCGCGGTCAACGCCGCGCACTGCGGCGGCAGCGCGCCGACATGGATCGCCTCGAAGCCTTTGCGCGAGGCGAGGACGGGCACTTCGACGCAGCAACCCGCGGGCAGGTTCGTCACCAGCCCGGTGTTCGGCACGTTGCCGTTGAATTCGAACGGTTCGCCGCCGAGGCGGGCGTGGATGATCGAGGCGGCGTACTCGTTGCCGCGCTCGAGCCGGATCGGCGCGTCCTTCGCGAGCCACGCGCGCACGTCCTGCTTCCATTCCTTCTCGCGCCGGCGATACATGTTCAGGATATAGGCGTGATGCCCCGGATTCCAGCCGGTGCCGTGCGTGCAGTATTTCTCGATGAGGTCGGGGCGTTTGCGGAACCACCAATTGTACTCCGAGTTATGGCCGCTCGACTCGGTGACGTAGTAGCCGAGCGCCAGGAACATCTCGTTGCGGACCTGCTCTTCGTTGTAGATCTTGCGGTTCGTCCGCACGACCTCCCGCAGTCGCGGGTAGAGGTCGCGGCCGCGGTGCGCGAGCCGGACATACCAGGAAAGGTGGTTGATGCCGGCCGAGGTGTATTGGAGCTCTTCGTACGGCACCCCGACCCACTTCGCCAGCATCGCCGCGGTGCCCTGTACGCTGTGGCAGAGCCCCGTAATCTGCAGCGGCGAGACGCGCTGCATCGCATGGCAGAGCATCGCCATCGGGTTGGTGTAGTTCAGCAAGATGGCGTTGGGACACCGCCGTTCCATGTCCCGGCAGATCGCCAGCATCTCCGGAATGGTGCGCAACGCGCGGAAGATGCCGCTGGGGCCCCGCGTGTCGCCGACGTTGATGTCCACGCCGTATTTCTTCGGGACCAGGATGTCGTGCTGCCAGACGTTCGTCGCGCCGCATAGGATCGTCACGCACACCGCATCCGCGCCCCGTAGGACCTCGCGCCGGTCGGTCGTGGCGACCACCCGGGCGGGATAGCCGCCCAGCGCAATGATCTTCTCGACCATCCGTCGCGCCATTGCAAGGCGCTCGCGGTTGATGTCCACCAGCGCGATCTCCGCGTCGCGCATCGTGGGGAAGGTCAGGATGTCGCGGACCAGTCCGCGCGTGAAACCGAGGCTGCCGGCGCCGATGAACACGATCTTGGCCATGGTGAAGGCTCCTGTTCGGTCCGGCGTGTCGCACCGGTCCCGGCGCGGCAATCTGCGGCGGCGGCAGCGCGAAATCAATCAAAAACCCCTCGCGTTGCCAGCCGCCCCGCCGGTCGGTAGTATGCCGCCCGCCGGGCCGCCCGAAAATGAACGCGCAACACAGAGCCGCGCTGGAAGGCACGGGCGTCACCATAACGGAGACGTTCGACGGCGCCCGCTTTACGCTGCCGTGGCGCGGTCGGCAGAAGGCGATCGGCATCGGCCTGACGATCTTCGGCCTGTTCGTGACGGCGTTCATGACCTTCTGGATGTCCGGACCGATCCGGATGGCACTGCGCGGCAGCGGTTCGCTGAACTGGTTCCTGATGATCTTCGGGCTGATGGGGCTGCCCGGTCTGCTGGCGGGCCTGGCGCTGCTGACGGCGGGCCTCGCCGCGTGGACCGGCCGCTCGCGCGCCACGGTGGAGATCCGCGGAGGAAAGCTGCGGGTCACGGAGTATTTCGGTCCGTTTCACTACACTTGGAAACGTCCGACCGCAGCAATCCGCCGATTCCGTTTCGGAATTGAGCGCAACGAATCGGCCGACGACGATTCGCGTGCGACACCCCAATTTGTCGCCTCGGGCCTGACGGCCGAAGGCGATTTTCCCCGTCCGCTGTGGATCGCTCCGTTTTACGATCCGGCCCTGCTCCGCACGCTGGCCGACGCGCTCGCCGGTCTTGTCGGGCGCGGTGCGACCGCCGACATGCCTGCCGCAGTCGTGCTGGATTCGGCGGCTTCGGACGACCGGTCGGAACCGGAAATCCCGCGACCGGCCCGCTTGACCGTAAAAATCCTGGAGCTGCCGGAGGGGTTCGCTGTGGACGCGCCGCCGGCCGGACTGGTCCGCGGCAGCCACGGCCTGTTCATTTTCGCCATCCTTTGGCTCGCGATGTGCGCATTCATCTTCGGGATTGCGTTCGCGAATGGCGGGATCTCGGTCCCGGCGCCCATCGTCGTGTTCGCGGTATTTTTTATCGGCATCGGCGTTGCGATGCTGCTGTTCGCCATCCATCTCGGCCGGCGCCGCGTGCTGATCGCGGCCAACGCGCGGACGCTCGGCGTGCGCCGGATCGGGCCGTTCGGCACGCGGGAGGAACGCTATCCGCGGGCCGACCTGAGCGCCGTAGGCTGCGGTCCCAGCGGCATCGAAGTCAACGAGCGGCCGGTGATGGAATTGCAGTTCCACTTTCGCAACCGGAAGAAGGTCGGCTGCATGGCGCAGCTTGCGCAAGACGAGCTGCGCTGGCTGGCCGGGGAGCTGCGCCGCCGCCTCGGCGTGCCCGAGCGGCCGGCCAAAGTCGCGCCGACAACGACATCCGGCAATCCGACAGGAGTGAAATCGTCATGAGTACCTCCCTCCGCGTCGTCAGCTACAACATTCTCTACGGCGGACAGGACCGCCTCGAGAAGATCGCCGCCGTCCTGCGCGCGCTGGAGGCGGATATCGTCGGCCTCCAGGAAGCGAACGAACCGGCACATGTCGCGCGGCTGGCGGAACAACTGGGCATGGCCCACTTCGTGGCGCGCTCGCGCAACAGTCCGTTTCACGTCGCGCTGATGAGCCGCTTCCCGATCGAGAACCCCGAGAATCTGTGCAACCGCTGCCCGCACCTCTGGCGCTCGGCGCTGCGCGCGACCGTGCCCGCCGGCGGCGCGCCGCTCCGCGTCATCGTGCTGCACCTCGCACCGGGCATGCGGGCCGATCGCGAGGCCGTCCGTCAGGGCGAGTTGGACGAGCTGTGGCCGGTGCTCCACGCGCCCGAAGAAGCCGGCCGCCCCGCCCTGATGATGGGCGACTTCAACAGCACGGCCCCCTGGCACCCCCACGTTTCCGACGGCCTCCGCCCCGCCTACAGCGGCGCGCGCATCCCGCGCGAAGTGATTCAGCGAATCCGCGACGCCGGATGGACGGACGCCGTGCATCGCGCACGGCCGGACGACGGCACGCATTCGGTGTCCGTGGCCAGTCCGACGACGCGCGTGGACTTCATCTGGCTGTCGCCGGCCCTCAGCGACCGCCTGCTGGATGCGCGGGTGGAAGCCCTGGAGATCGCGCGCGAGGCCTCGGACCACTACCCGGTGCGGGCGATCCTGCGTCCCGTCGCGGCAGCGCCGAACGGAACGGCGCCTCGATGAGCCCGCACCCGAAACCGGGCGGCGCCCGCGGCCGTTGGTCGGCGGTGACGCTGGAGACCGACGCGAAAGGCGCGGAGGCGCTGGCCGACCGCGCGCGCGCCGCGTTCGGCGTTGAACCCGTGCAACTGCTGAAGCCGGACGCCGACCGCGCATGGGTGGAGCTCTATTTCGACAACCCGGCGGCGGCTCTGCTGGCGGCGCGCGCCTGCGCGGGCTGGCCCGGCGTGGCGGGGCAGGCCGTGCGCGACATCGCCCCGCGCGCCTGGCAGCGATTCTGGCGGCGGCATTTTCGCGCGCGGGACATCGGCGAGCGGCTGGCCATCGTCCCGGCCTGGGAACGCCGTCGGCGCGCGGCGCGCGGACGCGCGGTCGTCCGCGTGGAGCCGGGCCTGAGTTTCGGCACGGGCGACCACTTCACGACGCGCTACTGCCTCGAAGCGATCGAGCGGCTCTGCCGCGAGCGGCCGCCGGCCTCGCTGCTCGATGTCGGCTGCGGCAGCGGCATCCTCGCGATCGCGGCGGCGAAGCTGGGCGTGCGCCGCGTCGTTGCGTTCGACAACGACCCGCAGGCGGTCGCGCAGGCGCGCGAGAACCTGCGGCTGAACCGGATCTCGCCGCGCGTCCGGCTGCGCCTCGGCGACGCGCTCGCCGCGCTGCCGCCCGGGCGCTTCGAGGTCGTCTGCGCAAACCTCTACGGCGGGCTGCTGATCCGCTCGGCGGAGGCGCTGTGCGGGGCGGCGCAACGCCGCCTCGTGCTCAGCGGCATCCGCGAGGCGGAGGCGGACGCCGTCGTCGAAGCCTTCCTGCACCGCGGCGCGCGCGAAATCGAACGCGACGGCGACGGTGAATGGTGCGGGGCGATGCTGGCGGTCTGAACGCATTATTGCGACTTGTGCGGAGCGATCAGGCCGCGCATTCTTGCGGCATGACGTACCCTGCAGCCGCTGCCCGCTTCCGACGGTCGTCGAAAACCCGCCGGCCCGAAGGCCCCCGCAAGGTCATCGTCGGCACAACGATCTTCTCCCTGTTCGACGAGGCGCATCCCTGGCGCGGCCTCGACTATCGGCTGAACGAGATCGCGGGGCGCGTGGACGCAATCGCCGCCGACGCGCGCCGCCGCTACGGGCGGGGGCCCGATCTCGCCGTATTCCCCGAGAATTCGCTCAACCCCCGCGGCGCGGGAGCGCTGATCGAGCGCGCGGTCCCGCTGGAAGGCCGGGTCGCGGATACGCTGGGCGCCAAGGCGCGCGAACAGGGCACCTGGCTGGTCGTGTGCTTCAACCGGCTCGAAAAGGAAAAGGGACGGCGGCCCTATGTGACGAACTCGGCCGTTCTCTTCGATCGCAAGGGGCGCGTTGCCGGCGTTTATCGCAAGGTGTTCCTCTCGGGCAATAATCCGAAATCGGTGCAGCTCGAAGGCGGGAAGCGGCCCGGGACGGAGTTTCCGGTTTTCGAGACGGACTTCGGCCGTCTCGGCATTCTGATCTGCTGGGACCTGGGCTACGACGAGGTATTCGAAGCCTACGCCGCACAGGGGACGGAGATTCTCGCCTGGCCGACGATGTCGCCTCAAACCCTCGCGCCCCGCTGCTACGCGCGGCGTTACAACCTGTACCTCGTTTCGGCGACGCCGCGCGATAACGCCTCGATCTTCGACCCGATGGGCGGCATCGCAGCGATGACGACCGAGCCGGACGGCGTGGTGACCCATGAACTGGACCTCGACTACCGGCGGCTGCACTGGCAGCCCGGACTGGATGGCGGCGCGGCGCTGCGGCGGGTCTATGGAAACTGCGTGGCATTCCGCTATTCGGAGCGGGAAGATCACGGGTTGTTCTGGTCGAACGATCCGGCGCTGCCGATCGGACGCATGGTGGCCGCGCTCGGTTTTCGCGAGGAGGCCGAGGTCCGGGAGCGCAGCCGGCGAATGCGCGAGCGGGTGTTGGGCCGCCGAAAGCCATGAGGCCCGGCGCGACAACGGAATCCCCGCGGCGGACGCGGAGGCGATGATCGGCCCGACCGGACGCCGGTTACGGACTTTCGAAAGGCCCGAGACAGGAGCACCCATGGCGAACGAAACAAAGACGACACCGCGACGGAACATCATCTGGTTCGTGGACGACCAGCACCGGGGCCAGGCCCTGGGCTGCCACGGCGACCCGAACCTCCACACGCCCGCGCTCGACCATCTGGCCTTGTCCGGACTCGATTTCCCGCGCGCGGTCGCTGGCTTCCCGTTGTGCTGCCCGTTCCGCGGTTCGATGCTCACCGGCCGCTACCCGCACCATTGCATCCCGGGCCATGAGTACCCGCTGCCCGACGGACAGCGGACCATCGCCGACGTCTTCCGCGAGAACGGCTATCGGACCGCCTATTTCGGCAAGTGGCATTGCGACGGCTGGAAGGAGCGCGACGGACGCGCCGCCCTGCACACCGTGCCGCGCGCGCGCCGCGGCGGTTTCGATCTCTGGCTCGGCTACGACAACAACAACAGCCCCTGGGATTCCTGGATCCACGGCCACACGGAGGACGGCGCGGAGGTGCCGCACGAACGGCTGCCGGGCTTCGAGACGGACGCGCTGACCGACCGCATCATCGCCTATGTCCGCGAAGCCGCCGTCCGCGCGCGCAACGGCGACGCGCAGCCGTTCTTCGCCGTCATCTCCGTCCAGCCCCCGCACGATCCCCACCTTGCGCCCCGCGAATGGATGGCGCGGCACACAGCCGGCGAAATGGCGCTGCGGCCGAATGTGCCGCCGGTCGCGTCCATCGAAGCGGCGGCGCGGCGGATGCTGGCCGGCTACTACGCGCAAATCGAGAATGTGGACTGGAACGTCGGCCGTTTGCGCGACGCGCTCGCCGCGGAGGGACTTCTCGATTCCACGCACCTGATCTTCTTCTCCGACCACGGCGACCAGATGGGCAGCCACGGCCAGTTCAAGAAAATGTCGCCGTACGCCGAGGCCGTGGATATCCCCTTCATCATCGGCGGACTCCGCGACCGGTACGACGGGCTCAGCGGCCGTTGCGAGAATGTTTTGGTCAACCACGTGGACATGGCGCCGACCACACTGGGGCTATGCGGCATTGCCGCGCCGGACTGGATGGAGGGCACGGATTACTCGTTCCTCCGCCTCGGCGGCCCGGAACGGCCGATGCCCGACAGCGCTTACCTCCAGTCAATCGTCCCGACCCGGCACGGCGACAGCATGGACCGCCCGTGGCGCGGTGTTGTCACGCGCGACGGATGGAAATACGTCTGCTTCGAGCACGTCCCATTCGCGCTGTTCAACCTGAACGAAGACCCGTACGAGCTGGCGAACCACGCCCACAACACCCGTTACCGGGTCGAGCGGCGCCGACTTCAGGATCGTCTGGCGCAATGGATCGCCGATACGGGCGACACGTTCCGGCTGCCCGATTTGTAGGCCGGCGGCGGCTCAGAACGTAGTCGCCGGCTGGGCCCAGCGCTTCGGGTCGAAAATGAACTCGTGGCGGTCGAGGTCCGCGAACGGATCCCCGGTCTCGGCCAGATGGCGGTCCAGCCGCGCGCTCAAAGCGGCCCGGTCAGCCGCGTACGCGGGCGCGGCGGCGAGGTTCCGGGTTTCGTGCGGGTCTTCGGTTAGGTCGAAGAGTTCTTCGGCGCCGGCCCGATGCCGCACGTATTTCAGACGGGCGGAACGCACCATCCGGATCGCCGGCCCATGCCATTCGGCGAACACGTGCTCGTGCGCCGCATCCGCGTCCCCGCGCACCAGAGGCAGCAGGCTGACCCCGGACAGGCGCTCGGGTTTGGGCAGGCCCATGAGGTCCAGCAGCGTGGGCGCAATATCCAGCAGCGAACACAGCGCGGCGCGCCGGCCGGGCTGGAGGCTGTGACGGAACAAACCCTGCCGGTCGGCGCCGGAAAACCGGATCAGCGGCGGCACAACAATCAACGGCACGCGCAACACGCCCTCGTAGAGGAAGGGTCCCTTGAAGGGCAGATCATGCTCCCCGGCCATGTCTCCGTGGTCGGCGCAGAAGACGATCCAGGAGTTGTTATAGAAACCGCTGCACCGGAACTGGTGCAGAAGTTCGCCCAGATCGCGGTCGGCGCGTTCGATCTGCTGCCGGTAAAAACGGAAATACGCCCCCCACCGCTCCTCCGGCCAGTCCGCCGCACGAGCCCGCGCGGGTTCCGCCAGGTCGCCGCGCGCGCTCCCGGTGTTCCGCCACGGACGCCGGAAACCCGGAACGCGCTCGGCCGGATCATAGAAGTAGTGGTCGTGCGGGTTCAGCAGCGAAACGACGTGCAGGAATGGCCGTTCGTGCTCCAACCAGTCCCGGTCGCGCCAGAACCGCGCGGCGAGCTGCACCGTCTGCGTGTCGTAACTGCATTCCTCGCCGACCTCGAAGCCGTAGCGGCGCACGTCGCCACCGCCGAGGTGCCATTTACCGTGATAGACCGTTTCGTAGCCGGCCTGCCGCGCATAGTTGCCGATCGTGGGAATCGTCGGCGACAACGGCGGGCAAGGTGCGAAGAGATTGCCCGGCATTCCGGCCTGCGAGGGAAAAAGGCCGGTCATCATCGTCGCCCGCGAAGGCGAGCAGATGGGCGCCGTGCAGCAGCAATTCTCGAACACGACGCCCTCGCGCGCCAGAAAGTCCATATTCGGCGTCTCCGCGCCGAAGTGCGATCCGAGGGCGCGGATCGTGTCGGACCGTTGCTGGTCGGTGAAAACTAGCAGGATATTGGGACGCGGGGGCATGACGGTTTCTCCGGGATGTCGAATAAGCAAACGCGGTCCAGAATCGGCGCGACCCGCCGGCAAGTCAAGCCCCCGCGATTCGCGGCTTCCGGGGAACGCCCGCAGCGGCTACATTCCCGGCATGCGCGCGATCTTCAACCGTCCCGGCCCCGCCTGGCGCACGGCGGCCCTGGCGGGCGCCGCGCTGCTCATGGCCGGCTGCCGGCCGTCGCCGGTGGCTCCGCCCCGGCCGGTCGCGCGGCTCGACCCCGCGGCGGTGGACGGCGAGCGAGCGCTCGGGGAGGTTGCCGCCCTGGTCGCGCTCGGCCTGCGCGACGCGGGGACTCCCGGCGCGGCGGCGGCCGCTGATCACATTCGCGGCCGGCTGCGCGCCGTCGGCGTCGAGGCTGAAATCGAGGAGTTTGAGGACGAAACGCCCTTCGGACCTCGGACCTTTCGCAACGTCGTCGGGCGTTTACCGGGCCGCGGCGAGGGATTGATCATTCTGGGGTCGCACTTCGACACCAAGCGCGGTATGCCCGATGGGTTTCAGGGCGCGAACGACTCGGGATCGAGCACCGGCCTGCTCATCGAGCTGGCGCGCGTATTGCGGGCGGGGCCCGTCCTCGGACCGGAAATCCGATTTGCCTTCTTCGACGGCGAGGAGTGCCTGATCCAGTACGGCCCGCGGGACGGACTCCACGGCAGCCGCCACATGGCACGGGCGCTGGTGGATCGGCAAAGGGCCCGTGATGTGCTCGCCGTGCTGGTGCTAGACATGATCGGCGATCGCGACCTGACCGTCATGATTCCGCGCAACACCCATCCCGACCTCGCCCGCGCGCTTTTTGCCGCCGCGGCAGAGGAAGGCGTGCGCGAACGCTTCCGACTGTCTCCGACCTCCATTCTCGACGACCACGCGCCGTTTCTGCAGGCCGGGATGCCGGCGGCCCTGTTGATCGATTTCGAATACGGCTCCGGCCCCGGCCGCAACGATTACTGGCACACCGCCGAGGACACCCTGGATAAGCTCAGCGCCGAAAGCCTGACGCTGGTCGGGCGCGTGGTCGTGCGGTTTCTGAACGGCTTTCTTCATTGAGTCCTGCACGGCCCGCGGAAATCGTCGCCGCCCGGCAGCGCGGCGAGTTCCCGGCGGCCCCGGCCCCGCGCTGCATGCGCCCCCGTTGCGGCGGCTTTCCGCCGATCGCTCGGCGCTCGGCCGACATACGTCTTGACCGCCTCACGGGCGTCCGTATACTGGGTTGCTCACGTTTTCAACAAAAAGGTAGCCGCCATGATTGTCACGACCAAGGAGCTCTTCAAACACGCGTATGGCAAATACGCCATCGGTGCGTACAACATCAACAACCTGGAGCAGACCATGGGCCTGTTCCAGGGCAATATCGAAAGCAAGGCCCCGTTCATCATTCAGATTTCCAAGGGCGCCCGTTCCTACACGCACAAGAACATGCTCGAGGCCCTGATCCGCGCCGCCGACGGAATCTTTCCGGACGCGATCTTCGCGATCCACCTGGATCACGGCGATGAAGCCACGTGCATGGACTGCATCCAGAGCGGTTTCTACAGCTCCGTCATGATTGACGCCAGCGCCGAGCCCTTCGAGAAGAACGTGGAGATTACCCGCCGCGTCGTCGAGGCGGCGCATGCGAAAGGGCTGGTCGTCGAGGCCGAACTCGGCAAACTCGGCGGCGTGGAAGAGCACGTCTCGGTGAAGGAATCGGACGCGAAACTCACCGACCCCGATCAGGCGAAAGAATTTGTCGAGCGAACGGGTTGCGACAGCCTTGCCTGCGCAATCGGCACCAGCCACGGCGCGTTCAAGTTCACCGGCTCCCAGGGCCTGCACTTCGATGTGCTCGCCGAAATCCAGAAACGTCTGCCCGGTTTCCCGCTCGTCATGCACGGTTCCAGCTCGGTCCCGCAGGACGAAGTGGACCGCATCAACGCGGCCGGCGGCAAGCTCAAGGGCGCCAAGGGCGTGGACGAGAACCAGTTCGCGAAGGCGGCCAAGCTGGGCGTGACCAAGGTGAACATTGACACCGACGGTCGCCTGGTCTGGTGCCGCGTCCACCGCGAGGCGTTCCGCGATAATCCCGAGAACTTCGACCTGCGCCCGCCGGGCAAGGTGTTCATGAAGGAATACGCAAAGTTCATCGCGCATAAGAACGTCAAGCTCGGCAGCGCCGGACAGTTGGACGCCGTGCGCGCGCTGGTTGCCGCCGCAAAGCATTGAGGCGCGAAACAACGCACGACAACTGCCGGGGCCGCGGATGATGGAACCGGCGGCCAAGGGACTGGCCACCCTACCTTCGCCGGGAAACGGCGGAGGGCGCCAGTGCCCAGCGGCGGTCGCCGCCCGCCGCTACGGTGATCCCTGAAAAAGCGAACGGCGCGCGCGGCCGTTGGACGGGAATCGGGACTGGGCAAGGCTGGACCTTGCCGTCATGGAGGGTGTCATGCGCCGAATCTTCCTCCTCGCCGTCGCGGGCGCCGCTCTGGCCGCGGCCGGCCCGTCTCCGGCGGCCGAGATCGAGACCCTGCTGCGCGATGATGCGTTGTGGTCGCTTTCGGTCGGCGAACTCGCGCGCCGCCACGGGGACTTCAACTGGAAGTGGGTGGAGAGCGGCGTTTCGGCTCGCTCCTCGGACCCGGGAATCACATTCGCCGGCCGCCGTGTGTCCGAGTCGCTGTTCCGTTTTGAGAACGGCCGCGCGGCGCGGCTGACGGTCTTTCTCTATAACCGCGGGGACGCCGGGACCCGCACGGAAGAGGAATTCGACGCGCAGGTGAAGGAGGCCGCAGCCGCCCTGACCGCCTGGGCCGGCCCTGCGGCGGAACCCCCGCGCAGTCTGCGCGTCGCGGCCAATGCGCGCGCCGAGACCCAATCGTGGAGGCACCCGCCGCACCAGGCGACCTTGGAGTGGAGTTCCAGTCGTCCGCGCGGCCCCGATGGCCGGTCATATTTTCGGGCCGAGTATATCCGTCTGGATCTCGCGCCCGCCGAAGCGACCGCCGCGGCGGCCGCCCTCCATCCCCCGCCCGCGCCGCCGGATCGCGTGCTCCGCGAGCCGGGCGGCGACGTGCGCATCATTGAGGTACCGATGGTGGATCAGGGTCCCAAGGGATACTGCGCCGTCGCGGTGATCGAGCGGGTGCTGCGCTACTACGGACGCGAATTCGACCAGCACCAGGCCGCGCAGATCGCCGGCACGGGCGAGACCGGCACCGCATCCGACCGGCTTGCCGACGCCGCCCGGCGCATCGCCGCGCGGTTCCGGCTGAACTTCCGCGTCCTTTACGAAAGCGATCTGGCGGCGCTGTCGGAGGACTACAACCGCCGCGCCCGGCGCGTGAAGGCGGAGCCGATCACCACAGGCCGCACGCTCTACGCCAATTCCATTTTCCCCCGGATGAACGGGGCGCTGCTGCGCGAGGCGCGGCTGGACCAGCGCGCCGACCGCCGGCGTTTCTTCGAGCAGATTCGCGAACACGTGGACGGCGGCGCGCCGTTGATCTGGAGCGTCATACTGGGTTTCATCGCAGAACAGCCGCCGTTGCCGCAGGCCACGGGCGGACACCTCCGGCTGATCATCGGCTATCACGCCGAACGGCAGGAAATCCTCTACACGGATTCATGGGGCGCGGGCCACGAACTGAAACGCATGGGCGCGGAGGATGCCTGGACGATTACGATGGGCCTGTACGCGATCCTGCCCCGCTGACGCCGGCCGGTGTGTCTTGCCTGCGACCGGGGATTCCGGCAGGATGCCCCGGGGCATCGCCATGACGCGCTGAGGGCCCGGGTGTAGACGAAGGATCGGAGAGAAACATGCGGCGCAGTTTTGTGGCAGGGGGGATCGCAGGGGGGGCGCTGGCGCTGGCCGCAGCCGCCGCCGATACCCGCATCTCCGTGGTTGTTCCCGCCGATCCGCCTTTGCGCCCCGCCCATTTCCACTGGAAATTCCGATCCTCCGGCGGCCGGGCTGTCCGCACCGGGCAGTTCGCGTGCGGCAGTCATTGGGTGGCGCCGGCCGAAGGCGACGACGGCGTGACGCTCGTGGCGCTGGACGGCGCGCCCGAGTGGCGGAGTTTTTTGAGTTGCGATGCCGATCCATTAACCGAGCGACATGGCCTGCTGAGCGGGAAGAACCGGTATGGAAACCACGATCCGTCCGAGAACGTCCTGGCGTCCTTGCCGGCGACCTTCCGCCCCCCCGCGGGATCGTGCGTCTCGCTTGTCGCCGCGCAGCAGCGCGACGAGGAGCAGACCCGTCCGGGCGGCACCCGGCAGATCCTCGGCGAAGTGGCCGACGCGTACTGCGTCATCACCGTGATGCCGGCGCCGCCCGCGAACGGCGGCGCGGACATGATCCGTCCGAACATCACCGGGGCGCGAAAGGAGTTTCTGACCTGGGCCGATTTCGCGCTGGAGCGGCTGCCGAAATACGACTTCCTCGAGCGCCGCTCGTCCGCGCAATGGGAAACCGCGCGGCGCCGCTGGGCGCACGCCATCGAAATCTTCGGCCTGGCGGCGGAGACGCCGGACGCGCGCAGCCGCAACGAACTCCGGTTCCGGACTTTCTCCGAAGGCGGCCGCGCCTTCCGGGCGCACCTGCTGGTGCCCGATTACGCCTCCGGCACGGCGCGGTTGTTCAACGGCGATGTGCTGGCGCTGTTTGCCGCGGGCAATGCGATCGAAGACCTGAAACCCGCGCTGGCGGCCATGCTGGCCTATGGGCTGGATCTCTACCACGCGCGCTACGAGAACGGCCCCGCGGCGCGGAAGGGGTGGGTTTCCGGAGCGGGGCAGTGGATGGGCGGCTTTCTGCCGCCCGTTCTGGCCGCCGCGCTGCTGCGCGACGAGTCCAAGGCGCGGCGTCTGCAATGGGCGGCGGTCACGAACCACGGCCGCGATCCCGCCGAGTGGGGTCCGCAGGAGCTCCGCCAGATCCGCCGCGGCGTGACCGGGGTGCTGTTGTGGGGCGACGGCCACCCCATCCTCCGTGACGGCAACGTCATGGTCGAGCAGGACTGGCGCTACTGGGCTGATTTCACCGGCTCCCGCTGCTACGACGGATACCTGGGGAAGGACCGCGACCCCAACCGCGGCAAGAAGACCGCCGCCGATCCGTACGGCTACATTGACGGCCCGGCCAACCAGCCGGGTTCATCGTACATGGCCGTCACGCTCGGCGGATTCCGTTCGTTCGCCGCCGCGATGATCCTCATGCCGGAGATCCGCCGCGTGGTCAATACGGACGCGCCGATCGAGTACGTGGACCGCGTCACGCGCCACGGACTCTGGACGTGGCCCGACCCTGTCGCGGCGCCGGCGCCGGAAGACCAGGAGACCGCGCGCGTGTGGTGGAGCGTCGAGGGCTGCCGGAAATGGGGGAAGACGTGGGGCGTGCGGCCCGACGACGTGCGGTTCGCGATTGAGGATGGGAAGGGACGGTTCCGCAGCCTGCACGGCCGGCCGCTGACGGGCGGCTACGAGGCCATTGAGGCGCGTCAGCTCTGGGATCGGATCATCGCATTGTACGACGGGCCGAAGTTTGAGGACTACGCCGTCGGTCTCGGCGCCGTTGTGCCACCCGAGATCCTCTTCGCCTGGAGGACCGCTCAACCAGAGGCGCACCTGTTCTGCGCGACACCGGGCGCCCGCATTCGCTACACGGTGGACGGTTCGGAGCCGAATGCCCAAAGCCCGGTCTTCAACGGTGCCCCGATACCGGTTGCCCCCGGCACGCCAGTCTGGGCCTTGGCCGAAATCGAGGGGAAGAAACCGAGTGCCCCGCGTCGAAAGATCGGGCCGCATACGGTTCATGGAATAAGGTAATGAAACCTTCGGAGTACACAGGGCTCATGAGAAGACGCTGGATCGCCCGAATGGCGGCTGTGGTGGCGGCGCTGGCCGGAGCGGGGCATTCCGCCGCCGAGGACACTCCTATGAAGACCTATCGCAATCCGATCCTGGACATCCAGTCCGGCGGCGGAGCCGATCCCGCCGTGCTGCGGGTCGGCGACGAATTCTTCTTCTACTCGACGAACTCCGGCAATCGCGTCTTCCGGTCGCGCGACCTCGTTCGGTGGGAGCAGGGGCCGCAGGTCATGCCGGATACCTTCAAGGGGATGTGGGCGCCGGAGGTGTACCATCACCCGGAGGACGGCCGGTTCTACCTTTACTACACGATGCGCTACAAGATCGGGGTCGCCGTCTCCGACCGGCCGGACGGCCTGTTCCGCGACCTCGGTTATCTGGTCATTGACGCGATTGACGCCCACCCGTTCCGCGACGACGACGGCCGCCTCTATCTCTATTTCACGCACACGCCGAAGTTCGAGATGCACTGCGTGCCGATGAAAACTCCCACGCAGACCGGCGGACCGGTCGTGCGCTGCTTCGAGATCTCGCAGGACTGGGAGCGGCACAGCTTCCCGATCAACGAGGGACCCTGGATGCTGAAGCGCGACGGCGTCTATTACCTGCTGTACTCCGGCAGCGATGGCCAGTCCATCCACTATGCCGTCGGCTACGCCACCGCGCCGACGCCGATCGGTCCGTTCACGAAATATGAGAAGAACCCCGTCTTTCAGAACCTTCCCGCCGTCAACGGCCCCGGCCACGGCTCGGTCATCGCCGACCGCGCGGGACGGCTATGGCACCTGTACCATCAGAAGGTCGGCGCCGAGAGGGGATGGCGACGCGACATCTGCCTGGATCCGCTGGAATTCGACGAATCCGGGGTCATTTCCGGCACGCCGACGCGCGGCATAGCGCAGGCGGCGCCCGATTTCGATCCGGGCCGCGTCTGGGTTCCGGAAATCCGGCCGCGCGGCGCTGTGTTTCGCGACCGAATCGAGGTCGCCCTCCGGTGCGAGACGCCGGACGCGGAAATCCGTTATACACTCGACGGCGCCGAGCCTGATGAGCGATCTGCGCGCTATGAAGGCCCGTTTACGCTGACGGAGAGCGCCATGGTCCGGGCGCGCGCATTCCGTGCGGGCCTGGCGGGCAGCGCCACGGCACGCCAGCGCTTCACGAAAACGGACGCGGCCCTGCCGCCCAATCCCGCGCCCGACGCCGATCCCGGAAATCCCTCCCCCCGCGTCTTTCCGGAGCCGGTCAAGGACTGGAAGCCGCCGGCAACCGCCGCTCCGGCGGTCACGCCATAGCGCGGACGCGGGACCATTCGGAAAGCCCAGGCGCTTCAGCGGCCGGAGGCAGACGAAAAATACTCCTCTTCTCGGGATGGCCTGGCCATGATCTGTCAGGGACGCCCCACCGAGGCGTCCGCCGACGGCAGGGACTGCCGTCCCTACCATCGTTGCGACTGTGCCGATCGCCGCGCGAGTGGTAGGGCGCGCAATCCCTTGCGCGCCGGTCCCGAGGCCATTCGCGGTGGCGAGAGGACTCGCCGCCCTACCCTCGTTCGGCTGAGCCGGTCGCCGGGCGGGCGGTAGGGCGCGCAGTCCCGTGCGCGCCGGATCCCATGGACCGGAAAACAACGCGGCGCGGGAAGTATCGCCTCCCGCGCCGCGCCACCGCGGTCACCACCCGCGGCTACAGGCATAACGCTCAGCCGCGCATCCGACGGCGCCGCAGCGCCATCAGCGCCAGACCGCCCAACACCAGTCCCGCGGTTCCGGGTTCCGGAATGTACGACAGCACCAGCGAGTTCCCCGACTGCCGAACCTCGAAAGATCCGCCCGAGAAGTCGTTCTGGAACCCCGTCGTGTCCACCGCAAACCGGTCCGACGAGAACGTCCCGGCCAGCGTCACGAAGGTCGCGAACGTCCAGTTGTACCCCGACGGATCATTCGGATCGTTGTTCGCCTTGTTGAAGTTCAGCGCCAGCCCCGGCGCGTTCAGCGCGTCCAGGCTCACCAGCTTGATCGTGAACTTGCTCGACGACGACAGCCCGGAAATGTCCAGCGTGTCCGTGACGTTCAGCAGGTCCCAGTCCGTGCCGGCCGTCCCGGTCGCGTTGTTGATTTCCAGCTCGAACGACCCGCCGCCGCCCCACGTCTGGTTCCCCGTCGTCGCCGTGCCCGGGCTGGTCCCCGGCGCCACCGTCTTGCCGGTATCTATCATCAACCCGCTGAGGTTCCCGTTCCAGTTCGTGCCTTCCAGCCGCCCGGCGGTGAAGGTCGGCGTGCCGGCGTAGTCGCCCGCCGAGGTGTACCGGAACGTGCCGCCGTCGATCGTGACGTTGCGGGTCAGGGCCGCCGCGTTGCTGTAGGCGAAGATGCCGCCCGTGATCGAAACGCCGCTGGTACCGGTCAGCGAACCCGACACGCTCAAGGTGCCGTTCTCGACCGTGGTGGATCCGGTGTAGGTGTTCGTACCGGACAGCACCTGGGTCCCCGTGCCTTTCTTGAGCAGTCCCAGTGTGCCGCCGCCGTTCTGAACCGTGCCGTAATAGGTGCCGTCGGCGTTGCCGTTGCCGAGCGTCAGGATGGCGGACCCGGTGGAGGATTGCAGCACGTACTTCGCCGTGGCCTGGCCGCCGGTGGAATTGAGGGCATTGATGGACTCGCTGTTGCCGCGCAGATCCACCGTAACAGAGGGATTGGCATGCACGCTGTGCATCGTCAGGTTGGCCGTGCCGTTACCCAGGGCGCCCTCGGCCTCGATCCGCAGCGTGGAACTGGTGCTGCCGGAGGAGCCGCCGTTGATGAACCGCAGATCGCCGGCCCAGTCGTTAGTAGCGTTGCTGAGAATCAAGAACACGCCCGAGCCGCCCGCGGTGAGATTGCCCGTCCCCGTGATTTTTCCGGAGATCGTCGCGTTCGCGCTCACGTTGTTGTTGCCGCCGCCGCCGATATACGTATCGCCCTGCAGCGTGACGGTCCCGGAGACGGCCGAGTTGGCCTGGAGGACCAGCGCGCCCGCGCCCAGCGACGTCAGGTTGCCCTGATAGCCCGAGCCCGACACGAAGAAGTTGTTCGCCAGCGTGATGTTGCCCCCCACGTCCACCGTGCCGCCGCTGTAGTTCGTCGGATCGGTCATGAGGTAGACATCGCCGGTTCCCAGCGAGCCGCTGCCGGTGAGCTGCAGCCGCCCGCGCAGGACATAGGTGCCCCCGGTGTAACTGTTGGCGGCGGTGAACCGCACGGTCTGCTCGCCATCCTTCGTGACCCTCACGACACCCGAGCCGTTGTTCACGATGGAGGAGCCCACGATGATGCCCGGACTGGGCCGGCTGCGCGTGCCGCTGCTGTCCGTGGTGGTGGAGCCGTCCGGCCGGAAGACGATTTCGCCCGCCGTGTTATCCGCGCCGCCGGCGGTCAGGTTGCCGCCGGTGAACATCAGCGAGTTGCGATCCGAGTGCGCGACGCTGGCGGTCGAACGCCAGATGCCGCCGGTCGCGCCCAAGCGCAGCGTGTTGCCGTCGCCGATGTTGACGACGCGGTTGGCCATGTCGATGATCATCACGCTGTTGACGTCCGTCGTCCCCGACGCAGCCATCGTCATCGGTTTGGCGGCCGTGATGGTGATGACGTCCACGGTCGCCGTTGCGGTCTGCGTACCGCCCGTGCCGCGCTCGACGTTTCCGGATATCGTCACCTTGAGGTTGCCCGGATCAGAGCTGTCGATCGCGGTAATGACGGCGCCGGCAGGGATCTTCAGTTCGCCGGTTCCGACGGTGGTCGCGTTGGTGGCCCACGCCGTCAGCGGATCGCCCACCGCAAGACCGGAAACGTCGCTGACGTTCGTGATGATGTTGCTGTTGTAGGTCAGGTTGCCGGAAATCGTGAAGTCGTTGACGTTCGTGATGCGGATGTTGGTCGAGGCGTCACTCGAGACCGTGGGATTGAGGCCGGCCGGCTCGGTGTAGGCGCTGTAGGCGACGATGGTCCCGCTCCCGTTATTCGCGGCCCAGTTCTGGCCGACATACGCCCAACCACCAAGAATGCCGTTCGTGTTGTCGGTGGTGGTGGTGATCTGACCGTTGTTAGTCGAAAAATAAGCCGTCGAGTGCGCCTGGCGCGTCAGGGCGCCCAGGGCCAGCGTGGTATTTCCGCTTCCGGACGACCGCGTGACCACGAGGGACGAACGACCGGGGGTGAACGTGGTGCCGTTGACGGTCAGCGTCTGGCCACCGGTCCGGTTGAGCGTCAGCGTGGCAGCCCCGCGGGCCGTCGCGGTTCCACCGAGCACCAGCGCGGAGTCGGCGGACAGGTTGCCCGTCGCGTTGATCGTGAGGCCGCTCTGCCGGATGACGGTCGGGCCGGTATAGGTGTTGGCGTTACCCAGCGTCACCACACCGATACCGCTCTTGACGATCCCGAATCCGGTACCGCTCAAAACGCCGGAGAAAATCATGTTCCCGAAGATCGTGCTGTTTGACCAGGCCGAGAGTGTCGCGTTCTGCAGCAGCGCGAGGTTCATCGCGACCGTCTGGGTCGTGTTAGCAGTGCTCGAGTTGGTGGCGATGTCGCCGGCCAGGTTGATGGCGTTGCCGGACAGCGTGAAGGCGCTCGCGCCCGCCGCGAACGTGATGCCGTTGAACTGCGTGTCCGCGGCGTAGTCGTTGTTGTTGGTTGTGTTGGCGCCCGTGAAGATCAGCGACGCGTTCGCCGACGGTGCGACCCCGCCCTGCCAATTGTCGCCCGTGGTCCAGTTGCTGTCTCCGCCGCCGCCCACCCAAGTGAACTGGGCGTGCGCCGACACGGCCAACAGCGACGATACGGCAAGCCAAGCGATACGCTTCATGGGAGGTCTCCTGCTATGGAATGGCGACGGGACACTTTATTTATAAGTCCAACAGACAGATTCCACCATTACACGAAAAATCCTTCAAGCGGAAAATGCCAGGTTTTTCATTATGCCGTTCGGGCGCCCAAGCTCCGTTGGAACAAGGACACGGGAGCGGGTACGGGCCGTGTTTTCCATGGCTTGGAAGAGCCGGGCACATCCTTGTCCAAGGCTTGGAAAACTCAGGCGAGCCGGGCCCGCGTCCACGCGTATTCCGCCGCGATGCTGGCGGTGAGGCCGGCGCGGCGGAGAGCTTCGGGGAGGACGTCAAAGGTGTAGGTCTCGATTTCGAGGTCACGGGTCGCGCCCGCGGCATCGCGCCAGAAGTCCGGCCCCAGCCCCGCCGCGGTCGCGCCCAGCGCACCCGCGCCGCCCCAATGCAGGGGAACATGAAAATGGGTGCGGATCTCCTGCGCGCCGGGGAGTTCCGGCAACTCGCGCAGCGCGGAGTCCAGATCCGGCCAGCGCGCGATCCGGCGGCCTTCCGCGTCGAAGGCGCAGGTCTGGTGGAAATAGACCGGTTCCGCGAACGCGGCGAGTGCGCGAAGGCCGGCGGCGTCGTTCCGAGCCGTCAGCGCGGAGCTGATCTGGATTTTCCCGACAGGAACGCCGGCCGCGCAGAGCTGCCGGAGCGCAGCCGCCGGATCCTCGCCGAGCACGGCCAGGTGACACGTGTCGAGACAGACGCCGAGATACCGCCTCGCGACTTTTCGCCCCAGCGGCGGCCGGTCAAGAAACTCGATGACTCCGGCCATCGTCTCGATGACGCAATCCGGCTCCGGTTCCAGCGCGAGCAGCAAGGTCCGGCCGGTCCGGTCCGCCAGCCGCGCCAGCCCTTCGGCCGCTTCGGCCAACCGGCTGGCGGCCAGCGCGGCGTCTTCGGGCGACGTAAAATCGGTGCGGTAGGCGACCGGCACCGTGCTCAGGCAGGCCATTTCGCCCTCCGGCAGCAGCGCTGCAAGGAGTTCCGCGACCCGCAGGGTGTATTCGAGGCGCTCGGAGCTCCGCCAGTCGGGCGCGTAGACGGATTCCTTCACGCGCGCCCCGTGAAACCGGCCGTACGGGAAGGCATTGGCGGTCCGGGCATACAGGCCCAGCGCCGCGAGTCGGTCGCGGAACGCGGCGATTTCGGCCTCCTTCGCCGCGCGCGCGGCCTCGGCCGCGATGCGCAGGCCCAGTCCGAACGGCCGGTCCGGCGCAACGGCCGCCTTCACCGCCCCGGCGTGCCGTTCGACGGCCTCGACCATGTCCGCCCACGATTCACCGGGATGGACATTGAGGCAGTAGGTCAGATGGAGTGGAGGCTGCGGGCGGAGGAGCATGCGATGGGGGGGCGATCAGTGAACGGTGATCGGTGGTCGGTGATCAGTGGTCGGTGACCGATTACCGATTACGGATTACCGCTCACCGGGTCCCCTCCTCCGCCTCACACGGCCGTGAAACACAGGGTGGCGTTGTGGCCGCCGAAACCGAGCGAGTTGTTGAGGCACGCGCGGATGCGCTTTTCGCGCGCCGTGTTCGGCACATAATCGAGATCGCACTCAGGATCGGGAGTCTCGTAGTTGATCGTCGGCGGAACGACGCCGCGGTGCAGCGCGAGGGCGCAGACGACGGACTCGAAGCCGCCGGCGGCGCCGAGCAGGTGGCCGGTCATGGACTTGGTGGAGCTGATCCAGGCGCGGCGCGCGTCCGACTCGCCGAGCGCGGCCTTGATGGCGCGGGTCTCGCACTTGTCGTTGAGCTCGGTGCTGGTGCCGTGGGCGTTGATGTAGTCGATATCGGCGGGGGTCAGGCCGGCGTCGGCGATCGCCAGGCGCATGCCCTCGGCGGCGCCCATGCCGAGTTCGTCGGGCGCGGTGATGTGGAAGGCATCGCAGGTGCGGCCGTAGCCGGCGAGTTCGCAGTAAATCCGCGCGCCGCGGCGGCGGGCGGCTTCCATTTCCTCGAGTACGAGCACGGCGGCCCCCTCGCCGATGACGAAGCCGTCGCGGTCGCGGTCAAACGGGCGGCTCGCCTTCGCGGGCGCGTCGTTCCGGGTGCTGAGCGCGCGCATCGCGCAGAATCCGCCGACGCCCAGTTCGCAGATGGGCGCCTCGGCGCCGCCGGCGAGCATGACGTCTGCCTCGTTGTGTTGGATCATGCGCAGCGCCTCTCCGATCGAGTGCGTCGCGGTGGCGCAGGCGGAGACGACGCAGAAATTCGGGCCCTTGAGGCCGTACTCGATGGCCACGACGCCCGACAGGATGTTCGTGATCATCTGCGGGATCATGAAGGGAGAAAAACGGCTCGGGCCGCGCGTCAACAGCACACGGGACTGCTCCTGCAGCACCTGGAGGCCGCCGATGCCGCTGCCGACCAGCACGCCGGCCCGGCGCGTGTCGGCGGCGGCGAAATCAATGCCCGAATCCTTCACCGCCAGCTTCGCGGCCGCCACGCCGTAATGGCAAAACGGGTCCATCCGGCGCTGTTCCTTCTTCGGGATGAACTCGTCCACATTGAACTCGACGACCTGGCCCGCGATGCGCGAAGCGTAGTCCTGGGTGTCGAAGGACTCGATTGTGCGCACGCCGGACTCGCCGCGCACGAGCCGATCCCACACCCGGTCCAACGCGCTGCCCAGCGGGGAGACCACGCCCAGGCCTGTAACCGCCACTCGCCGTCCGCTCATAATGTGCCGCCTCCGCTGCACCTGCCGTCCGGGCCCGAAAACGCAAAGGCCGGAGGCGACGCCTGCGGGCGCGCTCCGGCCTTCGGCGGGCTGCGCGTCAGGCGTCGAAGCCTTTTTCCTTCAAGTAGTTGATGACCGCACCGACCGTGGTCAGCTTTTCGGCGTCCTCGTCGGGGATTTCTGCCCCAAACTCCTCCTCGAACGCCATGACCAACTCGACCGTGTCGAGCGAGTCCGCGCCAAGATCCTCGATGAACGAGGCTTCCGGGGTGACTTGTTCCGCGTTCACGCCGAGCTGTTCGACAATGATGTCCTTGACTTTGTCTTCCAGTGCCATATCCGTTCTCCTGTTGCTTGTATCCGACCGGCGGTCAGGCCGTCACCATGCCGCCGCACACCGTGACCACCTGGCCTGTCACGTACGCCGAGGCGTCGCTCGCCAGGAACAACACCACGTTTGCCACGTCCTCCGGCTCGCCGAAGCGCCCCAGCGGTATGGCGTCCAACATCTTCTTCTGCAGGTCTTCCGGCAGTTTCTCGGTCATCTTCGTTCGAATGAACCCGGGCGCCACGGCATTCGCACGGATGTTGCGCGCAGCCAGTTCTTTGGCCGTGGACTTCGTCAGCGCGATCAATCCGGCCTTGCTGGCGGCATAATTGCACTGTCCGGCGTTGCCGAT
>CAYLTB010000018.1:0-33631 GCA_964386675.1 uncultured Verrucomicrobiota bacterium
GCTGCCGGTGTATCCGGTGGACTCGCTGCGCGACGCGGCGGATTTCATCGCGGGGCGCAGCCCGATCGCGCCGCTCTCGGTGGATCCGGCGGCGGCGTTCGAGGACGCCGCTTTCTACGACGAGGATTTCGCCGATGTGAAGGGCCAGGAATCGGCCAAGCGCGCAATCGAAATCGCCGTCGCGGGCGGGCATAACTTGCTCGCGATCGGCCCGCCGGGCACCGGCAAGACTATGCTCGCGAAGCGCGTGCCGACGATTCTGCCGCCGCTGACGCTGGAGGAGGCGCTCGAGGTCACGAAGATCCACAGCATCGCGGGCACCCTGCCCTCGCACCAGCCGCTGGTGGCGCGGCGGCCGTTCCGCGCCCCGCACCACACGATCTCGGACGCCGGTCTGCTCGGCGGCGGTGCGCATCCAATGCCCGGCGAGGTGAGTCTCGCGCATCACGGTGTGTTGTTTCTGGATGAACTTCCGGAGTTCCACCGCAACGTCCTCGAGGTGCTGCGCCAGCCGCTGGAAGACGGCCAGGTGAGCATCGCGCGCGCGGCCGCGAGTCTGACGTTCCCTTGCCGATTCATGCTGGTGGCGGCCATGAACCCGTGTCCGTGCGGCTATCTCGGCGATCCCCGCCGTAATTGCCGCTGTTCCCCGCCGCAGATTCAGCGCTACCGCAACCGGATCTCCGGTCCGCTACTGGATCGCATTGACCTGCACGTCGAGGTGCCCGCGGTGCGCTACGCGGACCTCGCCGGCCTGGCGCGCGGCGAGAGTTCGGCCGCGATCCGCGAGCGGGTGCTGCGCGCGCGGCGGGTGCAGCAGGAACGGTTCCGGGACCGGCCGCGCGTGCATTGCAACGCGGAGATGCGCGCGCGGGAAACGCAGCAGTTCTGCCGGCCCGCGGAAGACGCGCAGCAGTTGCTGAAGATGGCGATCCAGGAATTGCACTTCAGCGCGCGCGCCTATGACCGCATCCTCAAGGTGGCGCGCACCATCGCCGACCTCGCCGGCGTGGACCGGGTGGAAGCGCCCCACGTGCAGGAAGCCATCCAATACCGGGCGCTCGACCGGGATCAGTGAGGCGCGACGCCGGGACCCGGGTCCGGGGTGCGGCGGTCCGGGGCGAGCTCGAACGGCTGCAGCTCGCCCGTGATGATCGAAGCGCCGCCATCCACATAGATCGTCTGGCCCGTGATCTTGCGCGACAGCGGCCCCAGCAGAAAAGCGGCCGCGTTGGCCACTGCGCCCTTGTCGGCGACGGTGTCCCACGGCAGCGGGCTCGACATCCCCCAGATCCGATCGAGCTTTCCAAAACCGGGAATCTTCGAGGCCGCCTTGCTGTGCAACGGTCCGGCCGAGACAGCGTTGACGCGCACGAGATCCCGTCCGTGGCGCCGCGCCAGCGCGCGGACGAGCGCCTCCAGCGCCGCCTTGTGAACGCCCATCCAATTGTAGAACGGATAAACTCGCGTCGTGTCGAACGTCAGCGCGACGGCCGCCCCGCCCCCCGGCATGCGCGGCAGCGCGTAGCGCAACACCCGGGCAAAAGACACGGTGCTGATGCGGTACGACAACAGGATGTCCTCGACGGCGTCCGTATGGAATTCCTCGCCCAGGCAGGTGCGCGGATTGGCGTACGCGATGGAGTGCACGACGCCGGCGATCGGGCCGACGGATTCGAACAACGCCCGGATCTCGTCGTCCACGGTGACATCGCAATACCGCACGTCCAGGTCGCTGCGCGCGCGCGCGGCCTCGCGGGCGCCGCGCTCCAGGAAGATCCGGCTCATCCGCTCGTTCTGAGCCGTATAAATCACCCGCCCGCCTAGTTCGATGATGCGCTCGCCGATCGCGTACGCAATCGAATCGTAGTCGAGCAACCCCATCACCACATACGGCTTGTCGGTATCCACCAGCATCAGGATCTCTCCGCAATGTTCAACGTAAAGGTACGCCAGCCACGCGCGGATGCAACCGGCGGGGCGGCGCGGCCTCCGGGCCGGACCGCCGTGCGGAGGAGGCAGGATTCCCGCCGTCAGCCGACGATCGCCTCGCACAGCGCGCGCAGATTCTCGACCGGCGTGCCGGCGGGGATTTCACAGCCGGCGTTGACCATGAACGGATCGCCCGCCTCCGCCCGGCAGCGGCGCACGCCCGCCCGAATCGTCTCCGGCGCGCCCCGCAGGACGGCCGACACCGGATCGAGGTTCCCCGCCAGGACGACCTCCGGCCCGACCGCCGCGCGGGCTTCGGTCAATCCGACCATGTGGTCCACGTCGAGGATATCCACGTCGAGATCGCCGATACCCGGCAGTAGGCGCCGAATATCGCCGCAGATGTGCAGGCGGACACGGCCGCCCGCAGCCTGAATCGCGCGCACCAAGGCCTTCTCCCGCGGCTGGATCAGCGCAGCGTAGGTCGCCGGCGAAACCTGGCTGGCAATCGCGTCGCCGATGCCGATGGTGTCGGCCCCGCACGCCAGCTGTGCCAGCGCAAAGGCGATCGCCGTCTCGAGGCATCGGTCCATCAGCGCCGCCGCGTATTCCGGCTCCTCCGCCAGGTCCATCAGGAAGTTGGCCGCGTCGCGCAGGTCGGCGGCCTCGGCGGCGGGTCCTTCCACCCAACCCAGGATCGAGTAGCGCCCGCCGCACACGGCGCGGTAACGGCGGCAAGCCTCGAGCCGGTCGCGCATTCGCTCGGCGCGTTCGGGGTCCGGACGGGGCAGTTGATCCAGATCGGGATGGTCGGCCAGCGGATGGGTCGCGCGCGGAACGTCCTCCCGCGGATACTCGATGCGGGCGCCGAAACCCTGCGTCTCCCGGTAGGGATCGGAGATGCAGCTGACCTGATCGAAGTCGAACGCGGCGGCGGCGGCCAAGTTGGCGCCGACCAACACGCGGTGGTCGGCGGCAAAGGCGCCGTAGTTCGAGCCGATGAACTCGGCGGCGAAACGCATCAGGATCGGGATGCGGGGCACGACGTCGGGCGAGCGCCCCTCCAGCACCGCGAAATAGCGTTCCCGGGGAGTCATGGCGTCCAGTCTAGCGCCCGGGCGCGCCGCTGGCGAGCGCCGGGACGCCGCCGGCGACTCGATCGCCGTTCCGCATCGGGGGTTGACGCGCACGCCCCGTCTATCCGACACTCGACAGCACGAGGCTTCAGAGCGGCGCGGCCAAGGGGTCTGCCGCACGTATCCGATCATGAACGTGAACGCACTGTTTGTTTCGCTGGCGGCGGACATCGGCTGGGTATGGCCGCTGTTCATCTTTCTGGCCCGGATCATGGACGTCAGCCTCGGCACATTGCGCATGGTCTTCGTGTCGCGCGGCGTTCGATGGCTGGCGCCGGTCATCGGCTTCTTCGAGGTGCTGATCTGGATCACCGTGATCGCGCAGGTGGTGCGGCGATTGGATCACTGGCTATCCTTCATCGCTTACGCGGCCGGTTACGCGCTGGGGACCTGGGTCGGCATGCGGATCGAGGAGCGCATCGCCCTGGGAACCGCCCTGGTCCGGGTCATTCCGCAGCGCGACGCCAGCGCGCTGGCGGGCCGGTTGCGCGCAGAACGTTTCGGCGTCACCGCCGTCCCGGCGGAAGGCATGCAGGGCCCGGTCACCATTCTGTTCACGGTCGTGCGCCGCGCGGATTTGTCGCGGGTGCTCGACCTGGTCCGCTCCTATAATCCTCGCGCCTTCGTCACGGTGGAGGACGTTCGCGGCGTCCGCGAAGGCTTCCTGCGCCGCCGCGGAGGCTGACCCGCCCCGGAAAGGTCCCTGCCATGCCCCACCCGCCCCCACAACCCGCAGAATTCACCGCCGACGCCCTGCGCGCCGCCGCCGACACGCTGACCCGGTTGCCGCGGGCGCGCACGGCGCGGGAGGCCCGGCGCGTCCTCTTCAACCTATGCGCAGAGCGCCAATACGGCGCCGCGAGCCACCCGGCCCCGGAAAGCGCGTACTTCGTGGTCCGGGACTGCGCCCGCGCGCTGCGAGGGATATTCACCGAACGCGCCGAGCGACTCGCGGGATTCTCGACGGCCGGCGCACTCTGGGACATCGCCTGCGGGCGGTCGAGAACCGATTTGACGCCGGCATTTTACGCGGACTTGATGGCCTTGCTCGCCGGTCTCGAGGGACGCGGACGGATGCACGAACGGCTGATTGAACGCGAGGAAACGAACCGAACCGGGCGAGCCGCGGCCGAGGTCCGCTCCCATGAGCTTGACCGACTCTGGAGCGAAGTCGTCCGATGGATGAATCGCTATCCGGATGGGCTTTCGGAGGAATCGCGCGCGCGCCGGGCCGATCGCCGCGCGCGGGTACAGGCCGTCCTCGGCGGGTCGCCGGCGGAGTGGAACGACTGGGCATGGCAGTTTCGGAATGTTCTGACCCATCCCGATCGGCTGGCCGCCGCGGTGAACCTGCGCCCGGCGGAGGAGGCCGCCGTGCGCGCCGCCGCCGCCGCGCGGCTGCCTTTTGGCGTGACCCCTTATTACGCGTCGCTCATGGACGACGACCCGGGCGCGGGGCGCGACCGCGCGATCCGGATGCAGGTGCTGCCGCCACCCGACTATGTGCGCGAGATGTCCGCCCACGCCGACGACCGCGAATGCCGCTTTGATTTCATGCTCGAACACGACACCTCGCCGGTGGACCTGGTCACCCGGCGGTATCCGGCCATCGCGATCCTGAAGCCGTTCAACACCTGTCCGCAGATTTGCGTTTATTGTCAACGCAACTGGCAGATCGAGCGGCCGATGGCGCCGCACGCGCTCGCCCCCGAGGCCGCGATCGAGGCGGCCTGCGCGTGGTTGGAAGAACATCCGGCTATCCGCGAAGTGCTGGTCACCGGCGGCGACCCGCTGGCGCTGGATGACGACGCGCTGCTCCGCGTGCTGGAGCGGGTGGCCGCCATTCCGCAGGTGGACTTGATCCGCATCGGCAGCCGCGTACCGGTGACGGTGCCGATGCGAATTACCGAGCGTTTGGCCAACCGGCTCGGCGGTCTGCGGCGCCCCGGCGTCCGCGACCTGGCGCTGGTCACGCACGTTGAGCACCCCTACGAAATCACGCCGGAACTGGTGGCGGCGGTGGACCGCCTGCGGCGGCGCGGCATCGGGGTCTACAACCAGCTGGTCTTTACGCACTACGTCTCGCGGCGGTTCGAAGCGGCCCGGCTGCGCCTGCTGCTGCGCCGCATCGGCGTGGACCCGTATTACACGTTCATGCCGAAGGGCAAGAACGAGACGGCCGCCTACCGCGTCCCGCTGGCACGGCTGTTGCAGGAGCAGAAAGAGGAGGCGCGGCTGCTGCCGGGGCTGCGGCGCGGGGACGAGGCCGTGATCAACCTGCCGGGGTTGGGCAAGAACAACCTGCGGGCGGCACAACATCGCGACCTGCTGGCCATCGCCCCCGATGGCGCCCGCATTTACGAGTTCCATGCCTGGGAGAAGAACATCCTGCGCCGCCCCTCCTATATCGGACGGGATATGCCGATCCTGAACTACCTGAACCGCCTCGCGGCGGAAGGCGAGGATCCCGCCGACTACGAGGGCATCTGGTACTACTTCTAACCCCGGGGAATGCGATTGACGGCGCGTCAGAACTTCCCTAGGTTACGCATGTTTTCCGCGATGGCCTGCCGGCGGCCCGGAACGGCCGGAGGAAAGGGGCGTGATTCTCAGTGACGTCCGAAGTCAAGGTACGTAAAGGCGAAACGGTCGACAAGGCATTGCGGCGGCTCAAGAAGAAACTCGACCGCGAGGGGTTGATGCGCGAAATCCGCGCCCGCCGCCATTTCGAAAAGCCTTCCGAACGGAAGCGCCGCAAGTCGGCCCGCGCCCGCAGCCGGGCCCGGCGCGGCTGATCGTCGCCCCTGGACGAACGCGGGTCTCGGAAAACTCCCGGCGAACGGGAGTTTTCCTTTTTGGGACATGGAGCTGGCTCTTTCCACGCACTGGAATGCGCGCCGTCACAAGGACGGGACCGCGATGATCGACGAGATCCTTGCGCTCGGATTCCGACAGGTCGAGTTGGGCTACGATCTCACGCGCGACCTTGTGCCGGGGGTACAACAGCGCGTGCGCGAGGGCGCCGTGCGCGTCGTCAGCGTCCACAACTTCTGTCCGGTGCCGATGGGCGCGTCCCGCGGCAGCCCGGAACTATTCCTGCTCGCCGACCCGGACCGCGACGCGCGCGGCCGCGCCGTGGAGCATACGACGCACACGATCCGGTTTGCCGCGGAGATCGGCGCCGGCGCCGTGGTCGCGCACGGCGGCTACATCCGCCATTGGCGCAACTGGATGCCCCGGCTTTTTGACCAGCTCGCGCGCGATCCCTGCGCGCCGGCCGCCGAACGGTTGCGCTCCCGCATCGAACGCCGGCGCGAACGGCGGGTCGGCCGCCACCTGGCCGCGCTCCGCGAGGCGGTCGAACGCCTCCTGCCCGTGCTGGAGGAATCCCGTGTTACGCTGGCCTTCGAAAACCTGCCCTCGTGGGAGTCCGTCCCCGGCGAGACCGAGTGCCGACAACTGATCGAATCGCTGAACTCCTCCCGGATCGGCTACTGGCACGACACCGGCCATGGCCAGATTCGCGAGAACTGCGGCTTCATCAACCATGTCCGGCTGTTCGAGCGCCTGTTGCCCTGCCTGGCCGGGATGCACCTGCACGACGTCCGCTTCCCGGCGGACGACCACGTCCTGCCGCCGCAACCGCACGGCCTCGATTTCAGCGCCTTCGCCGCCGCTGCGGCCAAGCCGGTCCCCAAGGTGATCGAACCGCCGCCCGGCGCGCCGGGCGCGGCCATCCGCGAGGCCGCCCGGCACATCGAACAGGCGTGGCGGAACGCCGACGCGGAGGCGCGCGTGTGAAGACGGCGTGGGTGACCGGCGCCGCCGGTTTCGTGGGACGATACCTGGTTCGCGAGCTGCGGAACGCCGGCTGGGCGACGGCCGGCTTCGACCTTCCCGAGGCCGCGGTCGGCGACGAATCGCTGGAACGCGGACGCGTCGAAGATGCCGCGTCGGTCCGCCGCGCCCTCGAGCGCTGCCGACCCGACGCCGGTGTCCACTTGGCGGGCATCGCGTCCGATGCGGCCGCCTGGGAGGACCCGGCGCGGGCGTTCGCCGTCAACGCCGAAGGCACGCTGAACGTGCTCACGGAGATGGCGCGCGCGGCGCCGACGGCCCGCACACTGGTTGTCTCCACCGCGCACGTCTATGGCGATGCGCCGGACGCCGGCGCGCTGGATGAAGACGCTCCGCTGCGGCCCGGCACGCTGTACGGCCTGACGAAGCTGGCCGCCGATCGCGCGGCGCTGCTGTTCGGAAAGCGCGAAGGGCGCGCGGTGATCGTGGTGCGGCCGGTCAATCACATCGGCCCCGGCCAGGCGCCGGATTTCGTGATCGCCGCGTTCGCGCGGCAACTGGCGGAGGTTGCGGCGGGCCTCCGAACGCCGGAGCTGCGCGTCGGTAATCTCGACAGCGTGCGCGATTTCATGGACGTGCGGGACACCGTGCGCGGCTACCGACTGCTCCTGGAGCGCGGAACGCCCGGTTGCGCCTACAACATGGCCTCGGGCAACCGAATCCGGATCGGCGAGGCGTTGGAGCGCCTGTGCGCCATCTCCGGCGTGCGACCGCGCATCGTGACGGACCCGGCGCGCTATCGCCCGACCGACGCCTCGCCGGAACTGAACACCGCCCGGCTGCGCGCGGACACCGGCTGGCGGCCCGAAATCCCGCTGGAACAAACCCTGCGCGACATCTACGAGGACGCGCGGGCACGCGTGCAGAAACCCCGCTGAGACCTGTTCCGCGCCGTCTCCGGCCGCAGTCAGGCTCCCAGCAGGCGCCAGGCGCTGCGGATCACGGCGCCCGCCAGCGTCTCCCCCGCCTTCCATACCCAGCTCGACAACGGAGTCGCGAAGAGCAGCAGGAGCGACGCCCAGGAGAGCGTCGGCCCATACTGTCGCCGCAGGTCCGCCATCGGCGGCACGAAAGGCTCCAAAACGGACCAGCCGTCGAGCATCGGCGCCGGAAGCAGGTTCAATACGAAGAGCACGGCGTTCGCGATTGCCGCCAGCTTCAGAAAGCCCAGCACCGAGTCCGCGCCGCCCCCCGCCCCCCGGCGGACCAGTGCGAACGCGAATGCCGCGACGATGCACAGCAGCAGGTTCGAGGCCGGGCCGCTGAACGCCACCCACGCGCTGTCGGTTTTCCGCCGGTAGCGCGCCGGATCCACCGGCACCGCGCCCCAGGCAAACCCGAGGACCATGAGCGCCGCCAGCGACATCCAACCCATCTGCTTGAGCGGGTTCAGCGTCAAGTGTCCCGTCAGCGCGGCGGTGGGATCGCCCACGCTGTAGGCGACGCGGGCATGCGCGTACTCGTGGACGCAGATCGAGAAGACCACGATCAGCGTCCACGAGAAGAAGAACCACGGGTCCCGGACCAGATTCTCGATGAACAACCCCATGCGGCAAGCCTATCCGATGACCGACCGCGAGGCAACCGCCTGATGACGGCGGGCAGCGCTCACGGTTACGGACAGCCCCGCACCGCGGTCCGCATTCCGCTTGAGCCGCCGCGCGTCCATCCGTATGCTACCGCACGTTCGTCCCTTCAAACGGGCGCGAACGCCCTATGGCCGGCCCCTTGAACGCCAACGAATGGCAGATACGTGCCCCCGCCCCGGCGTGCGGCGCATGCGCGTGCGCGTTTACCGACGGCGAAAAATTCCGCTCACGCCTAGTCTTCGCGCCGGAAGAAGGCTATCGCCGCGAAGACCTGTGCGAGCGCTGCTGGAGCGCCGCGACCGCCGCCGGAACCGTCAGTTTCTGGCGCTGCGTCTACCGCGCCCCCGCCCCGCCGCCGCCCGAACCGCTGCGGAAGGAAACCGCGGAATCGCTGCTACGGAGCCTGATGGAAAAAGGCGATCCGGCGAAGGCCGGCGTCATGTTCGTGCTCACCGTCATGCTCGAGCGCCGCCGCGTGCTGGTGGAGCGCGACGTCCGGTTTCATGACGACGGGACGCGCACCCGGATCTACGAGCATCGCGGCACCGGCGAATCCTTCACGATCCTCGATCCCGGACTGCGGCTGGACGATCTGGAAAAAGTTCAGGCGGAAGTTGTCGGCCTGCTGGGCGGCGACGCCGCGCCGGCCGCCGGTGCGGCTCCGACCGGGGAATCCTCGCCATGTTCGACCTGAAGATCGCCGGAGCGCTGCTGTACGACGGCACGGGCGCGCCGCCGCGCGCCGCCGATGTCGGCATCCGCGGCGACCGCATTGCGAAAATCGGCGAACTTTCCGCCGCGCCGGCGCGCGAATCGCTCAGTGCACACGGGCGCTGTTTGTGCCCCGGCTTCATTGATGTCCACACGCATTCGGATCAGAGCGTGTTGCGCGCGCCGGAGGCGCCCAGCCGAATTTTCCAAGGGGTCACGACCGACGTAGGCGGCAACTGCGGCGACTCCGCCGCGCCGCTGAACGAGGAGCGCGCGCTGAGCGCCGAGGCGGACGGAGAAGAGGTCGCTTACCGCTGGCGCTCCGTCGCTGAATTCCGCGCCTGCGTGGAGCGCGCGCGGCCGGCCGTGAATTGCGCGCTGCTGATCGGCCACGGCACTCTGCGGGCCGGCGTCCTGGGCTACACGAACCGCCGGGCCGATCCGGGCGACGTGCGGCAGATGGTCGCCGCGCTCGAGCGCGCCCTCGACGAGGGTGGCTGGGGCCTGAGCACCGGGCTGATCTACTCGCCCGGCCGCTACGGCGACACCGACGAGATCGTCGCCCTCGCCCGCGCCGCCGCGCGCCGGGGCGGCATTTACACCAGCCACCTGCGCAGCGAGTCCGCCGGTTTGCTCGAGGCCGTGGACGAGGCGCTGGAGGTGGGGCGGCGGGCCGGCATCCGCACGCAGATCTCGCACCTCAAGGCCGCGGGCCGCGCGAACTGGCCGCTGATGCAGCCCGCGATCGAACGCATCCGCCGCGCCATTGCCGGGGGCCAACCCGTCGCCGCCGACCGCTATCCCTACACCGCCTCCAGCACCAGCCTCAAAATCATCCTGCCCTCCGAGGAGGCCGCGGGCACAACGGATGAGATCCTCGTCCGAATGCGCGATCCCGCGTGGCGATCCCGCGTGCGGGAGCGGATTCTCGCCGAACGATCGCCTGAGTACTGGGCCGGAATCATCATCGCCGCTTCGACGACCGAGGCCGGCCGTCACCAGGGTCGGCGGCTGAACGACGTGGCCGCAGCGTGGGGCCTCGAACCGGTGGACGCGGTCTTCCGCCTCCTCGAAGAAGACCGGCTGGCAACGTACGGCATTTTCTTTTCGATGAACGAAGACGACCTGTGGCGCGTGCTCGCCGAGCCGTATGTCATGATCGGCAGCGACGGCTCGATCCGCTCGACGGAGGGTCCGACCGGCGGCGGGCACCCGCATCCGCGCAGTTTCGGCGCCTTCGCCCGTTTTCTGCGCGCCGCGCTCGACGGCCGAACCGTTCCGGTCGCCGAGGCCATCCGCAAGATGACCTCGCTGCCGGCCGCCACCTTCGGCATCCGCGACCGCGGCATCGTTCGCGAGGGCGCCTTCGCCGATCTCGTCGTGTTTGCCCCGGAGACCGCGCGCGATCGCGCCACGTACGAACAACCGTTGCAGCTCGCCGAGGGCTTCACGGCCGTCATCGTCAACGGCGTGCTGACGCTGCGCGACGGACGCCTCACCGGCGCGCGCGCCGGGCGGTTTCTCGACCGCGGGAGCGCCGCATGAGCCGCGACGGGCGCACCGTGTTTTCCAAGCCTTGGAAGAAAAACGCCGCATTCTTCCAACCCCTGGAAAACCGCCGGCGCGCCGAGTCCCGCGCCGGCGCCAGAACCGCCGCCGCGCGCGCCGTTCCTCCCTCGCGCTCCGCGGGCAACCCCTTCCGGTGACGCCATGCCGACGCATCCGCCCTTTCTGATCCTTCCAGCGATTGACCTCAAAGGCGGCCGCTGCGTGCGCCTGCGGCAGGGCCGCGCGGAGGACGTCACCGTGTACGGCGACGATCCCGCCGCGATGGCGCGGCGCTGGGTCGCCGAGGGCGCGCGTTATCTGCATGTCGTGGACCTCGACGGCGCGTTCGCGGGCCGGCCGATGCAATTGGACGCCGTCGCCCGCATCTGCACGGCCGTCGCGCCGGTTCCGGTGGAACTAGGCGGCGGGCTGCGCACGGACGCCGACATCGAAGCCGCCCGCGCCGCCGGGATCGCCCGCGCCGTCATCGGCACGCGCGCCTGCGGCACGCCGGAGGACGTCCGCCGCCTCGCCGACCGGCACGGCGAGGCGCTCGCGGTGGGCATTGACGCGCGCAACGGCGTCGTGCAGGTGCGCGGCTGGACCGAGAGCGCCAGCTGCCGCCCCGCCGAACTGGCCCGGCGCATGTGCGATTGCGGGGTGCGGACGATCATCGTCACGGAGATCAGCCGCGATGGGATGCTGCAGGGAGCGGCCGTCGAGGCGATGGACGAAATCTGCGGGGCGGTCGCGTGCGACGTGATCGCCTCGGGCGGCGTCTCGTCGGCCGAGGACGTGCGGCGGCTGGTCGCGCGCGGCCGTCCGAACCTCGTCGGCGCGATCGTCGGCAAGGCGCTCTACGAGGGCGCGGTGACGCTGGCCGATCTGCTCAACGCCGCGACGAGACAACGATAGACCGGAGGTGGCGATGAATCGTTATGCCCTGGGACTCGATTATGGCACCAATTCGGTCCGCGCGCTGGTGGCATGCGTGGAAACGGGCGCGGAAATCGGCAGCGCGGTCTGGAACTACCGGCGCGGCGCGCAAGGCATCGTGCTCGATCCCCGGCAGCCCGACCTGGCCCGGCAGCATCCGCGCGACTACCTTGACGGGCTGCGGGCCGCCGTTCGCGCGGCGCTCGCCGACGCCGCCCGGAAGCAGGGCTTCGCGCCGGACCGCGTGATCGGCATCGGCGTGGACACCACCGGCAGCACGCCGATCCCCGTGGATGCCGAAGGCGAGCCGCTGGCGTTGAGCACGGCGTTCCAACGCGATCCGAACGCCATGGCCTGGCTCTGGAAAGACCACACCGCGCACGTGGAGGCCGCGGAAATCACGGCGCGGGCCCGCCGGGAAAAACCGGAATACCTGGCCGTGTGCGGCGGCGTGTATTCCTCCGAGTGGTTCTGGTCGAAGTTGCTCCACGCCCGGCGGGTCGCGCCCCGCGTCTTCGAGGCCGCGCACACCTGGGTGGAACTCTGCGACTGGATTCCCGCCGTGCTGACGGGCACGGCGCATCCGGCGCGGATTCGGCGCGGCATCTGCGCCGCCGGACACAAGGCGATGTTCCATCCCGCCTGGGGCGGCTATCCCGCCGCGGATTTCCTGGCGCGGCTGCATCCGGACCTGGCCCGCGTGCGGGCCACGCTGCCCGACCGCGCCGCGCCGGTCGGCCAGCCGGCCGGCGCGCTTACCGCCACATGGGCGCGCACGCTGGGGCTGCCCGCCGGCATCCCCGTTTCCGTGGGCGCCTTTGACGCGCATCTTGGCGCGGTCGGCAGCGGCATCCGGCCCGGCGTACTCGTGAAGATCATCGGCACCTCGGCCTGCGACATCGCCGTGGCGCCCCTCGCAACGCCGCTGCCCGAGATCCCCGGCCTCTGCGGCATTGTGCCGGAATCGGTGCTGCCGGGCATGCACGGGCTGGAGGCCGGCCAGTCGGCCGTCGGCGACATTTTCAACTGGTTTGTCGAGCGCATCCGGCCCGGCGGGGCGCCCGCCGGCTCCCACGCGGCGCTGACGCAGGCGGCGGAGCGGCTGCATCCGGGCGAGAGCGGACTGCTTGCGCTGGACTGGTGGAACGGCAACCGCACGGTGCTGACGGACCCGCGGCTGACCGGGTTGCTGGTCGGACTTACGCTCGGCACGACGCCGGCGGAAATCTACCGCGCGCTGGTGGAGGCGACCGCGTTCGGCGCCCGGGTGATTCTGGAGCGATTCGAGGAATACCGCATTCCGATCCGGCGCGTCGTCAACTGCGGCGGCATCGCCGCCAAGAACCCGATGGTCATGCAGATTTACGCCGACGTGTTGAAACGTCCCGTCGAGATTTCGCGCAGCTCGCAGACGTGCGCACTGGGCGCGGCGATGTGCGGCGCGGTCGCCGCGGGACCGAAACGCGGCGGCCCCGCGAATTTCGCCGCCGCCGCGCGCGCGATGACCGGCGTGCTGTCCCGGCGCTTCGCGCCCGACCGGCGCGCGGCCGCCGCATACGATCGCTTGTATGCGCTGTACCGGGAGCTGCACGACGCGTTCGGGCGGCCGGGGGCGCGCCCGCTGGACGGCGTGATGAAGGAACTGCTTCGGATTCGCGACGAGGTGCGACATGGAGTACGCTGAGCTCCGTCGAGCCGCCTGGGAGGCCAACCGGGCCCTGCCGGCGCACGGCCTGGTTACGCTGACCTGGGGCAACGCCAGCGTCGCCGACCGCGCGTCGGGCCGAATGGCCATCAAGCCCAGCGGCGTGGACTACGGTGCGCTGCGCGCCGAAGACATGGTCGTCCTGGACCTCGAAGACGGGCGCGTGGTCTCCGGCCGACTCCGGCCGTCGTCGGACACCCCGACCCACGTGGAGCTGTACCGCGGCTTCCCGGCGATCGGCGCGGTGGTCCACACGCACTCGGTCCACGCCACCGCCTGGGCGCAACTCGCGCGCCCCCTGCCCTGCTGCGGCACGACGCATGCCGATCATTTTGCCGGACCGGTTCCGGTGGCCCGTCCGCTGACGGCGGAGGAAATCGCCGGCGATTACGAGCGCGCCTGCGGCCGCTCCATCGTGGAGACGTTTGATCGGGACGCGGCGGATCCCGGGAAGGTGCCGGCGGTCTTTCTGCCGGGCCACGCGCCGTTCGTCTGGGGACCGGACGCGAAGGCCGCCGTGGAAAACGCCGTCGCGCTGGAAGCGGTGGCGCGCATGGCGTTGCTGATGGGCGCATCCCTGCGCGAGTTGCCGGAATCTTTCTGCCGCCGGCATTTCGAGCGCAAGCACGGCCGACGAGCGTATTACGGGCAGGCGCCTTCGCGTTGAAGCCGACGCGCCGGGCGCGCGCGTCCCCGCCGCTCCGGGAAAACTCGGCGCGCGCATTATGTACACGGAAGCGCGCATTTGGTAATACAGTGCGCAGCGGAGCGCAGGCAGGAGGGAAGCGGACCATGGCGCGAAAACTGCGGATGGGCATGGTGGGCGGCGGCATCGGCGCGTTCATCGGGCCGGTGCACCGAATGGCGGCCACGCTGGACGGCGAGGCGGAACTGGTCGCCGGGGCTTTTTCGTCCGATCCGGCCAAATCCCGCGAATCCGGCGAGCAGTTGGGACTGGACCCCGCCCGCATCTATGCGGACTTCCGCGACATGGCCCGGCGCGAGGCTGCGCTGCCCGCCGACCGACGGATAGATTTTGTTTCCGTCGTGGTCCCGAACGCCGGCCACTATCCGGCCGTGCGGGCGTTCCTGGAGGCCGGCATCAACGTCATCTGCGACAAACCCCTGGCCGTCTCGCTGGCGCAGGCCAAAGACGTCGAACGGCTGGTGAAGAAGACAGGCCGGGCCTTCGCACTGACGCACAACTACACCGGTTATCCCATGGTCAAGCAGGCGCGGCGCATGGTGCGCGACGGAGCGCTCGGACGGATCAACAAGGTCGTTGTCGAATACCCGCAGGGCTGGATGGCCGGCTTCATCGAGAACCCGGGCAACGCGATCGGCATGTGGCGCACGGACCCGAAGATCGCCGGCGGCTCCTGCTGCATGGGCGACCTGGGCACGCACGCGGAGAATCTGGCGCGCTACATCACCGGGCTGGAGATTGACCGGCTCTGCGCCGACCTGGGCCGGTTCGTCCCGGGCAATCGGCTGGAAGATGATGGCGCCGTGCTGATCCGCTACCGGGGCGGCGCGCGCGGGATTCTCTACGCCTCCCAAATCTGCGCGGGCGAGGAAAACCCGCTCAAGATCCGCGTGTACGGCACGCGGGGCGGCCTCGAGTGGCGGCAGGAGGATCCCAACTACCTGGAGCACAAGGAACCCCAGGGCCGGGTGACGCGCTATTCGAAGGGCAACAGCAATCTCTATCCGGAAGCCCGGGCCGCGGCGCGGCTGATCTGGGGCCATCCCGACGGTTTCATCGAGGCGTTTGCCAATCTCTATCGCGAATTTTTCAAGATGGTGCGCGCCGAACGGGCCGGCCGGAAGATTCCCGAAGCCGACGTACCGGGCGTGCGCGACGGCGTCATCGGCAATGCGTTTATCGAAACGGTGCTCAGGAGCCACGCCTCCAAGGGCAAATGGACGAAGATGCGGGTCTGAACGGGCGCGCGCAAGTAACGGGACCCCACGATCGGGAGAACGGCAACCATGGCGATCAACGTTGGAATCATCGGCGCCGGCGGAATGGCCCACTACCACATCCCCGGCATGCAGTCGGCCGGCGCGGAGGTCGTCGCGATCGCGGACGTCAACCGCGCGGCCGCGGAACGCGTAGCGGCGAAGTACGGACTGACGGCGGTTTTTGACAGTGCGGCGGCCCTGTTGAAGGCGCGATGCGACCTCGACGCGGTCTCCATCATCACGCCGAACAAGTTCCACTGTCCGCTGGCGCTCCAGGCGCTGGAAGCCGGCAAGCACGTCTTCTGCGAGAAGCCGCCCGCGTTGAACGCGCGCGAGACCGCCAAAATGCGCGCCGCCGCTGCCCGCCGAAAGCGTGTGTTGATGTTCAACTTCAACAACCGCGCCCGACCGGAAGCCTGCGCGATGCGGCGCTACATCGAGGCCGGCGCCGTCGGCCGCATCAACTCCGCGCAGGCGCTCTGGATCCGGCGCACGGGCATCCCCGGCTTCGGCGGCTGGTTCACGACGAAGGCGCTCTCCGGCGGCGGGCCGGTGATTGACCTGCTGCACATGATTGACCTGGCGCTGTACCTGATGGACTTTCCGGAACCGCAGTGGGTGCTGGCACAGACCTTCGACGATTTCATCAGCAACAAGGCCTTCAAGGGCCCCTGGGGCATCCCCGACGTGGAGAACGGCGTCACGGACGTCGAGTCGGCCTGCCATGGATTCGTGCGTTTCAAGACCGGACAGGTCCTTTTCCTGCGCAATTCCTGGGCGGAAATGAACCGGCGCGAGGAAGTGTCCGTCACCTTCCAGGGTCAGAAAGCGGGCGGGACCATCCGTCGCCTGTTCGGCCGCGACGGTCTGGACGACACCAGCGAGGACACCTGCGAACTCTACGTGCAGGAACAGGGACTCTCCGTCAACCGCCAGATCGTCGTCGCCCCCGATCCGAGCATGGGCCGGCTGCGGGCCGCGGCGAATTTCATCCACGCGCTCGAGGGCCGCGAGGCGCCGTTGAATACGCCGGACCAGGCCGTGCAATTGATGAAAATCATTGACGCCGTGTACGCCTCGGCGAAATCGGGACGCCCCGCGGAGGTCCGGGCATGAAGAAATTGCGGATCGGGGTGATCGGCCTTGGCATGGGGCGGCACCATATCGCGAGTTATCTGAAGCATCGAGCCGCTCAGGTCGTCGCCCTCGCGGACCCGGACGCGGCGCGTCTCGAAGAGATCGGCGGTAAATTCGAGGTCCCCGCGCGCTACACAGACGGCCTGGAAATGATCGCGCGCGAGGAGTTGGACGTTGTCAGCGTGGCCACGCCGAACCGGTTCCACGCCCCGCTGACCATCGCCGCGTTTAAGGCCGGCGCGCACGTGCTGTGCGAGAAGCCGATGGCCATGAACACGGCCGAGGCGCGGGCCATGCTGGCGGCGGCGCGGCGGGCGCGGCGGCGGCTGATGATCAACTTTTCGTATCGGTTCAGCGCCGCGTCGCAGCAGCTGCGCCGCGAGGTGGACCGCGGAATCCTCGGCGACGTGTATTTCGCGCGAACCGTCTGGCACCGACGCCGCGGCATTCCCCGCTTCGGCGGCTGGTTCGGCCAGCGGGCGCTCTCCGGCGGCGGGCCGCTGATCGATCTGGGCGTGCACCGGCTCGACCTCGCGCTGTGGCTGATGGATTACCCGCAACCCGAATGGATCATGGGGGCGGCGTATGACCCGATCGCCCGCCGTCTCGCCCGCGAGCAGAACGTGCAGTTCGACGTCGAGGACTTCGCGTCGGGCTTCATCCGCTTCCGCAACGGCGCCAGCCTCGTCGTGGAGGCATCGTGGGCCGCGAACATCGCGGAAGCGGAGCTCATGGAGACCCGGCTGTTCGGCACGCGGGGCGGCCTCGTGCAGCGCAATCTGGAAGGGACCTACAAGTTCGAGGCCGAAACGTTCGTCGAGCGCCGCGGGCAGGTGGTCGCCCGCAAGCTGCCGGAACCGCGTCGGCCCGTTCCCGGTTCGTGTTACCATTTCGTGGACGCGATCGTGCGGGACCGACCGCACCTGGCCACCGGCGAGGAAGGCCTGATCGTCATGGAAATCCTGGAATCCCTCTACCGCAGCGCGGCGGCCCGGCGGCCGGTGCGGGTCGGACCCGCCGCCACGCGCAAGGCTTGACGCCCGCCGGCGCCGCGCGTTGAATGGCGCAATCCCTTCGAAAGGAGCGTGTCCCATGTCCAGAACAGTGACGTTATTCACGGGCCAGTGGGCGGACCTGCCGCTGGAAACGCTGTGCGAAAAGGCGAAAGCGTTCGGCTTCGACGGTCTGGAACTCGCCTGCTGGGGCGACCACTTCGAGGTCACCAAGGCGACAGGGGCCTACTGCGCGGCGAAACGCGAGCTGCTGGAGCGGCACGGCCTGAAGGTCTTCGCGATCTCCAACCATCTGGTCGGCCAGGCGGTATGCGACCGGATTGACGAGCGGCACCGTTCGATTCTGCCGGCGCGCATCTGGGGCGACGGCCGCGCCGAGGGCGTCCGCCGCCGCGCCGCCGACGAGATGATCCGCACCGCGCAGGCCGCGCGGCGGTTCGGCGTGGACGTGGTGAACGGCTTCACCGGCAGCTCGATCTGGCACCTGCTTTACTCTTTCCCGCCGGTGGCGCCGGACACGATCACCGAGGGCTACGCGGATTTCGGCCGCCGCTGGAAGCCGATCCTCGACGCCTTCCAGAAGGCCGGCGTGAAGTTCGCGCTCGAGGTGCACCCCACCGAAATCGCCTTCGACATCGTCAGCGCCGAGCGCGCGATTGCCGCCGTGGACGGGCACCCGGCCTTCGGCTTCAACTACGACCCGAGCCACCTCGGCTACCAGGGCGTGGATTACGTCGAGTTCATCTACCGCTTCAAGGACCGCATCTTCCACGTTCACATGAAGGACGTCGCCTGGGCGCAAACGCCGCGGCTGTCCGGCGTCTTCGGCGGACACCTCCCGTTCGGCGACCCGCGGCGCTTCTGGGAATTCCGCTCGCTCGGCCGCGGCAGCATTGACTTCGAGCGCATTCTGCGCGCGCTGAACGACATCGCCTACCGCGGTCCGCTCTCCATCGAGTGGGAGGACATCGGCATGAACCGCGAGCACGGCGCGCGCGAGGCCTGTGCGTTCGTGAAGCGGCTGGATTTCGAACCCTCGGCCATCGCGTTCGACGCGGCGTTCGAGAAGAAATGAACAAGGAAACGGAGCCACAGCACAACGTGAGAAAATTCAAATCGGCGGGCGAGATCAAGGTCGGAACGATCGGTTATGGCGGCGCGTTCAACATGGGCGCGGCGCACCTGCGGGAGATGCAGAAGGCCGGCATGACGCCGACCGCGGTCGCGGAGATTGACCCGGCGCGGCTGGAGGTGGCGAAGAAGGATTTCCCCGGCATCCAGACCTACGGATCGGTCGCGGAGATGCTGAAGAAATCGGACGTCAACCTGCTGGCGATCATCACGCCGCACAATACGCACGCGGCGCTCGCCATCCAGTGCCTCCGGGCCGGCCGCCACGTCGTCTGCGAGAAGCCGCTGGCGATCACGACCGCCGAGTGCGACGCGATGATTGCCGCTGCGAAGAAGAGCGGCGTTGTGCTCTCGACCTATCACAATCGGCACTGGGACGGCTGTATCCTGCAGGCGGTGAAAACCATCCGGAGCGGGGTCATCGGCGATGTGTACCGCATCGAGGCGCACATGGGCGCCTGGGGCGCGCCGCGCGACTGGTGGCGCAGCAGCCGGACGATCTCCGGCGGAATCCTGTACGACTGGGGCGTGCATCTGCTCGAATACGCCCTCCAGATCATGGATGCGGAGTTCGTCGAGGTCGCCGGCTTCGCGCACCAGGGATTCTGGGCGCCGCACACGCCCTACAAGAAGGACACCAACGAAGACGAGGGATTCGCGGTAGTCCGCTTTGCCAACGGAACGTGGCTGACCCTGACCATTACGCAGCTCGACGCTAATCCGAAATCCGACCGCGGCATCCTGGAGATCACCGGAACGAAAGGCTCCTATGTGATGGACCATGGGACGTGGAAGACCGTGACGCACGACGCCGCGGGAAACACGGTGACGACGGTCGGAAAGAATCCGCCCGGTGAAGGCTGGCGCCTCTACCAGAACATCGCCGATCACCTCGTGAACGGAGAAAAGCTGATCATCACGCCGGAGTGGGCACGCCGCCCCATTCACATTCTCGACCTGGCGGTCCGCAGCGCGAAGCAGGGGCGTTCGCTGCGGGTGAAATATCGTTAGCCGAAGCGGCCGGGCGAAGGCCTGCGCGGCGGCATTACCGGAACAGGAGCCACGATGCAGAATGCATTATTCGTCTGGGGCGGGTGGACCGGCCACACGCCGAAGGAATCCGTCGCCGAGTTCGCGCCGTGGCTCGAGACGCAGGGCTTCGCAGTGCGCGTCGCCGATACGCTCGACGCCTTCCTCGACGCGGAGTTCATGGCGAAGGTCAGCCTGATTGTGCCGTGCTGGACGATGGGCACGATCACGGGCGCACAGCGCCAGGCGCTGTGCGGGGCCGTCGAACGCGGCGCGGGGCTGGTCGGCTGGCACGGCGGCATTATTGACGCCTTTCGCGACGACACGACCTACCAGTGGATGACGGGCGGCCAGTGGGTGGCGCATCCCGGCAATTGCATCCCGTCCTACGACGTGCGCATCGTGGACCGCAACCATGCGATCACCCGCGGCATCAGCGACTTCACCCTGCGCAACACGGAACAGTATTACATCCACGTGGATCCCGGCGTCCACGTGCTCTGCGAGACGACGTTCAGCGGCGAACACGAACCCCGAGGCTGCTATCGCGCGGGCACCGTCATGCCGTATGCCTATACGCGGGCCTGGGGCCGGGGCCGGGTTTTCGTGGCGTGCTGGGGGCATACGTTTAAAGATTTCGACGTGCCCGAGGCGCGCGAGATCATCCGGCGCGCCCTGCGCTGGGCGGCGCAATGAATGACCCGCGCGGGATGCAAGAACGGCGGCGAAACCTTCGGGAGAGGTCGGTTGTGAAAACAGGGACGGTCCTCGGGTTGGCGGCGGCGTTGGCCTCTGCCGCGGCCCGGGCCGCTCCTCCGGCCGATGTCACGCTAAAATCGGCGACCGACGAGCGGATTTTCCGGCTCGCGGACGCCCGCGGGAAATACGTCGTGCTCAATTTCCTGCTGAAGACGGAATGCCCCTTCTGCCTCCGCCATACGCGGGCGTACGTTGCCGGGGCGGACACGCTTCCCAACACACTCATCCTTTTCATCAAGCCCGACAGTGACGAGGACATCCGGAAGTGGGCCTCCAATCTCACCGCGGCAGAATTGAAGCAGTTCCCGATTTACCGGGATCCCGAGGCGAAGCTGGCGGAGCAGTTCGGGATCCCAAGCGGCTATACGTTTCATGGGCACGTCGTGCGCTATCCGGCGCTGATTGTGCTCGGACCCGACGGTTCCGAGATCTTCCGCCATGTCGGCAGGAACAACGCGGACCGGTTCAGCTTCGAACAGCTGGCCGAGAAACTGCGCGAGTTGTCCCGGCCGAAAGAGTAGCCTGCTCCGACGCCGCCCCCCCCGATGAACACCATGCGCGCTCTGCTGGTCGGTTGCGGCAGCATCAGCCGCACCTGGCTGAAGGCCGTCCCCGGCATACCGGGCCTGGCCGTCGTGGGCCTTGTGGATGTGGACGAGTCGCGCGCGCGTTCCCGTGCCGCGGAGTTCGGGCTGGACAACGCAGGCGTCCACGCGGACCTCGGTGCGGCGCTGGAACAGGCGCGCCCCGATGTCGTCTTCGACTGCACCGTGCCCGAGGCCCGGGTCAAGGTCATTCCGGCGGCGCTCGCGGCCGGGTGCCATGTGCTCTGCGAGAAACCGCTGGCCGACAGCCTGGAGAACGCGCGGCGAATCGTCGAGGCGAGCCGGCGCGCGGGCCGCGTCTGCGCGGTGATGCAGAACCGCCGCTTTCTGCCTGACATCGCCCGATTGAAGGCGCTGGCGGAAAGCGGCCGCATCGGACGACTGACGGGGGTGGACGCCGACTTCTATCTCGGCGCGCACTTCGGCGGTTTTCGGGACCGCATGGAGCACGTGCTGCTGCTGGACATGGCCATCCACCATTTCGACATGGCGCGGTTCATCAGCGGCGCCGATCCGGTCTCGGTGTATTGCCGGGAATGGAACCCGGCGGGATCGTGGTACGACCACGACGCGAACGCCGTCGCGATCTTCGAAATGTCGAACGGGGCGGTCTTCACGTATCGCGGAAGCTGGTGTGCAGAGGGAATGAACACGTCGTGGGAGGCGGACTGGCGGGTCACGGGCGAGCGGGGAACGGCGGTCTGGCGCGGGGACGGCGCTCTGCGCGCGGAAGCCGTCGCCCAGGCGGGCGGTTTCCGGTCGGAACTGACGGCGGTCGAGTTCCCGCCCGGCCTCCCGCGGTACGCCGGCGGCCATGCGGGGCTGTTGGCGGACTTCGTGCGCTGTCTGCGCGACGGCCGGGAACCGGAAACGGTTTGCCACGACAACCTCCGGAGCCTTGCGATGGTCTTCGGCGCGATCCGCTCCGCCACCGAACGACGGGAAGTGGCGGTCTCCGAGTGGCTACGCGGGCGCTGACGCCGGCTCCCCGCTCCGCCGTTTCCGCAATTCGATCACGCGCTCCCATTCCAGCACGCCGCAGCGGGCCGCCCAATCGTAGTAGGCCGCGGCGAGTTCCTTCACCAGGCCGGGATAGCGCTCCGACAGGTCGTCGAGTTCGGTGCGGTCGCGCTCCAGATGGTACAGCTCCCAGGGGCCGGGATATCTGCGGACGAGTTTCCATGGGCCGCGCCGCACCGCGCGGTTGCCTTCGTGTTCCCAGCAGATCGGCGCCTCGCGCGACCTGGCCCCGCCCCGCAGCAGCGCCGCGAAGCTCTCGCCTTCGATCGGCTGGATCGCACGACCCGCGTATTCCGCCGGATAACGCGCGCCCGCCGCCTCGAGGATCGTGGCCGCGAGGTCCACGAAATGCGCCGGCGCGTGCGAGACGCCGCCCGGCGCGATCGCGGCCGGCCAGTGCGCGATGAACGGGGTCGAAATGCCCCCTTCGTGCACCCACGACTTGAACCGTCGAAACGGCGCGTTCGAGGCATTCGCCCACGGCAGGCCATAGCTCATGAAGGTGTCGCCGCCGCCCGGCATCCGTCCCGGTATATTCCCCGTGCGCACCGGGCGCCCGTCCCGCGTGAACGGGTTCTCCGATTCGGCGCGCCCGTTTTCCCGCAGAAATTCCGCCGAGCCGCCGTTGTCGGAAACAAAAACGATCAGCGTGTTTTCCAGCGCGCCCAGTTCGCGCAATCGCGCCACGCACCGGCCGATATTGCGATCCAGGCGGTCCACCTGCGCGGCATAGACGGCCATCCGGGCGTCCTGCCAATCCTTCAATTCCGCGCCCTCCCACGGCGGCGCCTGCTCGTCGCGCGGCGAGATTGGCCAGCGCGGGTCGAGCAGTCCCATTCCCTTGAGCCGTTCGTGGCGCGCCGTGCGCAGCGCGTCCCATCCGCCGCGGTAACGACCCCGGTGGCGTTCGATATCCTCCGTCCGCGCGTGCAACGGCCAGTGGGGCGCGTTGAAGCACAGGTGCACGAAGAAGGGACGCCCCTGCCCCGCCGCTTCCTCCATGAACCGGATCGCGACGGACGTGTAATCGTCGGTGGTGTAGAAGTCGTCGTGAACCGGTATCACGCGGTCCTGGTCCACGAGCGGCCAGGGATCGAAATAGCTTCCGCCCCCCGCAGGATTGCCGAAGAAGCGCTGGAAGCCGCAGTCGGTCGGCATCGGCCGCCGCGGGTCGCCGAAGCGGAAGTGGGGCCGGTCCTTGAGGCCGCGGCCGATGAAGCCGCCCGTGTGCCATTTGCCGCAGTAACCGGCGTAATAGCCCGCGGCGCCGAGCACCTCACCGAGCGTCACCGCGTCAGCGCGCAGGTAGCCCTGATAGGCGGGTTGTCCGTAATCCTGCACCATATGCCCGATGCCGGCCTGGTGCGGGTACAGCCCCGTCAGCAGCGCGGCGCGGCTGGGACAGCAGCGGGCGCAATTGTAGAGCTGCGTCAGCCGCAGGCCACCGGCGGCGAGCGCATCGAGGTTCGGCGTCGGGATTTCGAGCCGAAGCATCCGATGTCCGAGAAGCCCATGTCGTCGGCCAGCACCAGCAGGACGTTCGGTTTCGCGCTCATGCGTTCCCCAGGCTCAGGTCTCCCACGATCTTGTAGCGGCGGCCGTCGCGCTCCACCCGCAGATCGCGCCCCGGAAAGGCGTCCGGCAGCATGGCGCGCAGCCGTTCGACCACGCGGCGCTCGATCTGTTCGACCACCTCCGGCGGCACGTTCGAGAGTGTCGCCATGCGGACCTCCACCACGTAGCCCCGGCCGAGCCGCGAGCCGAATCCCGGCGTAAAAACCGCGCCGATATCGAATAATCCGTCGTGCTCGCGGCTGCCGGTGGTGCCGTTGGGCGGCCGATTGGGATGCAAGGGGTATCGGCCGCCGAACTCCGCTTCGAGGTCCGCGTCAATCCGATCAAAGACCTCGCGCAGACGGCCCTCCCAATCCATCGCCTTCCAATGCCGCACGGACATGTCAACGCGTTCCTTTCGCTTCCCGGGCGCGCAGGTCGCGCTGCCGGCGCACCTCGTAGAGCGCAATCGCGCCGGACACCGCGGCGTTGAGCGATCCGATGCGGCCCCGCATCGGCAGCCGAACGAGCGCGTCGCAGGTTCTGGCGACCAGCCGGCCGAGGCCTTCGCCCTCGTGGCCGACCACGAGGCCCAGCGGCCCCTCCAGCTTTGTTTCCGTCAACAGCGGCGCGGCCGGGTCCGCTTCGAGTCCGAACAGCCACACGCCGCGCGCCTTCCACTCGGCCATCGCGCGGACCAGATTGGGCGTCTGCGCGATCCGCAGGTGTTCCGAGGCCCCGGATGAGGCGCGCGCGACGGCCGGCGTGATGCCCACGGCGCGGTCGCGGGGCAGAATCACGCCATGGACGCCGGCCGCCTCGGCCGTGCGCAACAGCGACCCGACGTTCTGCGGATCCTCCAGATGGTCGAGCAACAGCAGGAACAGCGACTCGCCCGCCGTTTCCGCCGCCCGGCGCAGGTCCTCCGGATCGGCGTAGGGGTAGGGCGAAACCTCGAGGGCAACGCCCTGATGATGCCCGCTGTGCGTCCAGCGGTCGAGCTGGGATCGCGGGCAAGTCCGCACCGGAACCTTGCGCCGCGCAGCCTCCCCGCGGGCCTCCTCGACAATGGCGCCGTGGACGCCCTCCGCCAGCCAGAGGGTGTGCAAGCGCCGTCGGCCGGCGCGCAGCGCCTCGATCAGCGGGCGGCGGCCATATAGGATTTCCCGAGGTTCCATGCGGCGGTATGGGTTGCTTTCGACGATCGTGTTCAATACCATGGGGGCTCGCGCGAAACGAGCGGTTTTGCGCTCAAGCCGGCACGGCGCGCGACCGGCGGGGAGAAGGCACAGATGAAACGCACGAAGTCGTTGGGCGGCGCAGCAGTTTGGGGTTCCATCGCGGCCGTGGCGGCCGGCCTCGGGGTGGGATTACGCGCGGAGCTCGCCGGCGCACAGACGGTCGGCCCGCTGCCGGAGCGTCCGGCCTACGTGGCCATGCTGCGTGCCGACCAGCAGCGCGACGCCGGCATTCCCGCCGAGGCGCTGGCTTCCTACCGCGAGGCGCTGGCCCTGTTCGAAACGCTCGCCCGGGAACAGCCGGACTACAAGACGGAGACCGTATCCCGACGCATTGACTACTGTCGCGCGCAGATCGCCGCATTGGAAGGCCGAGCCGCGGACACCGCTTCCGGCCGAGTCCCGTCTCCGGCCGTACAGCTCGCGCAACTGGAAAAAGCCTTTGCCGATCTGCAGGCCATGCAGGCCCAGACCACCGCCGAGGTCGAATCCCTGCGCCAGGAAAGCGAGACGCTCCGGCGATCCCGTGACAAGATCGAAGAAGCCCGCCGCGCCCTCGCCGTCCGCGTCGCCGACACCGAGGAACGCCTCGCGCAACTCCGCTCCGAACGGGACGCCGCCCGGGGCGACGCCGAACGGACCCTGGCCGAGCGGGACGCGCTGGCGCGCGAGTTGGACTCGGTGAAGGCGCAGACCGCCCGCGCCGCCGAGCTGGAAAAGGCCCTGTCCGAGGCCCGGGTCGAGGCGGAACGACTTCTCGCGGCGAGCCGCGAAGAAACGGCGCGCCTGCAGGCCGAACTGCAACGGGTCGGCGCGGATCGGGCGACGCTGGAACGACAACTGGAGGCGCTCCGCGCCCGCGCCGATCGGGCGGAAGCCCTGGAACGCGAATTGACCGAAGCCCGCGCCGCCGCCGAGCGGTCTGATGCAGAGCTGCAACGTCTGCAGACCGCGCGCCGCGCGGAGAACGAACGGCTGGTGGCGGACACCCGCGCCGAAAACGAGCGCGAGCTGAAGAACGCGCGCGCCGCCGCCGAGCGCGCGGCCGCCGAGGCCCAGCAGTTGATGGCCGAACGCAACCGGCTCGAGCGCGATCTCGAAGGGATGAAGACGCGCGCGGAACGCAGCGCGGAGGCCGAGCGCGCGGCGACCCTCGCCCGCACGGAATCCGAGGAAAAACTCCGCGCCCTGCGCGCGGAATCCGAGCGGATGGCCGCCCTGGTGCGGCAACTGCAGGACGAACGCGCCGCGCTGGCGCGGGAACTTGCGGCGGCGCGGTCCTCCGCCCCGGCCCCGACGGTTCCGGAACCGGCGTCGCCGCCCGCGCCGGAGACGCCCGCGCCCGCCGCGCCGGCGCCGGAGGCAGAGTCCGCGGAAACCGTCGAGACCTCGATGCCCGGCGCCGGCGATGCCGCGGCGCTGCTCGCCGCGGGCGACTGGGCCGCCGCGGCCGAGGCCGCCAATCTCGTGTTGCGAACCGACGCGAAGAACCGGGATGCGCGTTTCATCCTGGCCCGCGCGGCACTGGGCCGCGGCGATACCCGCGAGGCGCGTCGCCTCGCCGAAGGACTGGCAAAAGAGGATCGGCGCGCCGCGGTATACGAGCACTTTCTGGGATTGGTCGCCGAGGCGGAAAAGGATCCCGCCACCGCGGTCCGCCATTTCCGCCGGGCGGTAGCCCTCGACGCCAACAATGCGGCGTTTCAGAAAGACCTGGCCGTCTCGGCCTACGCCCTGGGCCGAACGGCCGAGGCCATCCAGGCGTTCCAGGCGGCCGTGCGGATCAATCCGGAGGACGGCCGCGCGCATTTCAATCTGGCCGCGTTGCTGGCCGTAGCCGGGGAGTCGCGCCTTCCGGAAGCCCGGATTCATTACGAGCGGGCGTTGCAACTCGGCGAAGAACGCGACGCATCCATCGAGCAGCGGCTGAACCCCTAGCGGGCGGCCGCGGCGCGGCCCCCGCGGCGGAAGGGCGTGGCGGCTAACCGGGAGAGGTCCGTGATGAAATCGTGGATAGGCACCGACAGCCTTGAAAAGGCGAATGTCCGCCGCGGCCGGACGGCGCGGGTCCTGCTTGCGGCGCTTTTCGCCGCGGCCGCGGCCGCCCAGGAACCGGAACCGAACCCTGCCGATGCCGAGCCCGCGCTGGAACGGTTGCGGCGCGACTATTTGAACCTGGCGCGCACGGCCTCCGCCACCGCCGCGGAGCTGGTTCGGGCCCGCGAAGACCTTCGGGCGGCGGAGGCGGCGCGCGCCGCGGCCGAGCGCGACCGCGACCGCATGGCCGCGGATGCCGCGCGCCTGCGAGAGGAACTTCGCCGGACCCTCGAGGTGGCCGACGCGACCCAGCGCGACCTGGCTGCGGCGCAGGATGCGCGGATCCAACTGCAAGGCGAACTGGCTGCCGCGGAGAAGGCGCTCGCCGATACCCGTCGCCGGCTGGACCGGATCGAAAAGCAATCGGGCGAGACCGCCGCGCTCCAGACCGCACTGGAGGAACTGCGGCGCGAGCGGGACCGTTGGATGCGCGAGCGGGCCGATTTCGAGCGGAGGCTGGCGGCCGCCGAAGGCCGCGTCCCCGCCGACCCGCGCCGCCCCGCTCCTCCGACGTCGTCGGGCGTCGAGGAACGGGCCGCGCGACAATGGGAGCGGGATCGCGCCGCCTGGCTGGCGGAGCGGGGCGAACTCGAAAACCGGCTGGCCGAAACCGCCGCCGCAGCACAGCGCGAACGCGACAATTACGAACGACGGCTGGCGGCGCTTTCCAAACGGCTGGAAAGCCTGCTGGCCCGGTCGGCCGCGAGGGAAAGCGCTCAGACGACGGCCCCGGCCGCCGGACCGGTTTCGCCGGTGACGGACGAAACGGCGCCGGCCCCCGCCGACGCGACCGCCGAACTGACGTCCTTGCGCAAGGATCGCGAAACGCTCAACCGGGAAGTCGCGGCGCTGACCGAGCACGCGCTGGCGCTGGAAGAGCGGCTCGCGGAGCTCGAGCCGCGCGCCGCGCGCGCGGACGAGGCCGAGCGGCTGGCGGCGGGGCTGGCGGCGACACAGCGGGAACTGCTGAAGGCCCGCGAGCGGGCCGCCGCACTGGCCGCGCGGCTCCAGGAACTGGAGCGCTCCGCGCCGGCGCCGTGAACCCGCGGTGCGCGCTCCGCGCCGGCGGCCGGCGGCGGCGCCGTATCACGGCACCGCCGGCGGACCGGCAATGAAGTTGAGGTAGGCCCTCCACCAGCCGTCGCCCCCAAGCAGCCAGAGGACGGCAGCTAGCGCCAGGTACGGTCCGTAGGGAATGCGCGTCTGCCACTCGCGGCCCTTGCGAACGATCAGGTAGACACCGACGAACGACCCGACGAACGACGAAACGACGAGGGTGAAAAGGACGGCGCGCCATCCCAGGAACGCGCCCACCGCCCCCAGGAGCTTCACGTCGCCGAGCCCCATAGCCTCCTTCTTGAACGCGCGGCGGCCCAGTTCGGCGATCAGGCCCAGCGCTCCGGCTCCGGCGGCCAGCCCGATCACCGCCGCGCTCAAGCCCTCCAGCCAGCTCGCGGCGTCGTGCAACACCGGCAAGGCCGCGCTCAGAACCAACCCCGCCGCCATGCCGCCAAGCGTCACCCGGTCGGGAATGATCAGGTGGTCAAGATCCACAAAGGAGCCGAGCAGCAATCCGGACACGACCAGCCAGTACACCGGGGTGCGGGGGTCCCACCCGTATCGGGACCAGACCGCCGCAAACAGCGCGGCCGTCAGCGCCTCCACCAGCGCGTAGCGCGGCGAAATTCGCCCCTGACAATGCCGGCAATGTCCGCGCAACAGCAGCCAACTGAGGACCGGAACATTATCGTACCACGCAATCTGCGTGCCGCACTGCGGGCAGTGCGACCGCGGCCGCACGACGGACTTCTCGAGCGGAATGCGATAGATGCACACGTTCAGAAAACTGCCGACGATCGCGCCGAAGAGCGCGGAGAACGCCGTCCAGAAAAAGTTCCATGCAGCCAGACTCACGACCCGTACACCGCCTTTCGCAGCGCCGTCCGCATGACGTCCACCGGCGGCTCAACGCCGGTCCAGATCCGGAACGAGCGCACGCCCTGATAGAGCAGCATGTCCAGTCCGTTGATAGCGCGGGCGCCGGCCGCGCGCGCCGCCCGGAGAAACGCAGTGTCCGGGAACTGATACACCAGGTCGAAGGCCTCCTGCCCCGGCCGGAATCCCTCCCCGGCCAGCGGCGAGGGATCGGAGGGCTTCATGCCGATCGGTGTCGCCTGCACCACGATCTCGGCCGCACGGGCATCGGCCGGCCAGTCCGCGGGACCGGAGGAGACCTCGACGATCGCACCGGTATTCGCCGCAGCGGCTTCGGCGCGCACGCGCTCCGCGCGGTCGCGGTCGCGGTCGGCGATCACGACCCGGGCAGCGCCTTCGCGCGCGCAAACCAGCGCCAGCGCGCGCCCCGCGCCGCCGGCCCCCAGCAGGAAAACCGAACGCCCGCGCACGCCGGCGTTGAACGCCTCCGAGAAGGCCCGCAAAAAACCGTATCCGTCGGTGCTGTGTCCGACCAGCCCGTCCGCGGTGAACTGCACGGTATTGACCGAGCCGACCAGCCGCGCGGACTCGTCGAGCCGAACCAGGGAGCGGAACGCGACTTCTTTGAGCGGCACGGTGATATTGACGCCCCGAAAGCCCATCGCGGCCATCGCCGGGAGCACCTCCGGCAGGCGCTCCGGCGCGACGTCGAACGCCAGATAGAGCGCGTTCCACCCGAGCGCCCTCAACGCGGCGTTGTGCATGGCCGGCGACAATGAGTGCGCCACGGGGTGGCCCAATACGGCGAATGCGCCGGTGTGGCCGTCCGGCTGGAATGCGGCGGTCATGAAAGGGGTGTTGATAGCAGAAAAGAACGCCGGGGCGAAGACGATTTCGCGCGATAACTCCCGCGCCGGGGCGACAGTAGTATAAAGAGCCCGGACGGCCGCGACTCCGAGGGCGAACGCGGCCGCATACGTTCGGCGCAGGCGGGGGCATGCGGTTCCTTCCTTGCCGGGACCGGCCTCGTGGGATAGTGTAGGATATTTCATATCAGCGGGCACATACCGAAGCGGGAAACCAACATGCGGAAACTGAACCGATGGGGCGGGCGTGCGGCGGTCGGACTGGCCGCGGCCCTGTGGGTTGGGTGCGCTACAATCGGAGCGCGCTCGCACCACGGCCTGACACCGGAAATTGAGGCGGCCATCGCGCGGATCTACCCGGCGATCGTACGCCTGGACGTCGTTGTCGAGCGCGCGGCGAACGGCCGGATGCGCAAGGAGCGCGGATTCGGCAGCGGCGCGATCATCCGGCCGGATGGTTATCTGATCACCAACCATCACGTGGCGGGCCGGGCGCGCAAGATCCTGTGCCGGCTGGCGGACGGCGAAGAAATCGAAGGCGAGGTGGTCGGAACCGATGCGCTTTCCGACATCACGGTCGTCCGCCTGAAAATGGAGCAGCGCCGCAGCACGAGGCCCTTGACGGTGGCGAAATTCGGCGACTCCGACGCGCTGCGCGTCGGGGACACGGTGCTGGCGATGGGCAGTCCCGGCGGCATCGCGCAGTCGGTCACGCGCGGCATCGTGAGCAACACGGCCCTGATCATGCCGGGCGGCGCGGTCAATCTGGACGGGGAGAATGTCGGCTCCCTGGTCCGCTGGATCGCGCATGACGCTCGGATTTTCGGCGGCAACAGCGGCGGCCCGCTCGTCAACCTCGATGGGCAGATCATCGGCGTCAACGAAATCTCCTTTGCCGGCATCGGCGGCGCCATCCCGGGCAATCTGGCGCGCTCGATTGCCGAGCAGATTATCGAACGGCGCCGCGTCGAACGAAGCTGGATCGGTTTGCTCGTGCAGCCCCGGCCCAGGAGTCTTGACGTCGAGCGCGGCGCGCTGGTGGCCAGCATCCTGCCCGATTCACCGGCGGCGGAAACCGACATGAGGCCCGGCGACGTGCTGTTGTCTTTCGATGGGGTGCCCGTCAATTGCGTGATGCCGGAAGACCTGCCGGTGTTCAACGCCCTGGTGCTGGCCACCCCGATCGGCAAGACGGTGACGCTGCGCTATCTCCGCGGCGCCGAAGAGCGCGAGACGCGGCTGACGACTCGTCGGCGCGAGGCGGCGCGCGGGCGCGACCGCGAGCTGCGCTCGTGGGGCATGACGGCGCAGAACTTTACGCTGTTCTCCGCCCTCGGGTCGCTGCGCGACACGACGGACGGCGTGGTCGTCAGCTCCGTCAGCGCCGCCGGACCGGCGGCGCAGGCCGACCCCGCGATCCAGGCCGGCGACGTGATCGTGGCGGTGGCCGGCCAACCGGTGAAGAATCTCGCCGACCTTGAAGAGCGCACCGAGCAGTTGCTGAAAGGTCCGGAGGAGGCCCATCCCGTGCTGGTGGCCTTCGAGCGCGGGCGCAACCAGTTCCTGACCGTCGTCCGCGTCGGGCCGCCGCCGCGCCCCGACCGGCCGGAACGGCCCAAGCGCCCCGATTTCCACGCCGTGCTGCAGGCCGTGTCGCCGCAATTGGCGGAAGCGCTCGGCCTGCCGGACAACGGCGGCATCCGCATCGCGTACGCTTTCCCTGGCCTGTCGGTGGCGCAGGCGGGCCTCCGCGCCGGCGACATCATTACCTCGTTCGATGGCCAGCCCGTGCGGGCCCGACGCCCCGAGGATATCATGCAGTTCACGCGGCAGATTCGCGCACGCAAGGTCGGAACCGTCGTGCCCGTGGAAGTGCTGCGGGGCGGGGAAACCCTCCAGTTGGAGCTGACGCTGGCGGAAAGCGCCGATCCGACCGGGGAGTCGGACCGGTACGAGGCGCAGGCGCTCGACTTTGACGCGCGCGCGCTGACTTTGCAGGACCGCGCACTCCGCAAACTGCCGGACGACGTCCACGGCGTGCTTGTGGAGCGGGTCGAATCGTCCAGCGCCACAGAGCTGGCCGGCCTGCGCGTGGGCGACCTGGTGCTGGCCGTCGGCGGGGCGCCGACCCCGGATGTCGCGGCGCTGGAGACCGCGGTCCAGAACATCGCGGCGGAAAAACCGCGCTATGTGCTGCTCTTCGTGCGGCGGGGCGTGAACACGGCATTTATTGAAGTGGAGCCGGACTGGAAGCGCGCGGCGGAGCCCCCCCCCGCGGATACGGACATCGGAGTCGAGTGAACGCGAAAGGAACGAACATGAAGCAGTGGTACGCCATCGGAATGGCCGCGGCGCTGGCCGTTGCGGCGCGGGCGCAGACCTTGGAGGAAACGGGACGGCGGGTGCTGGCGGAATACGGCTCGTCGGTGCTCTCCATTTCGGCCGTGGTCAAAATCGAGGCGCCCGGCATGGGACGGGAACCGCAAGAGGGAACCGTCAACTTGTACGGCACCGTGGTGGCGCCCAATGGTCTGATCGCGATATCCGCCACGACGCTCGCGCCGTTGAGCGGGTTGACCGAACAGTTGGAGGCGCGCGGCATCCGGCCGACGACCTCCGTTTCTCAGATCAAGGTCCGACTGCCGGACGGCGCGCAGGTCCCCGCACGACAGGTGTTGTCCGACGAAGAGAGCGACCTGGCGTTTCTAATGCCGGAACCCGAGTCCGGGAAGCCGGCGCCAACCTGGCCAAAACCGGTCATCTTTGAGGCCGGCGTCACGGCGCAGCCTTTAGATCCCGTCATTTCGCTGACGAATTCGAACGCCATGTTCCATTGGATCCCGATCGTGGGCACCGGCCAGGTGAACGCCATTCTGGACAATCCGCGCCGGCAATATCTCGTGACGCGCAGTTTCACGAACGCGGCCGGCGTTCCCGTCTTCCTGGGCAACGGACGCCCGCTCGGACTGGCGACGGTCCGCCGCGAGACGCGGGGCGGCGCCGGCGGGAATATGCAGGTGCAACAGGCGGTCCTGGTGCTGCCCGCCGACACGGTCGCGGAGTTGGTTGAACAAGCGCAGGCGGCGGCCGCCAAGCGGAACACCGCGGCGACGGATAACAAAGATGAATAGCCGCATGCGGTTGGGGGCGAGCCTCGGCGCCCTGGCCTTGGCGGCGACCGCCTGGGCGGGACCGCTCGAAGACACGGCACGCAAGGCGCTTGAGGCCTACGGTCCGGCCGTAGTTTCGATCACCGCCGTCATCAAGATCGAGGCGCCGGGCGTGCCCGGCGGCGCCCAGGAGCGGCCGGTCGAATTGTTCGGCACCGTGGTCGGGCCGAATGGCCTGACGGCGGTTTCCGCGACTTCGCTGTCTCCCCTCAACAACATGGGGGCGGGCATCGAGATGGGCGGTGTTCGGCCCTCGACGTCCGTCTCCCGGATCCGCATCCGGCTGGCGGACGGGGTCGAAATCGCTGCCCGGCAAGTGCTCACGGACGAAGAACTGGACCTGACCTTCCTGGCGCCGGAACCGGAAGACGGCAAGCCGATGCCCGCGTTTCCCAAGCCGGTGGAATTCGATCGCGGCGCCGCGCCGGGTATCGCCGACGATATCCTGACGCTGGGACGCGCCGGACAGATGTTCAACTGGGCGCCGGTCATCGGCCGGGCGCAGGTCATCGGCCGAATCGAGGCCCCGCGCCGGCTCTACTTGTTCGCGGGCGCCTATATCGGCGGTGTCGGAACGCCGCTGCTGACCGCGGACGGACGGCCCTTCGGCATCGTCGTCCTGCGGCGCGAGCCGACCGATCCGCGCCCCGGTGAACCACCCTACCGGCAGGCGCTGGTCGGACTGCCCGGCGAGGAT
>CAYLTB010000019.1:0-31265 GCA_964386675.1 uncultured Verrucomicrobiota bacterium
CGGCTTGTTGCCCTCGATGTTGCCTTCGAGGGCGATCTTGCGCCCGATCGCTTTCACGGCCTCCCCCCAGGCCTTCTCAGCAATGGCCTCGCGGATGATGGGGTCGAGCTTTTCAATGGCCGTTTTCGGCAACCCTTTGTTCATGGCGTCATCCACCTCCTTCCAGCGGGCGGATCGGTCGGCCGCGACCGCGGCGAGAGCGAGGGATAGAGCGAGCAGGGCGGCGATACGATGGGTGTTTTTCATAACGGATTCCTCATTCTAGGTTCTTTCAGAGCATGGTCCAAGCTACCGGGCTGAACAAGCTTCAGCCCCTGTGCCCTTTCCGTTTTCCGAGGGCCGCGCTTTGCGGGCCGGGTTCTTTCACTCCGCAATCCGGTAAACACTCCCCTGCACAACCAGGATCATGTTCCATCCGGTCGCCAAATATCGTCCGATGCCCGGATGCCGGTCGAGCAGCGCGAAGTACTCATCGCTGAAACGGCGGATTTCCACAATGCGCGGGCGCAGGGCCTCGTCAAACGCCGTATCGAGATAGAAGCCGTCGTCCTGCCGCACGAACACCTTGTCGGCCACGCGGCGGATGCGGTCCGCCATGCGCGCCACCTCGGGCAGTTCTGCTCGTGCGGGCGCATCGGGCGACCAGCCCATCCCCAAGCCAATCCCCATCGCGGCCTCTGCCGGGGCCGCAGCGGCCGGCGCGTTCAGCATCTTGGCGTCCGCGAGGTCGCGGCTGAATCCGACGCCGCGCGCGCCGGACACGGCGCCGCCCTCGAATCCGCGGCGGAACTCGCGCACCCGTTCCCGGGCCGCCGGCGTTTCATCCTCGGCCACCAGAAACGAGGTATAGGGCGTCAGAATGCCGTATCGTTTGCCCAGCGCGATGATTTCATCCTCCAGTTCCTTGTTCTTGCCGCGCAGCCGGATCTCCTCCAGCAGGAACGCGACCTTGCGATGCGCCCAGAGGCTCGGAATGAAATCGCTGTCGGCGGAGCCGTCGAAGTTGACTTCCGTTTCGAACGCCTGTTGCCGCCCATGGGCCGTGCCGCGGACGACGACTGTCCGCCGTCCGTCGCCGCGATAGCGCCCGAAAAGGACAACCTGCCCGCCGGCAAAGACGTCCGGGATGCGCCGCGGATAGATGTCGCGCAACTCCACGCCCGTCGCTTCGACGCTCACGTCGGCCAGGATCGGCTGCGCAATCTTGTCGAAAAACGACGACACCTTGACTTCCAGGTCCTCGCCCTCCACGACATACTGCTGCGCGCCGCCGTTTTCCGTGGCGAGCCGGTCGAGCAGATCGGTGTTCAGGTCGAATCCCACGCCGAACACGAAGAGCCGCGCCTTGACGGTATTGGCCTTGCGCGCGGCATCGAGGATTTCGTCCGTGCCGGTCGGGCCGACCGTGGGCCGCCCGTCGGTCATGAATACGATGATGGCGAGGCGCGAGGAGTCCTTCAGCAGGCCCAGCGCGGCGCCGAGCGCGTCGTGGATTGCAGTGCCGCCGCGCGCTTCCATGCCGGCCACGCGCTCCTTTGCGGCGCGGGTGGCCTCCGCCGTCGCCTCGCGCAAGCCGTCGGTCAGCGGGTCCACGTCGGTGCCGAAGGCGAGGACCGCGAACCGATCGCGCGGATCGAGACGTTCGAGGCAATACGAGAGTGCGCCGCGGGCCTGCCGGATCTTGTCGCCTGCCATGCTGCCCGAGCGGTCGAAGACGAAGACGATGTCTTTCGGCACGACGCGGCCGGGATCCGCGCGCTGTTTCGGCGCGAGCGCGAGCAAAATGAAGCCATCCTCGTCGCGGGGCTTCCACGTCACCGCCGCAACGTCCACGTCGTCGCGGTTCAGCGTCCAGTAGAGATCCACATCGCGGTCCGCGGCAGCGTCCTTCTGCTCAAAGCCGCCGACGACCTCGGTTTCGCTCTTGCGGACGACGTCGAGCGAATGGGAGGGCGAGTAGAACAGGCGAACGGGCGCATCGGCGCGGACCGTGGCGCGGAGTGCAAGCTGGCCGATCTTGCCTTGCTCCGGCTTGGCGGAGCGGAGCGGATAGCGCAGGTGGAAGACGCCGGCGTCGGCCCGCACTATCTGGGTATAGACCAGCCGGACTTTCACTTCGGCGCGCGGCTCGATGGGAAAGATGCGCGCACGCAGCATGCGCGTTCCCGCGAACTCGAGCAGCGCGGGGTCTTTCTGGCGGCGGACGATATCCTCGTAGATCTTCCGGGCCTTTTCGGCGTCCACCAGTTCGGCCTTCATCTCCTTGCCGTCCACGGTCATCGCGAAGTCGCGCACGACGGCATCCGGCTCGATGGGGAAGAAATACTCGCCCTCGATGCGGCTGTTGTTGGGATTGAAGAAAACGGCGTCCACCTCGATCTTCGCGGCGGGGCCGGCGATGGCGACCTCAGCCCGGTGGCTGCGGGTTTGTATTGGATCCAGCGGCGGGGGGGGCGGCGGCTCCGGGCGCGGCATCGGCGGATGCGGCGGCCAGGGCGGCCACGGCGGCGGAATGGGAATGATCCGGCAGGCCTGAACGGTGGCGGCGGAGAGGGCCATCAGCAGCCCCGCGATCGCAATCCAACGGCGGTTCATGGAGGTACTCCCGATGACACGGTCATTCTTCTCTATTAAACGAACCGCAAGCCGGCGATCTTTAGTACGGCGCGACGTCTTGACGCTCTTTTCTCCGGAGACGCCCAGCCTGCGTCAACCGGCGAACCGAGCATCCGCGCGGGTCCGTTTGGCGCGGGCGGCGTCCAGCCAGCCGGCTCGGCTGGTCGGATGGGCATCGAAAGCGGGGACATAGGGCTTGATATCGAGCAGCGGCGTGCCGTCGAGCACATCCACGCCGGCGACGCGCAGCCGGCGGCCGGTGATCGAGATCAATCGGACGCAGGAAAGGCCGATCGAGTTCGGCCGGGAGGGCGCGCGGGTCGCAAACACGCCGCGCTCGACCGTGTCGAGGAAGGGCACAAGGCGCAGCCGCGCCGGACCCGCCCGATGGAACGCATAGATCAGCCAGATCCGCTCGAAACCCTCCAGGTCGAGTAGGCCTTCCAGGACGTCCTCGAATACCGCGACCTCGCCCTCGGCATCGCCGGCAAAAACCGGCTGAATCGGCGTCCCTGCCGCCTCCCGGAAGGGCGTGTGAATCAGGCCGATCGGTTTTCCTGTGAAGGTGTGCATCTTGCGCTGCTCTGCGATGAGGAGGATCGGGCCTTGCCATACTCCCTCCGATTACTGGCATAGACCCGGAACAATCGGCGGTCAAGAGCAGGCTGAAATCGGCTTCACGGCGGCCGGCGGATGTGACAGCATTCGTTTCATGCGTTGGGCGGGGATTTGCCGGCGAATCGCGGAAGTGGGGATGGCCGCCGGGCTGTCCGGGTGCGCCGCGTTCCTGCCGTCCGGCGGGCATGTATTCCTGCCGGAGAATGTCGGCACTGCGCCCTCTGCGCCGGAATCCGAGGAGGAGCCGGCTCCGTGGACGCCCGTGGCGCTGGGCTGCGGACTGTGGCGATTTGCCGGCGCATTCGCGGGTGCGCCGCAGGAGGTGTTCGTCTTTCGCGCTAGACTGAACCGTCCGGGTTTGCGTTTGGCAATCACGGCGGATGAGTCCAAACGGACGCTGTTCGAGTTTCGCGAAGCCCTCGCCGGGCCGCTGGCCCAGGCCGGGGCGCGGGTGGTGGCCACCGTCAACGGAACGCCGCTGGGCTGCATTGCCGAGGGCCGTGTCGTCTCCAATGCACCGGAGCCTCCGTCGGGGGTCCAGGATACGCCCTGGTGGTTCGTGTTCGACGTTCAGGGGGCGCGCGTGCGGCCGTTGGATCGAGTCGCACTGAAGGACGGCGCCCCGGCGCCGGATGGCCTCCTCGGCGGCCTCTGCTCCTATCCGGCACACACGCCGCCGGTCGTCCGGGAAGGCGCGCCGTATGCGACCGGCTATCCGAAGGAAGCCGGCGTCGCGCGGCAACGCAACCCCCGGACGATCGTCGGCGTGAATCGACCGGGCGACGCGGTTTATTTCGTGATCATCCGCGGGCGGACGCCCGACGCCGCCGGCATGACGCTGGCGGAAGCGGGGCGCTTTTTGACGGAGCAGCTGCCGGAGATCCACTCGGCCATCAACCTAGACGGCGGCGGCTCATCGGCGCTGGTCATCCAGGACGAGGCGCTCGGCCAGTCCAATCCTCGGGGGCGGCTCCGCAGCCTGCCGAATGCGCTTCATGTGATTGCCGATCTCCGCCTTTCCCAGAGAACCCCATAGAGGTCAGGGGAAGCGAGAACAACTTGCGGAACCGCATGCCGTACCCCCGCCGCACGGGCTTGCGCGAGGCCGGTGCTGGTGGAGCCGCAGCGCTTCCGCGAATCCCGGCTTCGCAGCGAAACGATTGGCCGCTCTAAAGGCATCGGCTATACTGCGCGGCCTCCGGTTGCGGCAACCGAATGCGCCGACTGGAATTTGGACCATGCTCAAACATTACGATCTGACGCTGGGGCGAATCCGGGCCTTTGCCGACGACCTCCGCGCGCGTTTTTATCCGGAGCGACAGCCGCTGGATGTGCGGGTGTGGTCCGCGCCGGACCGCGTTGCCTACGCTGAGGCGATGCGGGGAGTTTACCGACCGGCACGGATCGGGGAGTCTTTCGGCCCGCCCTGGTCCACACACTGGTTCAAGGTGTCCGGACGTATCCCCGAGTCGTGGTCCGGTCGCGAGGTCCACCTGCTCTGGAATTCCAATTCCGAGGCGTGTGTGTGGCAGGAAGGACGAATTCTTCAGGGATTGACCGGCGCCACGGCGAATGCCGCGCCGATTCGGGAGGAATTTCCGGTGGTTGCGGCGGCGCGCGGCGGCGAAGCCGTCGCGTTCGAAATCGAGATGGCCTGCAATCACCTCTTCGGCTGCCGCGGGGGCGAGGTTTCCTGGGAGCTGCGGCGGGCGGAGTTGGCGATATTCGACCGCGCCGCGTGGGACCTGCACTGGGACCTCGTCGTGTTGCACGATCTGGCGCAGCACCTGCCGGCTACAGAACCGCGGCGGGCGCAGGCGTTGCGCGCGGCCAATGAGATCATCAACCGTTGCCGGCTCGACGTTCCGGCCACGTGGGCGGATGCGCGCGCGTATGCGCAGGCATTTCTCGCCGTGCCCAACGGTCCCGCCCAGCACAAAGTCTCGGTCATCGGCCATGCGCACATTGACAGCGCCTGGCTGTGGCCCATGGCGGAAACCCGGCGCAAGTGCTATCGCACGTTCTCCTCGATGCTGCGCCAAATGGAAGAGGACCCCGCATTCCGGTTCGCCTGTTCGCAAGCCGTGCAACTCGACTGGATGCGCCGCGAACAGCCGGAGCTGTTCGGGCGAATCCGCGCGCGGGCCGCCGAAGGGCGTTTTGTGCCGTGCGGCGGCGCGTGGGTAGAGCCGGACTGCAACCTGCCCTCCGGCGAATCGCTCGTGCGTCAGTTTCTCTACGGCCAGCGCTTCTACGAGCGCGAGTTCGGGCGGCGCTGCGCCGAGTTCTGGAACCCGGACGTGTTCGGCTATTCCGCCCAGTTGCCGCAAATTCTGCGCCGCGCGGGTATTCGGCGTTTTCTCACGCAGAAACTCTCCTGGAGTCAGTTCAACCGGTTTCCGCACCACACCTTTCTCTGGGAGGCGCTGGATGGCAGCCGAGTGCTGACCCATTTTCCGCCGTCCGACACGTACAACGCCCGTCCGGACGTGAGGACTCTTCTATCCTCGCGCGACCGGTTTCTCGATGCGGACCGGGCGCAGGAGAGTTATCTGCTCTTTGGCCACGGCGACGGCGGGGGCGGCCCCTCGCGCGATCACCTGGCGTTGATCGCTCGGCTCGGCGATTGCGCCGGCGTTCCGCGGGTCGCCTTCCGTTCGCCGGCCGAGTTCTTCGACCGCTGCGAGCGGGACCTGCAAGACCCGGCCGTCTGGATCGGCGAGCTCTACCTGGAACTGCACCGCGGCACCTATACGACCCAGGCCGCGGTCAAGCGCGACAACCGCCGGTGCGAGGAGCTCTTGCGCGACACCGAGTTGCTGGCCGCCCTCGCTTACGCGCGAGGCCGCGCCGCCTATCCCGCTGAGGCGATGGAGCGCCTTTGGAAGACCGTCCTTTTCAACCAATTCCATGACGTCCTGCCCGGTTCCTCGATCGGCGAGGTCTATCGCGATGCCGCCCGCGACCACGCCGGAGTGCTCGCCGAAGGGGGCGCCCTGCGCGATGGCGCGATCGCGGCGCTGCTCGGGAAAGGCAACGCGTTCGCCGTGGTCAATACCCTCGATCACGATCGGCGCGAGATCGTCGAGCTGCCCGACATCGGGCCGAACGGGCTGCAGTGCTCCGCGGATGGTCGCGCGCTGGCGTTGCTTTCGGCGCCGGCCATGGGTTTTGCCCCGGCCGCGCCCGCTGCGCCTTCGGCGCCGGCAACCGTGCGCGAGGACCGCGACGCGGTGACCCTCGAAAACGAACGGCTGCGCGCTGTCCTGGGCCGCGATGGCCGGCTGCGTTCCTTCGTCGAGAAGACCCTCGCGCGCGAAGCCGTGCCCGAGGGAGAGACCGCGAATCGGTTCGTGTTGTTCGATGACCGCCCCAACCAGTGGGACGCCTGGGATACGGACGCCTTTCACTTGGAAAAATTCGATTTCGTCCCGCCCGCCCGCGCGTTCCGCGTGATCGAGCGCGGTCCGCTGCGCGTTGCCGTCGAGGCGGAATTTCGCCTGTCGGAACAGAGTTGGATTCGGCAGCGGGTCCTATTGGCCGCGGACGCGCGCCGGCTGGAATTCGATACGGAAGTGGAATGGCGCGAGCGGGCCAAGTTCCTGAAAGTCGAGTTCCCGGTAGCGGCGCGCTGCGAGTATGCGACGTATGAGATTCAGTTCGGACACGTGCGCCGACCGACGCATTTCAATACCTCCTGGGACTGGGCCCGGTTTGAGGTCTGCGCGCACCGGTGGGCCGACTTCTCGGAGCCGGGCTTCGGCATGGCGTTGCTCAACGATGCCAAGTATGGGCATGCGGTTCACGGCCATGTGATGCGCCTGTCCTTGTTGCGCGCTCCGTCCAGCCCGGACCCCGGCGCGGACCGCGGACGCCATCGGTTCCGCTATGCGCTGCTGCCGCACGGCGGCGATTTCCGGGCCGCGGGCGTCGTGCGCGAAGCCGCCGCGTTCAACCAGCCGCTGCGCGTCGTGCCCGGGAGCGCGGGTCTGGCGGCCGCGTCGTTCTTCCGTCTGGATCGGCCCGGCCTGGTGCTCGATACGGTGAAGAAGGCGGAGGATTCCGGCGCGCTGGTCCTCCGGTGCTACGAGACGTTCGGCGGACGAGGCGTTGCTCGCCTGACGTCGCCGCTGCCGGTGCGCCGGGTGTGGCGCTGCAACCTGTTGGAAGACCTGGAGGGCGATGCACAGCCATGGACGGACGGCGGCGTGGATATTGTCTACGGCCCCTTCGAGATCGTCAGCCTGCTGCTGGAGCTCGCATGAGCGGCGATTTCGGACTGCGGTTGGACGACCATGACGAGGCGCTGCGACGCTCATGGGACGCCTTCGAGGCGATCGCGCCGGACCGGGACCTGTTCGACGCGTCCGTGGGGCCGTATGCCTCGTGTCAAACGACGCTGGCGGCACCGGTGTCCGCCGCGGGTTCCGGTACGTTCGCCGGACGCGCGGTGCGGCGAATTGTACTGGAGCCCTTCGCGGACGCGGGGTGGTGGATGGATCGGACGGACCTGGCGGACAGCCTGCCCACGCGCGTCTCCGTGCGCAACGTTTGGACGACCGGTGCGATCGTCAGCAACATCGTGCTGCGCAGCGGCGCGCCCCATAATTATGTCCGCATGGTCGAGCATATCGTCGCGTTGAAGCTGGGCCTGGGGCTGGACAACGTCATGATCCGCCTGGAATCCGGGGATCCCCCGTTGTTTGACCGCGGCAGTCTGGACTTGGTGGACGCGGTGGAACGGGCCGGCCTCGTTGAGACCGCGGTACCCGCGCGCCGCTTTGCCGTTCGGGAACGGGTATCCCTGTGCGGCGCCAACGGCGCTTTTTTGATCCTCTCGCCCCCGCCGTCGGGCGCCTCGCCAAAGTTGCGGCTCGATGTGGCGATTGACTTCCCGAATGTCATCGGCCGGCAGCGGGTGCGATGGATCGTGAACCGCCAGGGGTTCCGCGAGGTTTGCGTGGCGCGCACGAATACCTCGTTTGCGAAGCGGCTGTACTGCCACACAGTCGGGCGGCTGTTCGCCGACGTGCGGAACCTCGGCTATACTCGGCGAAACATTCTGATTGCGGGGCGCCGGCGGTATGTCAACGAGCCGCGGCTGATCCATGAGGGCAAATCGCTGGAAGTCGTCTGGCACCGGGCCGCGTTGGATTTGCTGGCGGCGCTTTCATTAGTGGAAGAGGGGCGGCTGGTGGGCGATGTGATCTCCTACAAGGCGGGACACGCGCTGGACGTCCGGCTGGTCACATTGCTCTATCGCCGCGGCCTGCTCGAGGAACTCCCCTGAAGGGCGCGCTCGGCCGGCGGTTGTCTCCGCAACGCGGGCCCGGCGATATGTCCACCAGCGCGATTCTGCGGCGATGCATCCCGGTGCGGCGGGCGGCGCCGATGCGACAGGTCTTCAGGCGGGACGTCGGGGAAGAGCGAGCGCCTTCGATCGGTCCGATGGCGCAGGCGGCCGCGCCCATAGCGCGAGCAGCGCGGCCAGGCCGATGCCATAACCCCAGAGCTGCGTGAGCAGGTGGTGAGAGACGCCGGTCTTCTTGGCCAGATCCGCCGGCAAACCGAAGCGCTCGAACACCAGCGCCCATGCCCCTTCGTAGGCGCCAAAGCCTCCGATCCCCGAGATCGGCAGGCTGGCCGCCATCTCGGAGGAGGCCAAACCGAGAAAGGCCTGTGGAAACGGCAGCGTCGCGTGCGAATAGCCGCGCGGCGCCAGCAGCGCGAGCAGCAGTACATAGAGGGCCGCGTACTTCAACCCGCGCACCAGCACCGACAGGCCCAACAGCGGCGCATACGTTCCGCGCCGCCGCGCGCGGCCGATCTGCCGGTGGGTGGCGGCGAGAAACCGGCGTACACGGCCGCGGCCCCGCCGCCAGCGCGCCGGACCGAGCGCGGCGAGCCGGAACGCGATCCGCAACCCCCACGGCAACGCTGCGATCAGCAGCGCCGTTGCCGCCAGCAAGACGCCGCCGCCCGCCAGCAGTGCTCCGGGCGAGAAGGCCAGTCCCGTTCCCGTCAGCGCGAGCGCTCCGGCCACCAGCGGCGCCAGCGCCATTACATCGAACAGGAACGCGAGGGCGAAACTGGCCGTTGCCGCGCCCAATTCGATTCCCAGCCGGGAGCGCAGGATGTAGATGTACACCAGCTCGCCGGTCCGCGCCGGCAGCAGGTCCACGCAGAAACCGCGCACCAGAACGGCTAGAAAAAGGCGAAAGAAGCCCGGCGGCTGGCCGACCGCGGAGAGGACCATACGATAGCGGAAGGTGCGCGCCGTCTGCAGCAACAGCGACAACGCGACAAACGCGCCCAGGTACGCCGCATCCGCGGCGAGCATCAACTCCAATACGTCCCGCCACGTGATATGGAAAAACAGCCAGACGAAGACGGCGATTGTCAGCGCGAGGCTGAATCCCATATACAGAAGCGATTTTCGGCGTGTCCCTTCAATCGTCATGGAGCTTTGTGAATAACATTTTTACGAGGAATCGGCGAATCGGCGCTCGCGGTCCCGGGACCGTGCTGCTGGCCGCGGCGCTTTCGATCGGTTGTGACGCCCGCCGACCGACGCCGCCGGCGGCATGGCCGCTGGCGGCGCCCGCCGAGCTGGAGGGCGCGCAGTTGCTGTATCAGCGTCCCGATGGCATCTGGCTGCTGGAGATTGGCGCCGGCCTGCCGCGGCGCCTCGCGGAAGGCGGCCGCTGGCCTCGGTGGGCTCCCGACGGACGGTCCTTTGCCTTCGTGCGGGGAAACCGCATCTTGCTCCGGAATCTGGACAACGGCGCCGAGCGGGATCTCGCCGGGGCCGACAAGCCGCGCGCGGTCGCCTTTCATCCGGAGGGCCGGGAAGTATGGTTCACCGATGGCGCCCGTGTCAGGGCCGTCCCGATCGCCGGCGGGTCGCCCCGCGACGTCCTCTCCGGGGCGGAGTTCATGGAATTGGCGCTGTCCCCTGACGGCCGCTTCGTTGCGGCAACCGTGCGCGCGCTGGGCGGTTATCGCGTAGCGCGGTTCGATGTGCCTTCCGGCGCCCGGCGGGACTTGGAGCGCGGGTGTTCGGCCGGCGTATCCGCGGATGGCCGCTGCATCACGGTCAATCGCGGGGGACATGATCGTTTGGGGCTCCTCGATGCTGAGACCGGCGAATCCGTCGGCGAGATTCTCGCGCCCCCGGGCCTGCGGCTGGATAACCAGCAATGGTCCAACCATCCCGCGTGGATCGCGGCGGTCATCGAGGGCGACCGGCAGGAAGTTGTTCTTCAGCGCGTTTCCGATGGAAGCGTCTGGCGCGTCACGGACACCGGCGATGCCGACCGGCCCGACCTGCACTGGGTTGAACGAAAACCGCCCGTCGGAGATTGACCGAAATCCCCGGTCGCGTCCGTCGGCGCCGGCCGGCCTTCGGCGGAGCGGACCACGGGGCGCCGCCATCAGCGCTTCGGTATTTCCGGCAAACTGGCGGCGGCAATGGCCTGGCCATGACGCTTGAGCCGCTCGTCCGGGGTATGGAAAACGACCCGGTCGGCGATCTCGGGAAACTCGGCGCGCAGCGTCGCTCTCGCTTCATCGAGGATGATTGCTCCGCCATCGCCGGACATGACGCGGCCCAGCAGCAGCACGTGCTCCATGGCATAGAACCGGTAAAACCAGGCGATCGAATAGCCGAGATAGCCGCCGATGGTCTCATAAATGCGCCGCGCGCGCGGGTCCTCCGCTGCCATCAGCCGCTGCACTTCCTTGAGCTTCTCGGGCAGCCCCATTTCACGCGGCAACTCGATGCCCGCCGGCGCCAGCAGCCGGCCCACCGCCTGCTGCGAGAAATATTGTGAACCGACGCCCAGATCGCCCGACCACTCGTCCGCCGGGGCGTCAGCGCGAAAGTCCACCGGCGCGAACGCCATTTCGTCGAGCCAAGTGGTGATGTTGCCCTTGGCATTGACATAGCCGGTGGCGGTACTGGTGCCAAAAGAGAGGCCGAGGATCGAGCTGACGTTGAGCGACATCGCACCGGCGAGCGCAGCGACCTCCCCGTCGTTGGCGACCTCGAAAGGCACGTTGTTCCACAGGGCGCGCTCCTCAAAGAACATCCGCCGGATGCGGCGGTCAAAATCGGCGCGCGAGATCCCGCGGAACAGCGAGGCGACGCGCACCTCGTTGTTGATGTATTCGCCGGCGGCGCTGCCGCCGATCGCGTCCACGCGGGGCAGCTTTGCGGCGGCTCGGGCGATCGTGTCATGGACGCCGGCGCGGTGATATTCCGGGTCCTTCTCGAAGTATGGGCTCCACTCGATTTCTTCCGAGAAGATCACTTCGCCTTCTACGACCGCGGCGCACTTGCGGTCGCTGCCGCCGAGATCGAAGCCGATACGGCAGCCGTCAAGATGACGACCGAGGGCGCGGTCCGTGGAGCGCGGCGCGGGGGTCTCGCCGAGCGGCGCCGAATGGAACGTCACGGGCTCGCGGTAGATGCCGTCGGAGAAGATGTTGTAGTCGAAATTGCGCGCGCCCCCCGGCGCGTAGGTTCGCGCGAGATCCGGGACCAGCTCCGGCGCCCCGGCGATGGTGATCCGGGTGCCGCCGCACTGCCACAGGCGGTATTTGACCAGTCTCTCGACGTAGCGCCGGTTCAGCGCCGCGAACTCGGGCGCGTCCGGAAGCGCATCGAAACGATACACGTCGCATTCGCCGCCCTCGCGCTCGAGGGCTAGAACGACCGGGCGCGGGCGGCCGACGGCGCGGACGCGCGCCTCATACGCGCGCGCCCAGAGTTCGGCGGGCAGAAAATGGGGGTCGAGTTTCGGCGGACGTCGGGGCGTAATTGGGCCGGGCCGCAGATTCTCCGGGGTAGTGGTCATGGCACTCCTTTGATTGAAGTTGAGATCCTATCCTTCGGCCTGCGCCCGCGCATTCGGCGCCGCGGGCGGCTTCCAGCGCAGGTCCATCCGCCGAGCCGCGGCGACCTCATCCAGGCGGCCGACCGGCGTGGTGACCGGCGCGGCGCGCAGCGCATCGGGATCGCGATCCGCGAGGTCCGCCAGTGAAATCATCGCTTCGATAAAGCGATCCAGCGTCTCACGCGACTCGGTCTCGGTCGGTTCAATCATCAGCGCCTCGGGCACGTTCAACGGAAAATAGACGGTCGGGGGATGGATCCCGCGGTCGATCAGCGCCTTGGCAAGGTCGAGCGTGTGGACGCCCCGAGCGGCCAGCGGCTTGCCGCTGAATACACACTCGTGCATGCAGCGCCCCTTCGTCACGGCCTCGAACCGCGTGCGCAGGCGTTCCTGGACGTAGTTGGCGTTGAGGACCGCCATCCCGCCGGCTTCGCGGAGTCCCTCGCGCCCCAGCAGCGTCAGGTACGCATAGGCGCGAACAATGACGCCGAAGTTGCCATAGAACGGCGCCATGTATCCGATGCTCTTGGGCAGGTTATAGTCCAGATAGTAGATTCCGTCGGTGCGTTTCCGCACCCGCGAGATCGGCAGGTAGGGCTGCAGCCGGGAGACCACGCCGACCGGTCCGGCGCCCGGACCGCCGCCGCCGTGCGGCGTTGCAAAGGTCTTGTGCAGGTTCAGATGGCAGAGGTCGAAACCGATCTCGCCGGGCTTGAAACGTCCCAGCAGCGCGTTCATGTTGGCGCCATCGTAATAGAGTAGGCCATCCACCGCGTGGATGACATCGCTGATTTCGCGGACCCGCGTTTCGAAGATCCCGAGGGTGTTCGGACAGGTCATCATGACGCCCGCCGTCTCCGCGTTGACGGTGCGCCGGAACTTCTCGAAATCTATGACGCCGCTCGGGTCGGAGGGGACCGTGACCACCTCGTAGCCGGCGAGCCGCGCGCTGGCGGGATTGGTGCCGTGGGCGGAATCGGGAATGATGATATGCGTCTTGCGGGCGCCGCGATCCCGATGATAGGCGGCGATGATCATCGCGCCCGTCAGTTCGCCGTGGGCGCCGGCCAGCGGCTGAAGCGTGAACTCGGCCATTCCCGTGATCTCGGAGAGGAGCCGTTCCGTCTCATAGAGCAGTTGCAATGCGCCCTGCGTCAGCAGGCCGCCGCGACGCAACTGCGGCCAGAGCGGGTGCGCATCGAGAAATCCGGAAAGATTCGCTGCGGCCTCGCACGCCTTGGGGTTGTATTTCATCGTGCAAGAACCGAGCGGATAGAACTGCGTGTCCACCGAGAAATTGAGGCGGGACAGCGCCGTGTAGTGCCGGACGACATCGCCCTCGGCGATCTCCGGCAGCGGCGCCGGGTCGGCGCGACGCAGCGCGGCTGGCCAGTTGGGCGCGGCGCCCGCAATGGATTCGGGCAGCCGCACGCCCCGTCGTCCAGCAACGCTTTTCTCGAAAATCAGCTTCATACGACCTCGAACCCGGCGATGAGAATATAGCGCAGAGGATCGCCCGCGTCACATCGAAACACGGGACGGATCCGTTGCGGCTTGTATTTTGGGCCAAGTTCACATAGGATACCGGCCGGCGTTGACCCCATCGTCCAGCGGTCAGGACATCAGGTTTTCATCCTGGAAACACGGGTTCGATTCCCGTTGGGGTCGCCATTCTCGCAAAAAGCCGCGGAGACCTCAAGGCTCGGCTAGGTTGAAGCGAACGGGATCTGCCTCCAGCACGAGTTCTTTGTGCTGTTGCGCCGCGCCGGGAAACCTCCAGCTTACCGTGATCGGCCCCGGCTGCCGCGCGCCGAAAAAGGCCGTTCCGCCCGGCGATACCGGCAGGACGCCGAGTTCGCGTTCAAACCGTTTTGCCCGGACCATGACCGGCCCCGCGGACGGAGCCTTCGCCGGTAGATAGGCCGATACGGCGAGCGCGCGCTCATTGGCCTGACCCCACAACACCCAGACGGCGCCATCCCGGAGCACCAGCGCCATGTCCTGGACCCCATCGCCGTTGAGATCCGCGAGGGCACCGGCCTGTTGTCCCTGTGCGGCCACGGCCAGGCGGCTCTGCACGCCGAGGTCCACGTCACGCGCATGGCCGAAGCTGCGGAAGCCGCGATTGAAGAAAAGATGCGGCAGCAGGCCGCTATAGGCGATGAAGAGATCCTGTCGGCCATCGTTGTTGAAATCTACCGCCGCCGTTGCGATACCTTCGGGTTTCGCGATGTAGGGCACTTCGCCGCACAGGCTCAGCATCTGGCTGAATCGGCCGCCGCCGTCGTTGTGCCAGAGCCGATTGCCGTCTTCGGCGACCGTGAAGATGTCCGGCAGGCCATTGTGGTCAAAGTCGCCGATGCACGCGGCGTAACGACCCCGGCCCTTGCCGGGTCCGGCCGCGACCGGCGCGACAAAGCGGCCCAGCGCTTCGCCTTTATAGAAGCGGCTGCCGGCGGCGAAGAGCCGCAGGATGTCCGTCTGCCCGTCGCCGTCGAAATCGGCCGCGAGCGCGGCGGCCGGCTCGCCGAGATCGCTGACCTCGCCCGGCGGCAGCGGCGCGAACGCCCAGGATCCATCGGCGGCGACCGTCGCGATGATCGGCGCGTCTTTGGCGCTGATCAGCAGCGAGGCTCGTCCGGCGCCGGCGTCTAGCGCCGACAGGCCGAGACAGTCGGCAATGTCATCGCCCGAATCTCCAACCGCGGAAAATTTGCCGTTGCCCTCTTGCGCCCAGATCCGGATACGCCTGCCGTCCCAGGAAGCCAGGTCCAACCGGCCGTCGCCCGTAAAATCGCCGAACGCGAAATATCGCGATTGGCTGGCCAGTTCCCGGGCGGAGGTCAGATCTTCAAATGCCTTTTCCCGCCACCGCAGTAGTCGGTCGCCCGCGTCCGATGCGATGAACAACGTCAAGGGTCCGCCGCCGCCATCCAAGTCCACGGCGGCCGCCGCGGCCACACGGCCCTCCACCTGGCCGACGGAAATTTCCTCGCCCCATTTTGCGCCGGACTCGATCGGCAATTCGGCTTCCGGGTCGTCTCGAAAGTAACGCAGCGCTGCGATCGCCATTTCCGTGCCGCCGGCGAACGTGCCCATGAAGAACGCATCGGGTTTGATCACCTCCCAGGATTCCTCGAACTTCCGAAGACGGACCCATTGCCACTGGGCGGAGGGCGGGTACGCGAGATGGAGAAAAGCGATTTCCTCGCTATTGTCGGCCGGCGCACCGCCGCCGGCCCCCGCGCCTTCAGCGCCTTCGCCGGTGACCTGAAATTTGCCCGTGAAGAACACGCCGCGCTTGAAGCCCATGCGCACGACCTCCAGGATGGCCCGCTGCGGCGGGCCGTCCATGGCGCCCAATACGTCCAGGACGATCTCCTTCGGCGCGTTCTCCCCCTTGATCGTTTCGACCACCGTTCCCGTCATCTTTCCATCTTCGGCGATCTTGTCGAAGCTGACGACCAGGACGAGTTCCGATTGCCGAAAAAGGTCAATCAGCGTGAAATTCGGGTTGATGAAACCGCGCGCGGAGGTCGCGATAAGGACGGCGGCGCCGAACCAGCGAAACCATCGGGTCATGATGCTCCTGCCTTTCCGTGCTCAAGCGTCGGCGTACGCTATCGTTTCCGCGGCGGTTGGACAAGGCGGATGCGCGCCGAAGACGGTCACTTCCGCTCATAGAGGCCGACGAGTTCGGCTTCGGCGAGCACTCGGCCTTGCATCGCCGCCTCGAGCGCGGGACGGCGGGCGTTGGGCGCCACGTCGAGCGGCGCGTTGAGCGCATAAAGTCGGAAGCGATAACGGTGCGGACCCGATCCCGGCGGCGGCATCGGCCCGTTATAGCCCGTGCGCGGCCAGCTGTTGCGACCCTGCCGCGCTCCGCCCAGCGCGGGAAGCGTCGGCGTGCGCGCGACATTCTCGGGCAGATCGCGGGTCTCGGCGGGCAGGTTCCAGATCAGCCAATGGTCCCACACGATGCCGGCGACGCGCTCGGCGTCCGGGTCGTCGCAAATCAACGCGAAAGCCCGGGTTCCAGGCGGCGCGCCCTCCCAGCGCAACGGCGGCGAGACGTCCTCGCCTTCGCCCGTATGCTTCCGAGGTATCCGCGCCCCGTGCTCGAAGGCCGGACTGATCAATTTCATGGCAGGTTCCTCCGCGCGAAGGGCGAGAGCCGCCAGCACAAGGGCGGCGCCTATGCGAGCCGCGCCGGCGCTCTTCATGCATTGCGCTCCCAGTTGACGATAACCTTCAGACTTCCGGAATCCGCGGCGCGTTCGATGGCCTCGCGGAGCTGCGATGCAGGAAAGCGCTCGGTCTCGTTCGTCATGCGGTCGAGACGCGGCAGGCGACCCTCGGCGATGAATCGTCCGGCCAGCTGGATTGCACGCAGACCGGAGCCGTGCGTGGCCTGGTAGCATTGGAGCCGGTAGTGGATGTCGTTGTTGAGATCCACCTCGTGGGCGATGCGCGGTTTGCCTTGCGCTGTCTTTACGCCGGCGTGGGCGTCCAGCACCGTGCCGTAGCCCATCAATTGCGGTCCGAGCCGGTACGCCGCCTCCGCAGAGGCGTTGATCATCACGAAATGCGGCTCGTTGAACGGGCGGCATTCGGCGCGCACGCGCTCGGCTACGTCCGCCGTCCAGGGCAGCCCCACGACATTGGGCCCTCCGAAATCGCGCAGCACGCGGGCCAGCCGTTCCGGTCCTCGGTTCACCAGGATGATCTTCCGCGCGCCCATCGCTTGCGCGCATTGCAGCGCATAGACGCTCTGCGAGCCGGCGCCGATCAGTACGACGATTCGGTTCTCGATGCAGTGATTTACCCGCGTCAGGCCTTCGAGACAGCAGGCCAGCGGTTCGATATGGCAAGCCTGATCGGGGGTCACCGTGGGCGGGAACTTGTACAGGGGGCCGGTGCGGACGAACCAGTCGGGGAGAATCGCATACTGCCGCGCGAAGCCCGCAAACTCGTGGCCGGTCGCCTGCGTATGGGGGCAGCTTGTCCAGTCGCCCGTGCCGTGATCTCCGCAATAGATGCACTCCGAATTCCCGCAGGGAATATCGCAACCCAGACCGACCAGATCGCCCGGCGCGAACGCCGTCACGCCGGCGCCGACCGCGTCCACCCGGCACGACGCCTCGTGGAGCAGGATGGCCGGCCAGTGCCGGATGCGCGGCAGGCCCTGGCGGTAGATCACGACATCCGACTGGCAGATTGACGTACGCAGCGTGCGCACGCGAATTTCGCCGGGACCGGGGTCGCCGATCGTTTCCTCGCGCGGTGAAAAAGTGCCGCCGGGCCGGTCGAGATAGTAGATCAGGTTTTTCATGATTTTTGTGACTTATTGGGGCTGAATCGCGGCTGCCGTCACCCGTGAACTGCAGGCCAAGGACCGTGTGCGGCGGCCGACGGATCCGGAGGCCGGTTCCGTTCGCCGGTCGGCTCTCGCTGTTGGCGGTTCACGGGTCACTCCCCGGCGCCGGCCGGATCATCACCTTCGAGAAGAACTCCCGCCCGTCCCGCATCATTTGCAGGGCGGCAATGCCGTCGGCGAGCGGGACCGTATGCGAAATCAGCGGCCGGAGCCGGAGTCGGCCGGAAGCCATCGCCTCGAGCGCCGCCCGCCAGTCGTCGCGATCGCCCGCGACTCCGTAGTCCGAGTTCCAAGTCCCGTACAGCGCCACTTCGCGGCGCATCAACTGCGACCACAGCGCCGCCGGCAGCGTAAGGTCGCCGGACGGATTCCCCAGCAGCACGACGGCGCCGCCGCGGCGCGCCGCGCGCATCGCGGCCAGCAGCGCGGGCGGCGCCCCTGCGGCGTCCACGACAACGTCCGCGCCGTCGGCCGGCGCCGACGTCACGAACCCCAGTTCGCGGGCCAGCTCCAGCTTCCGCGCGATCGGGTCGGAAAGCGCCACCGCCCGGGCGCCCATCGCGCGCGCCCACTGCGCCGCCATCAAACCGATCGGGCCGGCGCCAAAAATCAACACGGAACGGCCATCGAGGCGGTCTGCGACGCGCCGGAGCGCGTGCCGCGCCACCGCGGCCGGTTCGGTCATGGCGGCTTCCTCGAGGCTGACACCGGCCGGAACCTTCATCAGATTGCGCGGCGGCACGACGACGTATTCGGCGAAAGCGCCGTCCCGGCGCGAACCGTAATAGTCGTAGTCCTCGCACTGGACATATTTCTGATCCGCGCAGGCCGCGCATTGGCCGCACCAGAGCAAGGGGAACACGGCCACCCGGTCGCCGGGCGAAAAACCCGCCGCGCCGGGCGCAACCGCCTCTACGGTGCCGGCAAACTCATGGCCGCAGACGGTCGGGAAATGGTAGGTCCCCTTGACAAAGATGCGCGGGATGTCCGAGCCGCAAACGCCGCAGAACGCGACGCGAACTCGGACCGAACCCGGGGTCAGTTCCGGTTGCGGAATGTCCTCATACCGCAGGTCGCCGACGGCGTGCAGAACCAGGGCTTTCATGGAAGGCAGTGTCCGTAAGCGTCTATTTCGGCGGGGGCATCCGCCGGGTCCAGCCCGCGGCGATGGCGGCGCGGGTTTTCTGCATATTTTCGGCGAGCGGGGCGCCTCGGTGGAAAACGCTGCTGGTGCCGGCCACCAGCGCATCCGCGCCGGCGGCGACCATGTTGGGGATATGCTCGAAGCTGACGTTGCCGTCGACCTCGATGAGCATGTGGGGGCCCAGTTTCGCGCGCGCGTCGCGGATCTTGCGGATCGCGCTCCGCACCAGCTTCTGGCCGGCGAAGCCGGGATTCACCGTCATCAGCATGACAAAATCAAGCGATTCCAGGACATAATCCAGCGCCGTCAGCGGCGTCGCCGGATTCAGCGCGACGCCGGCCTTGATGCCATGGCTGCGGATCAAGTTCAAGGTGCGGTCCAGGTGCCGACAGGCCTCCGCGTGGACGGAAATCCATTCAACGCCGATCTGCGCCAGCTCACGCACGAAGAAGTCTGCGTTCTCGACCATGAGGTGCGCATCGAACGGCAACGCAGTCCGGGGGCGCAGCGCGCGGACCATTTCGAGTCCCAGCGGCATATTCGGAACGAAATGGGCGTCCATGATATCAAAATGCAGCCAGTCGGCGCCGGCGGCCTCCAGGCGGCGGATCTCGCGTTCCAGGTGGCACTGGTCCGCGCACATCAGGGAAGGGGCCACGATCCCGCGCGGCGGGTCCGGCGGACGATGGGGCGTCGCCGGGCGAACTTCGATCGGCGCCGCGGTATCGCCCTCGGGCACAGCGGGACTTTCGGTGACCCAGTGTGCCTTCAAGTAGCGCAGCGATTCGCGCAGCATGCCCTCGAGCTTGTCGTCGGAGTAGTCGCGGCCGAGCTTGGGGCCGCCGATTTCCAGAAAGCCCACGAGTTCGGTCACCGGCAGCTGGTCCGCGCGCGCCAGCAGCCAGTCGCGGAGTTTCGGTATGTCCACAATGCCGCGCGCGCGCTCCGATTCGGTAAAGCCGAAGGTGGAGTTGAAGAGCGCGTCTGTATTCTTCAGATGCAACTCATGGGTCCAGGGGAGGCCGGCTTCGAGCAGATCGAGGTTGCCGAACACCACGCGGCCGTTCCGATCCGCATAGCCATGCGAGACGTCGGCGCAGAACCCCGCCCGGGCGGTGGTCTTCGGATTTGCTTCGTGGAACGCGGCCAGTTCCGCGGCCATGGCCCGCTGCTCGTCGGGCAGGGTGGGCGGCTCGGCGAGGCAGGACATCGGCTCGATACCGATCCACTCGACGCCGCGCAGTGCCGCGAAACGCATCAGCTCCCGGACCTGGGCCATATAGACAGCGGTTCCGGCCGCTTTCGTGCCCATGCGGTCGCGCAGGACCGCGCCGGGATTGGAGCCGACGGACCGCGCCCCGAGCAGGGCGCCGATCTCGATCGCGCGCTCGAAGTTCCGGCGCGCCACTGCGACCCAGCCGGGCCCGTCGTCGCGGAAAAAGCCGCCCAGCTCGCGGTGCGCGGTGAACGTGCTGACGATCCGCACACCGTGGTCGGCGGCGCGTCGGCGCAGGTCGCGGAAGAACTCGTCCGGCAACTGATAGCCCTCGAAGAAGGAACCCAGCTGCGCGAGCTCGACGCCCTCCTCCGCCATCAGGCGGAACAGCCAGTCATAGGAGTAACGGTATTCAATCGGATCGGTTTTGATGCCGAGCAACAGGTTCATCGGAAAGTTCGGCGCGTTGCGCGGCACCACATTGCCGGAACGCGTCGCGGCCGTCAATGGAAGGTTGACGATCGGGGTTCCTTGCGCCACCGCTCGCGCTGGCGGACCGGTGCATCGCCGGTGGGCTTGTTATCTTTCTGGAACAGGAGCAGACTCTCTCCAACATCGTGGTCGGGATCAAACATTCATCTGCGGTGGAGGATCGGGGCGCATACGTGGAACGGCGGTTCGTGGTTGCGGTCATGATCGCGAATGCGCTCCTGCGAATCGCGTTGGCGGCATCGTTGCCCTTGTTGAACGAAGAAGCTTACTACTGGGAATGGTCATACTTCCCCGCGGCAGGTTACCTGGATCACCCCCCCCTCGTGGCGTGGCTAATTCGCGGGGTTATGGCGCTGGCGCCGTCCGGCGCGGAATGGGTGGTTCGTACGCCGGCGTTGTTGATGGGCTTGGGCAGCCAGTGGCTGGTCTTCCAACTGGCGCTGACCATCTTCGGGAGCGGGCGTGTGGCGTGGCGTGCGCTCCTGGTTTTTCTCGGGCTACCGTTGCCGACCATGGTCGGCCTGTTGATGGTCACGGAAGCGCCGCTGGTATTCTTCGCGCTGCTGTCACTGGTGTGGCTGGCGCAAGCGGCGCGCGGCGGAACGGTGTGGAAGTGGGTGCTGGGCGGGAGCGCGCTCGGACTTGCCCTGCTGTCCAATTTTCTCGCCGCGCTGCTGGTGCCGGCGATCGTCGCATTCGCCGGCCGCGCGCCGGTACGGGGCCGGTGGGCAGGGTGGCGGGGCGCGTCGGTTGCGTTGTTGTCGGCGGCCGTCGTTGCGGCGCCGTTTATCATCTGGAATGCCCAGCACGAGTGGTCCACGTTCACGCTCCAATTGGGGTACCGGCACGCGCAGGAGATCGAATTCGGCGTGCGCCGTTTCGCGGAATGTTTTTTTGAACAATGGGTGAACACCGGGCCGTTCTTGTTCTTGCCGCTGCTGTGGTTGCTATGTGTACGCCGGCGGGGGGAAAGGGCGGCCCCGGCGGCGGGCGCACCGACACTCCGGAAGGCCGCGCGGATCGTCTTTTTCAGCTTGATGGCGGTCGGAGCGGTAGTCCAGACGCATCCCCATTGGACCCTCTTGGCCTATCCGCCCGCCGCGGTGCTGTTGGCGGCGGAGTGGCTGGGCGACGAACCGACGATGCCGCGCCGGCGCCGTCAGTGGGCGCACCTCTCGGTCTTCACCGTCCATGGACTGCTGCTGGTCGGCGTGCTGTTGCTGCTGACGCGGACAGTCGGCCGCGGGGCGGGGGTGGGCAGCGAAGGCTCCAAAGCGGCCCTCGCGGCCGGTCGGATGCTGGGCTGGCCGGAGGTCGCCGGACGCCTTGCCCGACGTCTGGCGCAAGAGCGCGCCGATCCCGAGGGCCCCCCTCTGGTATTCGCCGGGGATTACCGGTATTCCGCGCCGCTTTCGTACCAGCGAAAGTCGCTGCCGCTGGACGAGAGGATCGTCATCCATCTTGGCCCTTATGTTCGGACACGGCCGCAACCGGGCGACGCACAGATCTATTATCGTCCGCTGGCGGATCTGGCGGGACGCAGCGGTCTGCTGATCGTCCGCGCCCGCGATCCGCACGTCGCCCGGTTCTGCGCCCTATTCGAGCATGCCGAGGAGCTCGAACCGCTGCGGCAAACCAGCGGCTCGCACGTCGTGTGTGAGTATCGCGTGTTCCGCGTCCGGGGTCTGCGGCCGCGGCCGCCATACGCCCCGGAGGGACTCGACCTGGAAACGGCGCCGGCGGCAGGGTAGGTTGTACAGCGATTGGCGGAAGGCCGTGGGGAATGGCAGAAAGCGGCAAATCCATTCACCGCGCGTTTCGCCGGCCGCGTATTCCATTGAAAACGATCGCCGATTGGAGCATTCTGCGGGCGCTCAACCACAGGAGTTTTCTCGGTATGGACACGGGGAAAAATGACAACACGCTGGTGCTGATCAAACCGGATGCGTTGGTGCAATCGATGACCGGCTATATCCTGTCGTTGCTGGCGGAGGTCCACACGGGATTGCGCTTCGCCGCGATGAAAGTGGTCTGCGTATCGCGCCTCCTGGCGACGGAGCACTACGCCGCACATCGGGATAAACCGTTTTTCGCTTCACTGGTGGAATACCTGACCGGCCGAATCCATTATCCCCACGCGCCCGAAAAACGGCGCGTCATCGCATTGGTGTACCAGGGTCCGGATGCGATCGCGCGCGTCCGCTTTGTGGCGGGGCCCACCAATCCGCACCGAGCGCGCGACGAGCGCCCCGGCTGCGTCCGTTCGCTGGGCACCGTGGTGCCGATTCTGGACGCGCAGGGCCGGCAGATCAGCGAGCGCATGGACAATCTCATTCACGCATCGGCGTCGCCCGACGAGGCTGAGCATGAGATCAAACTGTGGTTTCGTCCGTCGGACATCCCGCCGCTGATGCGGGCCTACGAGACGGAGGTCTGCGATACCGCTTTCCATGTCGTCGGCCAGCCGCCGCGGCTGGAAGACGTCCGGGCCCGCGGCGCGATCTGCCTGCTCGGTCCCGGCGAGTTGATCTGGAAGTCCGACTTGCAGACGTTGCACGGCATACGGACCGGAGCGGTTCCCGCCGAGCGGCTGGGCGCGGTGGCGGCCAAGTACCTGATCAACCGTCTGCCCGATGCCGATGCGGCGCCCGCATGAGCGGCGTCCGATTCGCGGAACGCGCATGAAACACCTGATCTGGTCCCGCGTCAGCGGATGGGCGCTGGTTCCGGCGGCGCTGTTGGCGGGCCTGGCGCTGGGCGGTTGGGGGCCGCGTCGCGAACTCGACAAGGCCCATGCTGAAATCGCGCGGTTGAAAACATTGCCGGGACGGGGCGCCGAGGCGGGATCCCTCAACGTCATCACCGGCGTCGTCGGCATTCCCGCCGGCCGCGCCCGGCGGACGGCGCCGCAGCGGCCGTCGGCGCCGGCCGCGCCCGCGCCGACGGCCGAAGATCCGCCGGAGGTTTCGGACGATGCGCCCGCGCCGGATCAGGAGCCCGCTGCGGACGATCCTAGAGTTTCGCTCGCCGAGCGGCTCGAGGAGGCGCGCGCCGCCTGGGCGGTGCGCGTGGACATTGCGCGCAACACCTTCGTCGCCCGCACGGGGCTGCGCGGGGACGATCTCCAGCGCTTTGATGTCGCCATGGCGGCCATGAACCTTCGGTTCAAGGCCGCCTTTGAGAAGCTGGCGCTGGCGTTGGCCGCCGGAGAAGAGATCAACGCCGAGCGCGGCATCCGCACCGTCCACGAACTGACCGGCATCCTCGCGCTGGCCTATGACGAACTCGACCGGCAGTTGCCCCCGGCCTGGCGCGCGACGGCCGGCGATGACTTCAACCTGGTGGACTTCGTGGATCCGTCCGTTGCCGAGCCGCTGATACCGGTCGAGCGCCAGTTGGAAAACCGGCCTCGTTTCGGACCAGGGCGCCGGCGGGGGGATCGCGCCGGCGTCACGGTGGAAGTGCGGTCCGAACCCCGGCCGGCGGTGCCGTGAGCGCGACGCGTCAGGTCCTGCTGATCGCGCGCAACGAGTGGGCCGACGCGCTGCGCAGCCGGCGCGCGCTGGGGGTGCTGATCCTGTACGTCGCGGTGGCCGCCCTGACGATGAACGGGCTGCTTTCGATCATCCTCCGCCTCGAGAAGGATCTGTCGGGATTGCTGGGACTTTCGTCGGCGCCGGAGCCGGGGGCGGTGGTGGATGCGCTGTGGAACTCGGCGCGGTTCAGGGGTATGGTCGCCGGAGCGATGGGGTCGGCGGAGCTCGCGCGCGAACTGGTCGGCGTCTCGCCGGTGGCGCTGGCATTTGCCGGGCTGGCGTTCTTCTACACGCCGCTGCTGGTGGCCCTGCTGGCGCCCTCGCGGATCGCGGAGGAAATAGCGAGCGGATCGGTCCGATATGTGGCTGTCCGCGCGCCGCGGCTGGCCTGGACGTTCGGCAAACTGCTGGGCCAGGCGCTGCTCATCGGCGCCGGACTGGGGTTGAGCGCGCTGGCGGCGTGGGGGGTGGCCGTCTATCGCCTCCCCGCGGCGAACACCGCCGTGGCGGGCGCCGGCATCCTCGTCTGGACGCTGCGCGTCTGGGTCTACGCCTTTGCTTTCCTCGGGCTCACGATGGGTGTGGGGCACCTGACCCGCTCGCCCGGAAAGGCGCTGGCGTTTTCGGTGCTGGCCCTGATCGCCGTCGCCGCCGTCGCGGCGGTCGGTCGGCACTACACCGCCCTATGGTTTCGCGCCATCGGTCCGGTGCTGCGAGCGCTCACGCCGATGGAGTGGCGCGGCGGACTCTGGCGCCGTTCCTCCGCCCACCTCGTGCCTGCCGTGGCCGCGCTGTTGTCGCTGGGGCTGTGCTACCTGCTGGCCGGCTATGCCGTGTTCCGGCGGAGGGACCTGTGAACGACGCGCTGCGTTTCGAGGCGGTCGTGAAGACGTACGGCCGGCGCCGCGCACTCGACGGCCTGTCGCTGCGCGTCCCGGCGGGGACCGTCGCCGGACTGGTCGGCAGCAACGGCGCGGGCAAAACGACGCTCATGGGCGTCGCCGCCGGTCTGCTTCGCCCGCGCGCCGGGCGGGTGGACGTGCTCGGCGACGGCCCGTTTGATCCGGTGCGGCATACGGGGCGTGTGGCACTGCTGCCGCAAGACGCGGAGTTACCGCGCGACGCGCCGCCCGGCGCGCTGTTGGCCTTTTATGGCGAGCTGCAGGGCCTCGATCGGCGTACGGCGCGCCGACAGGCCGGCGCCTTGCTGGAACGTGTCCACCTGGCCGAGCGCGCCCGTTCCCCGGCGCGCACGCTTTCGCACGGCATGCGTAAACGGGTCATGCTCGCCCAATGCTTCCTCGGCGAGCCCGAGCTGATTCTGCTCGACGAGCCGCTCAATGGGCTCGATCCGCGTGAAACATCCACCCTGCGCAACTTTCTCCGCGAGCAGCGCGGACGGCGCACGCTGTTGATCAGTTCGCACAACCTCCACGAAATCGAGGCGATCTGCGACTATGTGATCTTCGTCGAACAGGGCCGTCTGGTTCGCGCCGATACGCTCGAAGCCGTGACCGGGCGCGCCGAGCAATTGACCTACCTGTTGGGCGAGGGGCCGCCGCCGGATACCGCCGCCTTGCGGGCTGCGCTGGCGGATGTGGTGCTCGAACTGGACTACACAGCCGAATCCCGGTCTCTGGTGTGCCGTTATCGCGCCGATCGGTACGACGCCGGCGCGGTCAATGCCGCACTGCTGCCCCGCTTGATGGAAGGCGGTTGCGCGCTGCTCGAAATCCGCCGCGGCGAACGTCTCGAGTCGCAGTACCTGACGCCGCGGTCGTGACGAGCGCCTTCGGCGCACCGCGGGCGGCGCGCCCAACCTCCCGGATTCCGGGCGACGCTTCGTGCGCTGGGCGGCGGGGCGCGGAGCCCCCGCGGGAGCGCGCCGCGCGCCGTTGCGGCGCCGCCGGCCCGGCACACAATCCGTTCAGCCATCCTTCGCGCGCCGCCCGCCGCAGCCATGCGTTCTCCCGCGCCCGCATCCGGCGGCGCGCGGCCGGGGTCGCGTCGTCGTCGCCGGCCAGGTGGTGGCAGGCATGGGCCAGGTAAAGCGCCAACTCCCGTGCCGGTCCGCCGCGCCGGCACGCGCCCTCGCGTCGGGCCCGTTCCGCATTGATCAACAGCTCCGCGCTCCAGAGGGCGCGGTCTTCCGGCCCGGGCGCGTATGGCTGGCTGAGGGTATCGGTCGGCCACGGGAGGCCGAAGATGGCCGTGTTCGCGGCGGCGATGCCCTCGTCGTCGAGCAGGAGCAAGACGACTTCGCCCCAACGCCGTTCAGGACGGCGGGCCTGCGTCCGGGCCATGAACCGCGCCGCCAGCGCCGTCAGGCGGCGGAGATCGAGGCGCAGCGCCCGCTGCCGATTGATCGTTCGGATTCGCATGGGTTTCGGGATACGGAATTCGCGCGTGGTAAATGTCGGCCAGTGATGTCGTCAAGACATCTCGCACCCGGCGCAGCTCATCAAAGGTCAGTCCACAATGGTCCAGTTGCCCGTCGTCGCGCTTGTGCGCGACAATGTCGTCCACCAGCCGCCGCAATCCCTCGGGGGTTATGGGATCCAAAACGCGGGACGCGGCCTCGACAGCGTCTGCAATGGACAGGATGGCGAGTTCGCGAGAATGGGGCGGAACGCCCGGATACCGGAAGTCGGACTCCTTCGGAGAGCCGCGTTTCTGTTCGGCGGCCCGATGGTAGAAGTAGGGGATCAGGCTGCTGCCATGGTGTTCCCGGATGGCGTCCACGATGAACTCGGGCAGCCGGAAACGCCGAGCCAGCGCAACCCCGTCCTCCACGTGCGCCCGGATGATCGCGGCGCTGGCTTCCGGGGTAAGGTCATCATGGGGATTTCGGCGGGTGCGGGCATTCTCGATGAAGTACTCCGGCTTCGTCAGTTTGCCGATGTCGTGGTAATACGCTCCGACGCGGACCAGCAGTCCATGGGCGCCGATTTCATCGGCCGCCGCCTGCGCGAGGTTGGCGACCATGAGGCTGTGATGGTAGGTGCCGGGCGCTTCCGCGGCGAGCCGTTGCAGCAGCGGGTGGCCCGGGTCGGTCAGTTCGAGCAGCCGGATGTCCGTTGTGAACCCGAAGACTTCCTCAAAGAATGGAATGGCGAGCAGCACCGCCGCCGCGGAGGCCATCGCGCCGGCGACCAGGGCCCCCGACTGCCGCAGCAACAGCGCCGCGGTCGGGGTGGAGTCCAGGGCCGAAAGCAACACATAGGCCAGCGTGCACGACGCGATCCAGAGACCGGCGCGAAACACCACAGCTCGCCGCCGCACCCGGCGCGCCGCCAGCACCGCGACGACGGTCGAGAGCGCGCCGACCATCCATACGTGAAAACTGGCCCCGGCCATGACCGCGGCGGCCGCTGCCGTCCAGCACCCGACCGACAGTCCGAAGGCGGCGCCGGCCAGGATCGTGCCCGCCAGCGGCGCCAAGCCCAGCGGGAGCGCGAAATCCATGACGGCCGGCGGCAGCGACTGCCGAACGACCGACAGGTGCAGCAGTCCGCGCACGATCCCGAGGGTCAGCGCCGACAGTGCGAAGAACAGGGACGGTCGCGCGCGATCGCCGAAAATTTCCGGCCGCAGGCGGTGGAGCGCCGAAAGCAGCGGCAGCAGCAGCAGCGCGAGCACGCCGGCCCGGCCGGCGGCGCGCCGAATGTGTTCGTGAGGCGGCGTCCGTTCGCGGACGCGCCGGTCGTGCGCGCGCAGCAATTCGATCGTCTGGAGGGTGGCGCGATCGCCCGCCTCGATCAGCACGGTGCCGGCGGTCACCTTTCGCGTCGCCGTCGGGGCACTCCGTTCGGCGGACTCGCGCCGTTGACGGCTCAACGACGGTTCATAGACCAGATTGGGCTGCATCCAGGGTTTCCAGAGCCGTCGCAGCCGCTCCTCGTCGGCGTACGCGTACGGCGTTGTCGCTCGCGCAGCGGCGGCTGCAGCCATAGCGGCCTCCTCCGGGACCGGCAGATCCCGAATGTCCACGTCGCGCGCCGGCGCGTCCTCGCCGGCCTCGATCGTCACCCGGCCGGTCGGGGCGGCGCCTCGAAAGCGGGTGTCGCGGTCCGCCGGCGAGGCGATGCCCCGGGCCCAGGTGTCGCGCAGCACGCCGCGAAGCGCTGCGAGCGCACCGGCGGAATCCGTCTCCGGCACCAGCGCCAGCGCGTCCGCCGGCGTCAGCGCGAGTCCGAGCAGATCCAGCACATTGGCCAACGCCGATTCGAGCTGTTCAGGACTGGCGGCATGCCGTTCCCGCAGTCGTGCGACCTGCTCGAACAGTTTGTCGAGGTCGCGCAGAATTTCGTTGCGCCGCGCCGTTGCGATGGAAAACACCGGCGGCACGGCGTCGCCGGCCTGCCGGCGCAACAACTCGGAGGCGCCCAGGTCGAGGCACTCGAAATCCGTCGAGGCGACGGCCGTTACGGGTGCGCGCTGTCCTTCGGCCAGCAACGGCGTGTGCGCGGGGCGCAGGCCGTGCAACATCGCGGCGGCAAATAGCCAGACGGTCGCGGCCGTCACGACAAGTCGCCGGCGCCGCGCGCGCGGCGAAGCGTCGGGCGGCGGCGCGTCGGCTTTCGCGCTCCGGCGATGGACCCGAAGGCTCATCGCGGCGCGCCCGGGAGCGTCTGCGGCCGCTCAACCGCGGGCATCGCCCCGCTCCCGACGGTAGGCCTGAATGATACGTTGCACGAGTTCATGGCGGACGACGTCTTCGTCTCCGAGCCGGATGATGGCAATGTCCGGGATATCGCGCAGGACCCGCGCGGCTTCGACCAGTCCGGAGGACTTGGCGGGGGGCAAGTCAATCTGCGTCACGTCGCCGGTAATGACGCATTTGGAATCGAATCCAAGCCGCGTCAGGAACATCAGCATCTGTTCGGGCGTTGTGTTCTGTGCCTCGTCGAGAATGACAAACGCGTGGTTGAGCGTACGGCCGCGCATATAGGCGAGGGGAGCGACCTCGATGACCCCGCGCTCCATGTTGCGCTCAATCTCCTCGGGCGCCATCATGTCGTAGAGCGCATCGTGCAGCGGTCGCAAGTAGGGCAGCACCTTCTCGTTGAGGTCACCGGGCAGGAAACCCAGCGCCTCGCCGGCCTCGACCGCCGGCCGGGTCAGAATGATACGGCTAACCTCGCCGCGCAGGAGCGTGCTCACGGCCATCGCCATTGCGAGGTACGTCTTGCCGGTGCCGGCCGGGCCGATGCCGAAGCAGATGTCGCGCACGGCGATGGCCTGGAGGTATTCGTGCTGGCCGAACGTCCGGGGAAAGACCGGCGGCTTGCCGGGCGCCACTTCGATGCGGAAGGAGAGCATCCGCTCCAGATCGCTTTCGCGTCCGCTGCGGAAGGCTTCCAGCGCGTAGAGGAGCCCGTGCTCCCGCAGCGGAGCGCCGCGCGCGCGCGCGCGCCGGAGCGCCTCGAAGTAGCGGTGGGCGCGCGCGGTCTCCTCCGGTTCGCCCTCGATGCGCACCCAGGCGTCGCGCGCGGTCAACCGAACGCCCAACGTCCGTTCGATCTGGCGCATCGTTTCCGGTTTGTGGCCCGCCAGGTCGCGGGCTTCCTTGGCGTTGTCGAACTGAACGACGATTTCGGCCATGGCCCGGCCATGAAACGACCGCAGCGCCCGCCTGTCAACCGTGATCTTGCGGGAGAAATACCGGGACCGAACCGGGGCGCGCCGGGCCGCCGATCGATTCAATACCTTCGAATCCGCGCCAGCTCCGCGGCGTGGCCCGGCGCGGCGACGGTAATCCACTGATTCAACGGCGCGGCTATGCCCACGTATTGTTTGCCGTCCTTCTCGATGGGCGCGGCGGTCGGCAGCGGCTGGCCGTCCGCCAGGACCTCGACGCCGCTCCACTCGCGCGGCAGATACGCCTCGCAAGGCACGACCGCGCCCGCGGGAGCGTTGTTTCGCGCCAGGTAGAAGCCGTAACCCTCGCGGCGCACGTGGGCGAGATTCAATCGGGGCCGCTCCGGCTCTTCCGCCTGTACTACGACCATGCGCGCGTCCTGTGAGCGGCCACTCCATGCCGGGTTCACGACGTTATGCCGAAACGGCGTTGCCGGTATTCCGGCGCTGTTGAAGATCGTTTCATGGGGATTGGCGGCGACGGCATAGCCGATGGTCTCGATTGCCGCGCCGTCGGGATGCGCGATTTCGAGCGTCTGGGCGTCCACGACCCGCACGGCCGCCCATCGGTTCGGCCCGCCCTTCGCCGCCACGATGACGCCGCTGATCCCGTCCAACGATGGCCGATAGACCAGGCCATCGCCGACGTGCATAAAGCGCCCCGTGGCCTTCGCGCCCTCGATCTTCAACTCGGCGAGTCGAGGCCCCGTGAATAAATGCCGCTGACCGTAGGCCAGCGATAATGCCGCCAGCGCCATTCGCCGGCCCGCCTCCGGCTTTTGCGCGAAATGCGTGTCTTCATTGCCGACGTCGTATAGCTCCACGAACTCCGCCTTCGGGTCGTCGCCGAACAGTTCGCGGGCTCGCCGGATCTGCTCGTTGGTGGAGGAGCGATAGAAATAGTTCATGGCGGGATCAAGCGGGGGGCTGGAGGCCGTCTCGCGCGCGAGCGTGCCCCAGATGAAGCAGAAGTCCTGTCCGAACCGTTGACGCCATTGGCGCACCATGGCAACCAGGCGCTCGCCGTACGATCCGCCGGGTCCGGCCTCTCCCTGGTGCCAGATGACGCCGCGGATCGCATAGGGAGCCAGCGGGTGAATGCGGGTGTTGTAAAGGGCGGTCGGATAATTGAACACCACGCCACCGAGTGCCCGGCCCGGCCAGGCGCCGCGGCGCGCGCCTTTCCACTCGGTCTCCGCCGCCTGGAACTGCTCCCACGAACGGATGGCGCCCGCGGCGCGCGCGAAGTTCGCCGTCGCATTCGCCAGCATCTGTTCATAGAAGTTCGCTTTGCCGTCCCCGCCGGCGAAGCTTTCCAGCGTGGCGCGGTCCATCCACGCCGCCTGGTTGGTGCCGGAGACGGCGACGCGGATGATCCCCACCGGCACGCGAACGCCCTCGGCCAGAATATGGGCGAAATATACGGGCAATGGCAGCACCGCGTCCGGCGTCAGTGAATCCAGCGCCTCCCAAGCCTTGGGGATCTGGATCTCAACGTCCGCCAGCGGCTCCAGCGATGCGCCGGAGCCGTACTCGACGATCCGTACGGGCCGCCTCCCCTCAGGCACCAGCGGGAAGGGATAGTAGCCCGTCGCCCGGTTCGGCCCGCCGTGGTTCATGTTCGACTGACCCGCGGCCACCCAGACCTCGCCGACCAGCACGTTCTTGCGCTCGATGACGGTCTCGCCGATGCGCGCCCGCAGCACGCGGCCTTCGGCGCTGGCGGGCA
>CAYLTB010000020.1:0-29550 GCA_964386675.1 uncultured Verrucomicrobiota bacterium
CCCCGGCCAGGCGGACGTCGCGGGTGGAAGACCCCGCGGGCGCCGGCGTTGAGGGTTGGGCCCCATGCGACAGCCGCGGGCGAACCTTGTCAGGACCGGAAGGTAGCAGCAATAAGTCCGGCGGGCTGGGCGCCGTGGGATCGCCTGACCGGAGCTGGAGCGCGCGCGGGCGCCGCCCGAGGACAGACGTCGAACCGGGGTGCACGGCTTCTATTCCCGTCGGCGCCGATCGGCGGCCGGCGAAAGACGACCATGGCGTACGAAGTCATCGCGCGTAAATACCGGCCGCGGCAGTTTGCCGAGGTGATCGGCCAGGAGCATGTGACTCGGACGCTCGCGAACGCCATCGCGGGCGGCCGCGTGGCCCACGCCTACCTGTTCGTCGGCCCGCGCGGCATCGGGAAGACCTCCATCGCCCGCATCTTCGCGAAGGCGTTGAACTGCGTCGGCGGCCCCCGCGCCGAACCGTGCGACCGCTGCGATTCCTGCCTCGAAATCATGGGCGGGCGCTCGCTCGACGTGCTGGAAATTGACGGCGCCTCAAACAACGGCGTGGACCAAGTCCGGGACCTGCGCGACAACGCGCGCTACACCCCGGTGCGGGGTCCGTACAAGATCTACATCATTGACGAAGTCCACATGCTGACCATCAACGCGTTCAACGCGTTGCTCAAAACGCTGGAAGAGCCGCCGGCCCACGTCAAGTTCATCTTCGCCACCACCGAGCCGCAAAAGGTGCCCGCAACGATCGCGTCCCGCTGCCAGCGTTTCGACCTGCGGCGCATCGCCGTAACCGACATTGTAAAGCACCTGGCCTTCATCGCCGAACGAGAGGACGCGCGGATCGCGGAAGACGCGCTGCTGGCCATCGCCCGCGGCGCCGAGGGCGGCCTGCGCGATGCCGAATCCGCGCTCGATCAGCTCATTTCGTTCCGCGGCCGCGAAATTGTCGAAGACGACGTACTCGCCGTCTTCGGCCTGGTGTCGCGCCGGGCGCTCGACGAGCTCGGCGCGGCCGTCCTGGCCGGCGACGCGACGACGATTCTGCGGCGCGTGGACGAGCTGGACCGCAACGGCAAGGACCTGGCGCGGTTGACCGTCGAGCTGCTCGAGTGGTTCCGAAACGCGCTGGTCGTCGGCGCCGGCGCGGAGGCCGAGCAAACCCTGGAACTGACGCCGGCGCAGGTACAGGCGCTGAAAACCGCCGCCGCGTCCGCGGATCCCGACCGCGTGCTGCGCATGGTGGAGATCCTGATCGAGACGGAAAGCCGGCTGCGGTACGCGCTGTCGCGGCGGACGCTGCTGGAGACGGCGCTCTTCCGCTGCGCGCGCGTCGCCACGACCGCGACGCTGCCGGAGATTCTCCGCGCGCTCAACCGCCTCAAGGCAAGCCTGGGCGCGGAGGCGCCCGGCGCCGCGTCCAATCCCGCGCCGGGTCCCGCAACCCGTGTGGCGGAGGCCGCCCCGCGCTATCCCGCCGACGAGACCGCCGCGACCGCGCCGGCGCCGGCGCCCGCCACCACCGACGATCTCGACCGGCTGCGCGGGAACTGGGGGGCCGTTATCGCTTATGCTGGGGCGGCGGTCCCATTGCTCAAGACGCACCTGAAGCAAGCCGAGCCCGTGAGCGCGGGAGCCGACGAGGTCCGCATCGCATTTCCCGCACACGCCGTTGAATCCCTACGGATCTGCGCGGAGGAGCTACCGCGGCGCGCCATCCAGAACGCCTTGCGCCGTCAACTGGGCCGCACGGTCCGCGCGGTGTTCGAACCGCGCACACCGGCGGTTGCGACGGAGCTCCCGCCCCCCGCGCCGGCGGCGGCGCCGGAGCCTCCTGCGCCGGCGGCGGAAGCGCCTCTGGCGCGGCCGGCCGAACCGCCGACGGCGAGGGAAGCCGAGTTGCGCGCGAAGATCATCAACGATCCCGCCGTTCGCAAGGTCCTGGAAATGTTCGACGGGTCCATCACCGACATCACGCCCTGAAGTTCCGGAGCACGCATGAATATCATGAAGATGATGAAGCAAGCCGCCGATCTCCAGCGGCAGATGCAGGAGAAACAGGCGGCGCTGGCCGAACGCACGGTCGAGTTCTCCAGCGGCGGCGGTACCGTGACCGCGACGGCGCGGGGAGACCTGACGATCGAGCGCATCCGTATCGACCCGAAAGTCGTGGATCCGTCCGACGTCGAGATGCTCGAGGACCTGGTGACCGCCGCGGTTTCCGGCGCGCTCTCTGCGGCCCGCGAAATGATGGCGCGCGAGATGGCCGCACTGACCGACGGCCTCGGTCTGCCGGCCGGCATGAAACTGCCGTTCACGTGAAGCTTCCGGTTCCGCCATGCTCGAACCGCTCGAACCGCTGATTCGCGCGCTGGCCCGTCTGCCCGGCATCGGCCGCCGCACGGCCGAGCGTATCGCGCTGCGGCTGGCGCGCGAACGCAACCGCGCCACCGCTCGGGAACTGGCGGCGGCCCTGCGGGGCTTGGACGAGACGATTCGGCTGTGCGCGCAGTGCGGGGCGGTGACGACGGCGGCCGACGACCCCTGTCGGATTTGCCGCGACGCGCGGCGGGACGCGCACCTGTTGTGTGTCGTCGAGGATCCGGCCGATATCGAGCCGATCGAGCGGTCGGGCGCCTTCCACGGCCGATACCATGCCCTGCTGGGCAAGCTGTCGCCGATGCGCGGCGAGTCTGCCGACAATCCGCGATTCAACGAGCTACGCCGGCGGATCGCCGAGGAGAACATCTCCGAGGTCATCCTGGCGCTGAACACCGATGTGGAGAGCGACGCCACCGCCGCGTTTCTGGTCGAAACGCTGGCGCCCCTCGGCGTGCGCGTCACCCGCCTGGCGGTCGGCTTGCCCGCGGGCAGCGGAATCGCTTACTCCGACCCGGTGACGCTTTCGGCGGCGCTGCGGGGCCGTCAGTCGCTGTAAGAGGCCGCCATGACGATCGGCCTGCTCCAGGCGCACCTGAGCATCCCGGAATCCCGGTCGCTGAAGGACAAGCGCTCCGTGCTGCGCAGCCTCAAGGACCGGATCCTCAATGAAATGAACGTCAGCGTCGCCGAGGTGGGCGACCAGGATCTTTGGCAATCGGCGCGGCTGGCGTTCGTAACGGTGGCAGCGACCCGCGATGTCGTGGACGCCCGGCTGGCCGAACTGGGCCGCCGCCTGGACGGCAATCCTCGGGTCGTGCTGCTCGACGTGGAAACATCGCTCTTCTAATCGCGGGTCCGCTATCCTATGGTGCCGGGCGATGAAGATTCTGGATCGCTATCTGTTGCGGGCCTATCTCGGGCCGTTGTTCGTCTGCCTGGCAACCTTCACGATGCTGTTCGTGATCCAGGACTTGTTCAACAACCTTTCCGATTTTCTGGAGGGCCAGACGTCGTGGACGCAGGTGGCGCTGTTCTACCTGGCCCTGGTTCCGACGGGACTGATCCTGATCGCCCCCATTTCGCTGCTGCTGGCGCTGCTCTACAGCCTCTCGCGGCTGACCCGGAACAATGAGTTGACCGCCATCCGCGCCTGCGGGATCAGCACGCCGCGGCTGATGCTCCCGTTCATGGCCGTCGGCGCCGCTGGCGTGCTGATCACCGGCGCCGTCAACGAGACGTTGAGCCCGTGGGCGGCGTGGTGGACCAAGCAATTCGTCCGGGCCCAACGCTCCGCCGACGATTCGTCCGTCTATGTGCACCGGACGCTGCCCTACCGCAACCACGCGGCCCATCGCAGCTGGCTGATTGGCCGTTTCGATACGCGGTCGCGTGAAATGCGCGGGGTCGAGGTCGTGCAGAGTGACGCCAGCGGCCGCGACCTGTTCAAGATTTCGGCCGAGACCGCCCACTGGATGGGCGGCCGCTGGTGGTTTCGCGACGCCATCTATCAGGAATTCGACGCCAACAACGACCGCCGGGGCCCGCCGCGCTGGGTGCCTGCGATCGAGATGGCCGACTGGGACGAGACGCCCCGCCTGTTCCTCGAGGAAATCCGCGATCGCGACTACCGGTCGGCCATCGGTCTGATCAAATTCCTCCGCAACAACCGCGGCATCTCGCCGGAGGAGGCCGCGCGGGTCCGGGTGGACATCCACAGCCGGCTCGCGCTGCCGTTCACCTGCCTGCTCGTGACGTTGATCGGGATACCGTTCGGCTATCAGACGGGCCGAAAGGGTGCGTTGGTCGGCGTGTTGCTCGCGATCGCGCTGTTCTTTGCCTACTATTTTCTGATTCATTTCAGCGTATGGCTGGGCAAGAAGAGCCTGCTGGCGCCCTGGCTGGCCGGCTGGCTGCCGAACCTGCTCGTGTTGTGCGCGGGACTCGGTCTCTTGCGGCGCATCCGGTAAAGACGGCGGCCCCTGGAGTTTTACAGCTTGCAGAGCCTGTCGCCGGAGACTACAAACCGTTTCAGCGGCAAAATGCGCCGCCGGAGAATGGGCCCATGAACGATCATCGCCATACGCGACTGCACCCTGATCGGCAACCGGCGGCAACCGGGGCCGCACTGCTCTGCCTGGTTCTGGCGGTCGGCCCGATGCCCGGCGCCGCGGCCGAAGCGCCGCGGCCCGTCGGCTTGAGCGCCTGGGGCACACACCAGCAGCGGGACTACCGCGTGACCGGCTTGCGCGCTTTCGCCGGCGGCTTCCCCGTGCCGGGCCTCGACGCCGATGCGATCGCCGGTATCGACAACACCGTCACCCAAGTCGCGGCGAAGCTTGATGCATGGCTGCTGCCGTGGCTCAACCTGCACGCGTTGCTGGGCCATCTGTCCGGAAAGGCCGACGCCACCCTGGCCCCCGCATTCGCGCCGATGCTCGGCGGCGTCCACTCGTTGCGCGTCGAATACGACGGCATTCTCTACGGGGTTGGCGCAACACTGGCAGCGGGGGCAGGGCCGGTGTTCGGCTCGGTCACCGCGGCCTACACCCGCGCGGACGTGGACATAGATCCCCCGGCGGGACTGGCGGCCGATAACCCGCGCGGCATCGAAACGATCGTCATCCAGCCGAAAATCGGCCTCCGCTTCGAGCCTTTTTCCGCCTGGATCGGCGGGTACTACCAGTTCACCGAGCACACCCAGCGGGCGACCTTCCGTTTTCCGCCGCCGATGGGCGAAGTCCGGGCCGAGGTGGACGTCCGCGACGCCGACCGATGGGGCGGACTGGCCGGAGCGCAGTTGGACTTCGGCGACCGCTGGAATGCGGTCGTCGAAGTCAGCTTCGGAAACGGAACGCAGGTGACCGCCGGCGTCGGATTCCGCTTCTGACGATCGAACGGCGAAACGCGGCCGGCCTGGGGCGCGGCGACGGGCCGGCGCCCGCTTGGTGCGCCAGTTCTGTCGCGTAAAAAAACGCGCGGCGGACCTGCCGGGTCCGCCGCGCGCCCGTGTATGCGGTCCGGCCGCTTACTTCACCGTATTCATGTGCGCGACCAGGTCCAGGGTCTTGTTGGAATAACCCCACTCGTTGTCGTACCACGACACGACCTTGACGAATGTCGGGCTGAGCATGATGCCCGCGCCGGCGTCGAAGATTGAGGTGCGCGCGTCGTGGTTGAAGTCGGACGAAACCACCTCATCCTCGGTATAGCCAAGGATGCCTTTGAGATCGCCATCGGCGGCTTTTTTCATGGCCGCGCAGATGGCCGCGTACGCGCTCTTCGCGTCCGCGCCCGCCGGCCGCTCCAAGCGGCAGGTCAGGTCCACCACGGACACGTTCAGGGTGGGAACGCGGAAGGCCATGCCCGTCAGCTTCCCGTTCAGCGCGGGAATGACCTTGCCGACAGCCTTCGCCGCGCCGGTCGAGGACGGGATGATGTTGCCCGCCGCCGCGCGTCCGCCGCGGAAGTCCTTCTTGCCGCCGGGGCCGTCTACCGTCTTCTGCGTGGCGGTCGTCGCATGCACGGTGGTCATCAGCCCCTCCGCGATGCCCCAGTGGTCGTGCAGCACCTTCGCCACCGGCGCCAGGCAGTTGGTCGTGCAGGAGGCGTTGGATACAAAAGTCTCGCCTTTGTAGGACGTGTGATTGACGCCCATGACGAACATCGGCGTATCGTCCTTGGAGGGCGCCGACATCACGACGCGCTTCGCGCCCGCCTTCACATGACCCTCGGCCTTCGCTTTCTCGAGGAACAGGCCGGTGCACTCGATCACGTATTCGGCGCCGACCTCGCCCCACTTCAGGTTCGCCGGGTCCTTCTCGGCGGTCAAGCGAATCCGCCGGCCGTTGACGATCAAGGCGCCCTCGACGGCCTCGACAGAGCCGTTGAACGGACCGTGGATCGTGTCGAATTTCAGCAGGTACGCCAGTTGCTTGGAATCGAACAGGTCGTTGATGCCCACGACTTCCATGTCTTTCCGATCCAGCGCTGCGCGGAATACGAGGCGGCCGATGCGGCCGAATCCGTTGATGCCTATCTTGATGGACATAGCCTTCCCTTTCGTTGTTTTGACCACTTCTCGCGCCGGGGATTCTGTCCGATGCAGTCCTCGGCATAGTTGAAAAAAGAGGGGCAATGTTACCGCCCGGCGCTGGGGCCGTCAATCCCATTTTGACCGGCATTCGATTTGCGGCTTGCGCGTCGCCGCCCCCCCCGCCATCCTTCTCGGCGAGCGACGGCCGACGACCATGCCCCTGCGCGTCTTGTTGGACCTGCTGTATCCGCGCGCCTGCGCCCACTGCGGGCGGCCCGACCCCGATGCGGGCCGCTATCTCTGCTGGGATTGCATGGCGCGCGTGGATTTCATCCAGCCGCCATTCTGCGAGCTCTGCGGAGATCCGGTCGGCGGGCGCGTCGGCCACGCCTACCGCTGCGCCCTGTGCTCCGACCGCGCCGTGTACTTCGACGCCGCGCGCAGTGTGGCCCGCTATGACGGCGTGGCCGGCGCGCTGATTCGCGACTTGAAATATCATGGCGCATTCTGGCTGGCCGCCGATCTCGCGGACCTGCTGGCCGCCGGCGTGCGCTCGCACTTTGAGACGGGCGCGTTCGACGCCATCGCGGCGGTCCCGCTGCATCCCGCTAAGCAACGCGTCCGCGGTTACAACCAGTCCGCCCTGCTGGCCGCCGCGCTGGGGCGGCGGCTCGGCCTGCCGCCGGCCCGCCGCTGCCTGTGCCGGCTCCGACCCGACCGCAGCCAGACGCATTTGACAGTGCCCGAGCGCGCTGCTAATGTCGCCCACGCTTTCGGAACCCGCTGGAACCGCTGGCTTGAGGGCCGCCGAATTCTGCTGGTGGACGATGTGATGACCACCGGCGCCACGGTGAACGATTGCGCCCGCGCCCTGAAGGAGGGCGGGGCCGCTGCGGTGCGGGTGATTACACTGGCCCGCGGTTGACGAAGGGATCTTTTGACACGATGCCGCTGTTCGGAAAAAAGAACTACTCGACCATCAAGGTCCGTAAGCGGGATATGCCCGATGGCCTTTGGCTGAAGTGCCCGTCCTGCGAGGAAATTATTTACAAGAAGGAACTTGCGACTTCTTTCGGGGTCTGCGCGCATTGCCAATACCACTTTCAGATCCCCCGTGCCGAACGCATCGCCCTCCTGACCGAGCCAGGTTCATTTGAAGAATGGGACGCCGGGTTGAGCAGCGTGGACGCGCTGGGCTTCGTTGGGACCCACTCCTACGCCGAGAAACTGACGGAGAATATCCAGAAGACGGGTTTCCGCGATGCCGTCACGGTGGGGCGCGCCCGCATCGGACCGCACGGCGTCGGGCTGGGGGTCATGGATTTTGCGTTTCTCGGGGCCAGCATGGGATCGGTGGTCGGGGAGAAGATAACCCAACTGATCGAACGTTCGACGGCAAATCGGATGGCCGTCGTGATCGTCTGCGCCTCCGCCGGGGCCCGGATGTATGAAGGCATGTTGAGCCTGATGCAGATGGCCAAGACCAGCGCCGCGCTGGCGCGCCACGCGGCGGCCCGGCTGCCCTATATTTCCGTTCTGACCCATCCGACCACGGCCGGCGTCATGGCCAGTTTTGCGACGCTGGGCGATGTGATCGTCGCGGAACCGGCGGCACTGATCGGTTTTGCTGGGCCCCGCGTCATAAAGGAAACGACACAACAGGACCTGCCGCCCGGTTTCCAGCGTTCGGAATTCCTGCTGAAACACGGCCTATTGGACATGGTCGTGCATCGCCGCGACCTGAAGGCGACCCTCATCAGCCTCTTGGACTACCTGACGCCCGGGGCGCCGGCCGGGGCGGCGGCGAAGGCGACGGCCGAGTCGGAACATACGGAAGATTGAGCGTCCGAGCGGCCTTTCCGGCGAGAGCAAAAAGCTGCTCGGTCCGTTCCTCGGGCCGCGATCCCAAAAACCAGATGTGGCCGGCCACGCCGGCGTACCATTGGAAATTGACCGGGGTGTCCAATTGGTGATGGTGCACGCCTTTCCAAATCATCAGGGTTCGTTGATTGACAGCCTCCTCGTATTCTCGGGCTTCGGCTCCGAGACGGCCGCGGTGTTGGAGCAGCGCGTTTTCTAAGAAAATGCGGGCCTCGCATTCCTGCAATCCCTCGCGATACACCTGCAAACGAGTGGTCGCGACCGGGCCGTCCGGACCGGGGGCCAGTGCGCTCATCGGCATGTTAAGATTGCGCCAGGAGGCTTCCGGATAACGATCACTGATGGTTCCGATGCGGCGACCCGCGCGGTCCTTGAGCACGGCCCACATATCGCCCTTCAATCGAACTCCGTTGAAACCGGCCGTGAGCGTGTATTCGACGATGTGTTTCCAGCTTGTCGCGGGATAAGAATCGTAACCGCTTACGGCCGGGGCATTGATCAACCGGTCCGTCAGCATCCAACCGCGGCGATTCTCTTGAACCGGATCCGTAATCCAAAAACGGTGGTTCAGCGCCTGAAAGCCGATTTCCGTACTGCCGTAGATTTTGTACTTGCCGTCCACTTTCGGAAACATCGTGTGGGAATGCGAGACCCAGGGCAATCCGCCGGACACTTCGTTGAAGAAGGCGCATTGCGCACGGGATGGCACGCCGTCGCTCATTACGCCCAGCATCATGGTCTGCTCGAGACCCCGCTGCCGCATCCGCTCGCGCAATTGGTCGAACAACGCCTTCCAGATCGCCTTGGACGCGGGATTCTCATAGACCGGCAGTTCGAACGGTTTGACGGAACGACCGTCCGCTTGCAGCATCGAGACCCGGGGCCCCTTTCCGAGTTGATCCCGAAGAGCCTCGGCTACGCGCTGATGCCGAGTCTCGCGACCCCGGGCATCGGTGTCGTCCTTACCCCAGTTCCCCCCGCCGCCGTCGGCCGGAATGAGAAACACGTCCCACACATAGAACGCGACGATCGCCGGCCGGCCCATGCTGCGCTCCGCCGTATCGAGATAGCGATCCATCACCGTGAAATCCCAATCGTAGTTGCCTCCCCCCCGATCGCGCCAGCGCACCATCGTTTCCTCATGGCCATAATGCGTCCCACAAATCAGCGGTATCGTGAGCACCCGGTTCCCCGCCTCGCCTAACAGGCGAAGGGATTTGCCGATAAGCGCAAAATGCTCTTCCGACCACGGCTTGACGCCATACTCCAGGGCAAGGGTGTCGGGCGACTGCAGAAATTCAGTCCAGTTCCGCCAATCCGCCGGGTCGGGTATCGTCCAGTCCGCCACGCGCAACTGGATGGAAAGCGGCGTCTCCTTTTCGCCGGCAGCGCGAATGCGAAGTACTCCTTCATAATCGCCGGGCCGGGCCGCGGCCGGCACCCGAACCGTGGCCCAAACGCCGACGACCGCGCCCCCCTCGGGCTTCGGCTGGCCCGGCAACTGAAGACAGTTGCGCGGCTCGCCCGGCATGGCGACCTTGATCTCCGCGGACGGCGCTTCGTGCAACGCGGCAAGGGCCGAGGCCGGCGCCGGGTACGGCGACACGCGCGAACCTGACAAATACTGGGGATGAAATTGCTCTGTGCGCCATGGCATGGCGTAGCGAACCTGCACGGCATTCGCAGGAATCGTATCGCCTGATCGGCTTCGCAGGTCTGACACGGTCGCTGACAAGTTTCGAATCGGACGGGTGGACCCGACCATGACTTTGCCAGAGAACGCGCCGTTTCGGGCGCCGATAATGCGCAGGGGGCGCAGCGGTTCGTTCGGATCTCCAAAATCGAGGTCGAAATCGCCCGCCAAAAGAGGAGAATTCCAAACTTGGAAACCCGGAGGTCGAACTACATTGGGCGTCAAACCACTCTTGTCGGACGCCGCAAGCCGCACTTGCAGGATTTCACACGTATACCACGAAATCTGATACGGTACTTGGTCAGGCCGAAACGTCCGATTTTCGACCCAATGAACGGCATCGTAAGGCGCCCGCACGATTTCTATGGCGATGACATTTACGCCCCGACGAAGCATGGACGCGGGGATCGCCACGTCCGTGATTTCCCGCAGACGCAACGCCAATCGCCGTTGCAGGTCGGCATCCGATGCAGAGAGTTTCTCCGGCGAAGGCAACGGTTTGCCCTGCGCGTTGCTGAACGCTTCCGCGGGATAGGGCTCGGCCGACGCTACGCTCTTGCCATCGGCCGCCGGTACAAGATGGCGGCGTGTCAACTCGGCCCCGTTCACCCAGACGGTGACGCCGCCGTGATACCGAACGGTCAGTTTCAGATCGCGAACCGCCGACGGATTCTCAACCGCGAACTTGCCCCGCAGGCACAAACGTTCCAGGTAAGGAGTCTGACACGCCCTCCGCGCCGGCCCCCGCACCCAGTCGCCGTCATCGAAATCCGGTTGCATCCATCCCACCGGCGGCGCTGCCGTCGTCCAATTGAGATGAGCCTCCCGTTCGATCGTTTTGGGCCGCCCCTGAACGAGGACGACCGGCGGCGACAACACGTGGTACATGCGCCATAGACCAATGGTGTCCAGCACCACTTCGGCCGCGCAACCGATCGACGCATAGAAAAACGAGGCGGCGAGCAGGCCGCATCTCAAACCGTGATCTAGCGATGATGTGAAACAAGACGCCATATCTCCTCCGCTTTGCTATCCGCGGCGGCTTTCCGTCGATTCCAGTTCAGCCTCCGTCTTAGAACTTTTCGGGATACACCGGGCACCCCGATAAACACATTATATGGATCGGAAAGGTGGGGGTAAATTCGTAAACGCGGGGCGTTCGCGGAAAACGCAGCCCGAAGAAGGGGGGAGAACCGCCGCCATCCGCTGAAAAATAGACTGGGGCAGCCGCGGCCGCCCGTTCGCGCTACACCGGGGTTTGCAGGATCGCTGTTCTGCGCCCCAAGAGTCCCGGCGGGGCCTGCTCCACCTGGACACGACGGCTTTTCAGCGGCAAAACGAGTAACCCATGGGCGACTCAAGCGGCGTGATCGAGGAAGGGCCTGAACCGCGAACTGAGCGCCTCCATATTGATCGGGAATGATCCGATGGCGGTTCCGCTTCCGGCAGACTGATTCAAACGCGCATAACGAATCCGGTTCTCTTTTCCGCGTCCGCCACAGGCTCCACGGTCCGCTATTCCGCCGGCGCGGGCCGGGCGTCCGGCCCGGGTTCAGGCGGAACGGGCTCCGGCACCGACGGTTCGGGTGTGTCCGGCGCGGGAACGGCCTCGGCCGGCGCCGCTGGCGAAGTGACCGTCCGAAGATCCACGACACCGGGCGCGGCGGCCGCGCCGGTATTCGGACTCAAGCCCTCGGCCGGCGCTCCGAACGGCGCGGGCGACGCCGGTGCGGGAGCCTCGATCGGGGCCGGGGATTCCTCCAACCGCCGCTCGGCGTCCGACTGCGCGCCGCCGGCATAGAGCAACCCCAGCACCAGCGTGTTGGCCGCGAAGATGGACCCCAGAATCACGGTGCCCTTGGTCAACACATTCCCCGCCCGGGAACCGAAAAGCGACTCGCCGACGTTCGCTCCGAACGCCAGTCCGAGACCCTGTTCGCGCGACTTCTGCAGCAGGATCAGTCCGATCAGCAGCAGGCTGACCAGCACTTCGAACACGATCAACAATGCTCTCAAAATAGCCATGATTCCACCCGCTCTATCGCGCCGGCCGGCGTCCGGCCGCGCGCGGCTTCATGATTACGCGCCCGCCCTGATGATGTCCACAAAGGATTTGGCCTCGAGCGCGGCTCCCCCGATGAGTCCGCCGTCAATATCCGGCTGGGCCATCAATTCCCGCGCATTGGAGGGTTTCATGCTGCCGCCGTAGAGCACGCGGATGCCGCCGGCCACCGCCCCGCCGGCCAGGTCCGCGACGACCCGCCGGATCAGCGCGTGGACTTCCTGGGCTTGCTGCGGCGTGGCCGTCCGCCCCGTACCGATCGCCCAGACCGGTTCGTAAGCAATGACCGTCCGCGCCCAATCGTCCGGCGCCAGGCCGGCGAGCCCCTGCCGCGTCTGCGCTTCGACCACCTGCGCCGTCACACCCCGGTCGCGCTCGTCCAGCGTTTCGCCGACGCACACGATCGGCCGCAGTCCGGCGGCCAGGGCGGCCCGGGCGCGGCGATTAACGGTCGCATCCGTCTCGCCGAAGTACTGCCGCCGCTCGCTGTGCCCCACGATCACCCAAGCGCACCCCAGTTCGACGAGCATCGCGGCGGAGATTTCACCCGTGAACGCGCCGCTCGGCGCCCAGTGCACATTCTGCGCCCCCAGCCCGATCGGCGTGCCCTTCAACCGCGGCGCCACGGCGTCCAGGTCCGTGAACGGCACGCACACGGCCGCCTCGACCGCGGAGAAGCCGTCCAAGGCGGCCTTGATCTCCTCGACCAGCACGACCGCTTCGGCGCGGGTCTTGTTCATCTTCCAGTTGCCGGCGACCAGTTTCTTTCGCATGTCCGCTCCTCGGGGTTCGAAAATCAATGGCCCTCGATTCTGCCCGTTTCACGGCCGGAACGCAAGCCTGCGGCGTTTTTCGCTTCCGTCCGAGGGCCGTGTCCGTTAGATTTTAGCCGTTGCGGACGGCGATGCAGTTCGCCCCGCAGCAGAGCGGGAGACTATTGCGCGTGAGCACCATGGAAGTCGGCGAGATTTGTTCGGTCATTCCCCATCGTTATCCTTTCCTGTTAGTGGATCGGATCATCGAGAACGACGAAAAGGAAAAGATCGTCGGACTGAAGAATCTGACCATCAACGAGCCCTTTTTTCAGGGGCATTTCCCCGGCAACCCGGTGATGCCCGGTGTGCTCCAACTGGAAGCCATGGCGCAGGTTGGTGGCGTGTTGATGAACCGGCTGCTGCACATGGAAGGCAAACTGGCGTTCTTCCTGGCTGTGGACAACGCCCGCTTTCGCAAGGTGGTAGTGCCCGGCGACCAGTTGCACATCGAGGTCCATCTGATCCGCTTCCGACTGGGCATGGCCCGCATGCGCGGCCGCGTGCTTTGCCGCGGCGAGGTCGCCAGCGAGGCCGATCTGATGTTCGGCTATGCGCGCGACGAGAACGGGAAACCACCGGTCTGACGCCGGGGCCGCCCGGCGGACGCGGCAGGGGCGTGACGACGGCTGGCGAACGACGGAGCGCGGGAGCCGGACCATGAATCGAGGCGTGACGTGAACAGGAAAATCCTCCGTCGGGCGATCGCGGCGGTCGCGGTGGCGGCCGCCTGCGCGCCGGCCATGGCGCAGGAACCGCGTCCGCCGGCCGTTGCGAGCGTCAATTTCTCGTTCGACAATGCCGACATCCGGCTGCTGATCAAGCTGGTCGGCGAGGTCACGCGACGCCGGTTCGTTGTGGATGAACGCGTCGTCGGACAGGTCACCGTTCTACCGCCCGGCCCGGTCCGGTTGGACGAGGTCTATCCGCTGTTCCTTTCGATTCTAGAGGCGCGCGGCTTCACGGTGGTTGAACGCGACGGCGCGGGCTTTGTCGTCCCGCTGCCGGAGCGCGGCGCGATCGTTCCGGACATCGCCGCGCCCCCAACGGACGCGGCGGGCCTGGCGACGCGGATTTTCCAGCTCCAACACGTGTCCGCCACCGAGGTCGCGCGCGGCCTTGAGCCGCTGGTGCGGGGGGCGAAGACGGGCGGACTGGCCGTCTTCGGAGGGACCAACCACTTGATCGTGACGGACACGGCCGCCAACCTGCGGCGCATCGCGCGGGTGCTCGAAGAACTCGACCGCCCCGGGGCCGCGCGGGCCATCGAGATCGTGTCGCTCCAGCACGCTTCCGCCGAAGAGGTGGCCGCCCAGGTTATGACTGCGATGACCGGCGCGGAGCGGGCGGGCCTTCGCGTCAGCCGTCACTTGCAGCAGGTGGCGGAGGGGGACTCCGCCACGCCGGGCGACATACTGGTCGTGCCCGCCGCACATTCCAACAGTCTCGTGCTGGTCGCCCCGCCGGTGCCGCTGGCCGAGATGAAGCGCATCATCGCGCTGCTGGACGTCGAATCGGTTTCGGGCGGCGGCCGGCTCAACGCGATTTTTCTGAAGTACCTGGGCGCGGAAGACGCCGCCAAGAGTCTGAACGCCGTACTCGCGAAGACCGCCGAGAAGGATGCCCGGCAGCGCATCGCCATTGAACCAAATCCGCCGAACAACGCGCTCATCATCGAGGCGGCGCCGCGCGATTTCCAGTGGGTCAAAGAGCTGCTCGAGACCCTCGACCGTCCGCCGCAGCAGGTCATGATCGAAATCCTGATCGCGGAGGTCTCGCTCGGTTCCCAACTGGACCTGGGCGTGACCTGGTCCACGCTGGAGCAGCCGAAGGACGGCGAGACGACCGCCCTCGCGCGCAGCCGCCCCGGCAGCGCCGATACGCTGGCGGATGCGATCACCAAGGGCGTCTTTCCGCAGGGGCTCGCCGTCGGCATCGCGCGGGGGACCTACGCCTCCGGCATTCCCCGCGTGCCGTTCCTGCTCGAAGCCCTGAAGCAGAACCGCGACGTGCGCATCCTGTCCAACGTGCCGCTCTGGGCGCAGAACAACAAGGAGGCCACCGTCAGCGTCGTGGACAACATCCCGCTGCTGCGCTCGACGATCGAGGGCGGCTCCGGAACCGCCCGCGACGTGATCCAGAACATTGACCGCGCCGACGTCGGCATCAAGCTGCGCGTCACGCCGCACGTTAATCCCGACCGCCAGATCACGATTCAACTCAACCCCAGCATCGAGGCGATCGTGGACTCGGGACCGACGGACACCGCCTTCGCCCCGACCATCGCCAAGCGCGAAATCCAGACCACGGTCACGGTCCCCGACGGCACGACGGTCGTCCTGGGCGGCCTGATCCGCCAGGACCGCGTGCGCCGGGTCGCCCGCGTGCCGCTGCTGGGCGACATTCCCGTGCTCGGACATCTGTTCCGATACACGTCCGACCGCACCCAGCGCAACAACCTGCTGATCTTCGTCACGCCGACCGTGGTCAGCGATGACGGTCGCGCCGAAGAAATGCGCCGGCGGCTGGAGGCGCGCACGAACCTGCCCGGCCCCGGCGCCGACACGGGCCGGCTGCCGGAGTGACGCGATGCGGCTCGGCGAGATACTGGTCCGGCGCGGCCGCGCCCCGGCCGACGCGATCGAAGCCGCGTGGGCGCGCCACGCCGGCGAGGGCCGCCGGATCGGCGATGTCCTCGTCGCCGAAGGGCTGGTCACGGAACGCGATGTGATCGAGGCGCTCGCCGAGCAACTGGGTCTGGCCGTCGTCCCCGCCGTTCCCGACGAGGCGCTGGATCCCACGCTCGTCGCACGACTGCCGGTCGAGTGGGCGCGCGGGCGGACCTTGCTGCCCATCCGGCGGGAGGGACGGCTGTTCGTGCTGCTGGACGACCCGTCGAAGGTCCCGGAGGCCGAGGAGCTCGCCCTGTTGCTGGGCGCGCCGATCGAACCGGCCCTCGCGCCGCGCGCGGAGATTCTACAGGCCATCGAGCGATGCTACGTGAAGCGCGCCGATTCCCCGGGCGCGCTGATCCGGGAGCTGGCGGAGACGCCGCCCGAAGGGGCGCCCACGGCATCCGCGGGCGGCGGCGCCGAGGACCTGCTGCGCATGGCCGAGGGCGCGCCTGTTACGCGACTGGTCAATGCGATCCTGCTCGAAGCGGTCCAGTCCAATGCCTCGGACATCCACTTGGAGCCGTTCGAGAACCACTTGCGCGTGCGCTGCCGCATTGACGGACTGCTCTACGACCGACCCGCACCGCCCAAACACCTGGAGGCCCCGCTGGTTTCGCGCCTGAAGGTCATGGCCCGTCTCGACATCGCCGAGAAGCGCCTGCCCCAGGACGGCATGGCCCGTGTGCGGGTCGGCACGCGCGAAATTGACGTGCGCATCTCCAGCGTCCCGGTCGCCGAGGGCGAGCGGCTGGTCCTGCGCCTGCTGCGCCGCGATTCCGCGGTGCTGCCGTTGCCGGAGCTGGGCATGGGGGAGCGCGTCGCGGAAGCCTTCCGCCGGCTGCTGGCCCTGCCGCAGGGGATCGTCCTGGTCACCGGCCCCACCGGCAGCGGGAAGACCACCACCCTGTACGCCGCGCTGCGCGAACTGGATACGGACCGATTGAACGTGATGACGATCGAGGATCCGATCGAATACCAACTGCCCAGTATCAGCCAGATCCAGGTCAACCCGCGCATTGAGCTGACGTTCGCGCGGTGCCTGCGCCACGTGTTGCGACAGGACCCCGACGTGATCCTCGTCGGCGAGACCCGCGATCTCGAGACCGCGGAGATCGCGATCCGCGCCTCGCTCACCGGCCATCTCGTCTTCTCGACCCTCCACACGAACGACGCCGCCGGCGCCGCGTTGCGGCTGGTGGACATGGGCGTTCCGCCCTACCTGCTCGCCGACGCCCTGCGCGGCGTGCTCGCACAGCGCCTCGTGCGCCGGCTGTGCCTCCACTGTCGCGAGGAAGCGATGCTGACCGCCGAAGACCTGGCGCCGTGGGGCGCGGCGGCGCGCGGTTTTGCCGGACGCCGCCATTACCGGGCGCGCGGCTGCGACCGCTGCTTGGAAGGGTACACCGGACGCGTCGGTCTTTTCGAACTGGTGGCGCTGACTCCGGCCGTCGCCGAAGCGATCCGGTCGGGCGCGCGGCCCGAACCGCTTCGCGCCGCCGCGGCGGCCGACGGTTTTCCCACGCTCACGGAGGACGGCTTGGCACGCGTCCTCGAGGGCGTGACCAGCCTGGCCGAGATCGCGCGCGTGCTCGGCGCCGCGAGCGCGCCGGCATGAAGACCTTCGAATACAGCGGCTTCACCGCGGACGGCCGCCGCACCCGCGGCATCATCGAAGCCGAGGATCCGAAGTCCGCCCGCGAACGGCTTTCGGCGCGCGGCATCCTGACTGAACGGCTGCGCGGTACGAGAGATGCGGCGGCGGCCCGGCCCCGACGCCGGCCCGCGTTGGCGCGCGTCGGCATGCGCGCGACCGTGTTCCGCGAAATGGCGTCGCTGCTGCGCGCCGGGCTGCCCGTGCCGCGCGCGCTCGACATCTTGATCGAGTCGCCGGAACTGGCCGACGCACAGGCGGACCTGGCCGCAGCGCGCGACCGTATTCGGGATGGAGCCGACCTCTCCGCCGCGCTGGAGGCCGGCGGGCGAGTCTCGGCGTTCGAGATCGCCGCGCTGCGGGCGGGAGAACGGGCCGGCGCGCTGGACGCCGGCCTGGAGCGTGTGGCGGATTACCTCGAGGCGCAGGCGCGTGTGCGCGAGCGAATCGTCAGCGCGCTGATCTACCCGGCGGTGGTCTTGACGCTGACCGCCCTGGTGGCCGTCGGAATGCTGGGATTCCTGCTCCCGATGTTGGCGCGGATGTGGGAGGACGCGGGCATCGCGCTGCCGTGGTTCACGCGAATGGTGATGGGGTTCGGCCGCGCCATGCGCTGGATGCTGCCGCTGCTCGCGGCAACGATGTCGCTGGCCGTCGCGGCGCTCCGGCGCCGCGTCGCGTGCTCGGCTGAATGGCGCGAGCGACTCGACCGCGCGCGGTATCGCCTGCCGCTGGCCGGCGCCTTGTACCGGTCGCTGGTGGCGACGCGCTTCGCGCGGGCGCTCGCCCTGCTGCTGCGGGGCGGCGCGCCGATGGTCGAGGCCCTTCCGCTCGCCGGCCGCGCGACGGGCAGCCCCTGGGCCGCACGGGAGGTTGAGGGCGCGGCAGAAGCCGTCCGGCACGGCCGCAGTCCCGCGGAGGCGCTTCGCGAGGTTCCGCCGCTGCGCGATGCGATCCCCAACTGGGTGCATGCCGGCGAGGCCAGCGGCGACCTTGTCCGGCTGCTGACGGCGGCCGCCGACCGCCAGCAATTTCTCTGGGAGCGCAAGCTGGGTCGCGCGCTCTCCCTGCTGGAACCCTCGCTCGTGATCCTGCTGGGAGCGATCGTGCTGGCCGTCGCGCTGGCGATCGTCCTGCCGATCCTGGCCTTGCACCGCGGCATCTCTTGAGCCTGGCGCGTCCACCCGTCGCGTTCGCATCGAGGACATCCGATCCGGCCTGCTGGTTCCGCCCGCCGTCTGCCGTCTGCACGATCCGCCTTTCCATTCCCGCCCGGCTTCATGATCGGGGCGCGCGGCGCGGCATCCGACGGTGGGATTCACGAATCGGACGGTTTGGGCTAGATTCCGTGGCGCTGGATTTGAAGGCCGTTCAACGCCGCTCGGTTTGTGTGGTTGGTTCCCCGTTGCGTGTCGCGGTCACATGACAGCTACGAAAAAACGCTATGTTTTCCGAACGGCCGGCGGCGGCTGGCGTGCGGGTGCGCTGGCCGCCCACCTCATCTGGGCCGTGGCGGCCAACCATCCGGATACGTTTTATGGCGCCGGGTTCCGGAACGCGCACCGGGCGCTGTGGCAGCGACCGGACCCGTGGACGGCTGCGCTGATCCTGGCGGTATTCGTCTTGCTGCTTTGGATCGAACGCCGTCGGACCGCGCCGTTCGACTGGCCGTTCGCCTGCCTGCCGGCGCTGAATCTGCTGTTGATCATACCGCGCGTCTTCCTCCGCGCGCCCGCACTGGTGCCGCTCACCGGCCTGGTGCTGATGGGCTTGATGGCGCTTCGGGTGCTGCACTATCTCATCGCCCCGGCCGTCCGTCGGTTCTCGGCGCGCTGGGCAGAGTCGCCGTCTGCGCCGCGCTGGCTGTTCGCGGTCTTCGCGGTTGCCTATGCGGCGCTGGCCGTCCTGCTGGCTGCCGTCAAGGGTTTTTCCGCCGGAGATGAAATCTACTATTTGCGCCAGGCGCAGGCGCTGGCGGAACACCGAACGCTCGACATGGCGGGCGTGACACCCGGCTGGACCTTCGCGCCGGAACAATACGCGCCGGAACACATCAGTGCGTCGTCGCGGCCCGGCCGCGCCTATACCCATCACCCGTTCGGCGTGTCGCTGCTGATGATGCCGGGTTGGTGGCTGGGGGGCCGGTGGGGCGCGCTGCTCGTCCATGCGGGCCTCAGCGCACTGTTGGGACCGCTGCTCTTTCTGGTGCTGCGGCGCGAGGCCGTTCCGCCGCCGACGGCTCTCGGCGTGACGCTCCTGTGGGGTCTGACACTGCCGATCGCGATCTACGGCGCGCGCACCTATCCGGATGTGCCGGCCGGCCTGTGCTACCTCTGGGCGTATTTCGCGCTGCGCGACCCGGCGCCCTGGCGGCCGCGCCGCGCACTGGCGGCGGGGCTGGCGTTGGGTTTCGCCGCCTGGCTGCTGAGCCGACGCTTTGTCTTTCCGGTGGCCCTGTTGAACCTGGCCGCGCTGCGGCGCGGCCTGCGCGAACGCAACGGATGCGGCCTGGCCGCGCTCCTGTGGCCGCAGGCCGTCCTCGTGCTGACCCTGCTGGCCTTCAACGCCTGGCGGTTTCCCGGTAATCCGGAGCTGGCGGCCGGTTCCAGTACCATCGCCGGGGGTTCGCTTCCGTGGACGGACCTGGTCAAACTGGGTCTGAGGACCTCTTCGCCCTGGCGCCTGACGAAGCTACTGGGGGTGTTGTACGATAAACGATTTGGCCTGATCTGGACCAACCTCTTCCTGGCGCTCTTCATTCCGTTCACGCTATTCATGGCATTCCGCCGGGCGCGGATCCCGCGGCTGCCGCTCGCGATTTTCTGGCTGACCTATTTCTGCGTCAACGGCGGACTCTGGCTCTGGGATTGGCCCTCGGGCATCTGCCACGAACCGCGTTACACGGTGGCGGTGCTTCCCTTTCTCGCCCTGCCATTTGCGAAGTGGCTGGCGGAACGGCAGGGGGGGCCGCTGGGCGGCGGCCCCGGGATCACCATCGCCACGGCGATCCTTTCGTTGATCGGCCTGCTGTGCGTCCCATTTCGTTTCGACTCGATCTTCGTCGCCTACACCGAGCTGCATCGCGGCCTCGCCCGCCTGGCCGGTGCACTGCCGTGGCACCGCTCCTTCGTTTTCTACCTCGGCCCGCTGGACCTCCTGCATATTTTGTCGGCCGGCGCTGTGTTCGGAATCCTGGGCGCGCTGGCGTTCTCCCGCTTCGGGCGGCGCTGGACGCCCGCGGCCTTTTTCGGCGCGCTGTGGATCGGTGTCTATATTCTGAACGTGATTGCCACCCGCTCGTGAGCGACGCGTTGCGCTTGACCGTCGGGCGCGCGACGGGGAATATGCCGCGCACGGCGAACGGCTTCTGCGCATGATCCAGGTATCTCATTTGACACGGCGTTTCGGACGGGTGACGGCGGTGGACGATCTTTCCTTCGAGATCGCACGCGGCGAGATCGTCGGCTTCCTCGGTCCCAACGGCGCCGGCAAGACCACCACGCTGCGAGTGCTCTGCGGCTTTCTGTCCGCCACCGGCGGCGACGTCCGCATCGCCGGCCACGATGTCCGGACCGAATCCCTGGACGTGCGGCGGCGGATCGGCTACCTGCCGGAGAACTGCCCGCTCTACCCGGAAATGCGGGTGGACGAATACCTGCGGTACCGCGCGGCCCTTAAAGGCGTGCCCGCCTCGGGCGTGCGGGAGCGCGTCGCCGCGGTCAAGCAGCAATGCGGTCTGAACGATGTCGGCCGCCGGATCATCGGCCAGCTTTCCAAGGGCTACCGTCAGCGCGTCGGCATGGCGGACGCGCTGGTGCATGAGCCGCAGATTCTGGTGCTCGACGAACCGACCATCGGCCTCGATCCGGGCCAGATCCGGCAGACACGCGATCTGATCCGAACGCTGGCACAGCGGCATACGATCCTGCTCTCGACCCACATCCTGCCGGAGGTCGAGGCGGTATGCCGGCGCATCATCATCCTGCACCGCGGACGGCTTGCGGCCGACGGCGACGCCGCTCAACTATGCCGCCGGCAAGTCTGCGTGATCGAAATCGAGGGTGCGGGACCGGGCGCAGGCCGCGCGTTCGCCGCGCTCGAGGGCGTGGAATCCGTCACGGACGAAACCACCGGCGATGCGCTGCGGGTCACCCTGGCCTGCGCCGGGGGCGCCGACCCGCGCGTGGCCGCTGCACGTCTGGCGACCGAACGGGGCTGGCGCGTGCGCGACGCGCGGCTCCAGACGCAGACGCTCGAGGATATCTTCGTGGCGCTGACCCGAGCAGAGCGCGCCCCCAACCCCCGCGCGGCGGCCGCGGCGGAGGACGCCGCATGAGGACGTTTTTCGTCTTGCTGCGGCGGGAACTGGGAGCGTTGTTCCTGTCGCCGGTCGCCTGGGCGGCGTTCACGTTCTTCCTCGTGGTGATGGGCGCCAGTTTCTGGATGCTGCTGGATCAGTTGACCGTCGGCGCCGAAGCGACGGAGGGCGGGGCCGTCGTGGGCCAACTGCTCGGTTCGATCTTCTTTTGGCTGGCGCTCTTCCTGACGGTTCCGACGCTCACGATGCGGACGTTCGCCGAGGAGCACCGATCCGGCACCCTTGAAACGCTGATGACCGCGCCGGTCCGAGACGGCGCGGTCGTGCTGGCCAAATACACGGCCGTGTGGATCTTCTACGTGCTGCTCTGGCTGCCGACCCTCGCCTACGCCCTGGCGCTGCGGTTCCTGGCACCGGCGGGCGCGCCCCTCGATCCCGGTGCGCTGGCCGCCGGCTATCTGGGCGTGCTGCTGATCGGGGCGATGGCGCTGGCCGCCGGCGTGTTGGTCTCGGCCCTGACGCGGAACCCGGTAGTCGCCGCGCTGGCCTGCTTCGCGATGATCTTTGTCTTCTTCCTCGCCGGTTTCATCCCCTACTTGCCGCTGGGCGCAACGCTCACGCGGTCCGTGCACTACGCCTCGGGCGTCACACACCTGCTCGATTTCTCGCGCGGCGTCGTGGACACCCGGCCGATCGCCTTTTACCTCATCAACACCGCGTGGCTGCTGTGGGCCGCCGTCCAGGCCGTGGAGGCTCGGCGATGGCAGTAACCCCGATCCCGACGGCGCCGGCGGAATCCGGCGCGGACAGCGCCCGCGAGGGCCTCGCCCGCCAATCGCGGTGGCGGCGCTGCCGGCGCCGCCATGCCGCCGCCGCTCTCGCGCTGGCGACGGCCGTCGCGGGCATGCTGCACTATCTTGCCGCGCGCCATTACGGCCGATGGGATTTCAGCCGCGCCGGCTTCTACCGACTCTCGACCAAGACCGAAAATCTGTTGGCCGCGTTGACGGACGACGTGGAGATTACCGTCCTGCTGAAAGGCGGACACCCCGATCGCGACGATGTCCAGAACCTGCTGCGGGAGTACCAGCTCCGATCGCCGCACATCCGGATCGCTCGCATTGATCCGGATCGCGACCCCGCGCGTATGGAGCAACTGCTGCGGCGCGTGCCGGTCACGGATCCCAACGTCGTCATCTTCGCCGTCGGCGACCGCACGCGCGTCGTCGCCGAGAAGGAGTGGATTGAACTGGAGGCCAAGGACCCTTCGGCGCCGAAACCCGAATGGCGCCGCCGCGCCTTTCGCGGAGAGGCCGCGTTCAGCTCCGCCATTCATTCCCTCGTCCGTAGCGAACGCCCGATCGTGTACTTCCTGGAAGGGAACGGCGAAAAATCGATCGAGTCCGCGGAACCCGGCGCCGGCTTATCGCACCTGGACCGCCTGATCCGGCAGGACAACATTGAAACCCGAACCCTGCGGCTCGACGAGACGCGGCGCGTGCCGTCCGACGCCGCAGCGCTCGTCATGGCCGGACCCCGCCGCCGGTTGCCGCAGCCCGCGCTGGACATGATTCAGGATTACCTCGAGCGGCAGGGCCGCGCTATCCTGCTGCTGTCCTCTCGGACGTCCACCGGCCTTGAAGAGTTGCTGCGGCGCTGGGGCGTCCGCGTGGGCGACGACATCGTGATAGACCCGGAGCAGACACTGTCCGGACTGGAAGTCGTGGTCGGCCCCTATCCCGAGCACCCGATCACCGCGGCACTGGGCCGGGTCGCCGCCGTCTTCTACCGGCCGCGGTCGGTGGAGCCATTGGCCGGCGGAACGGAGGCGGACCGGCCGCGCCTGATGCCGCTGGCGACGACCAGCGCGCGCGGCTGGGCGGAGACGGATTTCGACGAGCCGACGCCGCGGTTCGATCCCGGCCGGGACCGGCCGGGACCGGTCACGATCGCCCTCGCCATCGAGCGCGGAGCCGCGGGGCTGAACGTCCAGTTGAAGCCGACGCGCATCGTCGTCTTCGGCGACGCGGAATTCGTCGCCGATGGCGCCTTGCGCAGCGCCAACGGGGATTTCTTCCTTGGCGCCCTGCACTGGCTGATCGAGCGGCCCGAATTGATGGGCATCGCGCCCAAGCCCATTGAGGAGATGCGGTTGGTTCTGACGTCCCGCCAGCGCCGCCAGGTCGCCGTATGGGCCTTGTTGATCTGGCCGGGAATTTTCGCCGCCATCGGCTTCGCCGTGCGGGCGGTCCGGAGGCGCTGAATCGTGCGCTCCGCATCCACGCGCATATTGCTCGTCGCCGCCGTCGCCCTGGCTGTGTACATCGGCGTGGTCGAACGCCGGCGCGATTCGACCGAGGAACGCCGGCGTCGGGACCGGCGGGCGTTGCGCGTGGATCCCGCCCGGATCCGTTCGATACAGGTCGAAACCGAGGCGCTGCGCGTCGCGCTGACCGGCGCGAACGGACAGTGGACCATGACCGAGCCGGTCCGCGCCCCGGCCGATGTCGGCGTGGTCGGCCGCATCCTGCTCGCCCTCGAGCGCCTGCCGAAAGGCGAGACGATCACACCCGAGGACCGGCGTCGCGCAGGGACCACGCTTTCGGATTACGGTCTCGATCCGCCACGCGCGCGGATCGCCGTCGAAGGTGACGGCGTCAACTTGACCCTGCGGATCGGACGCGCCACCCCCGCCGGAGATGCGCTCTACATTCAGGCGCAGGGCGCGGCGGAGATCTTGACGACGGCGCCCGGCCTGCTGTCCCTGCTGCCGACTCGGCTGGAGCAGTGGCGTGACCGCGCGCTGTACCGCGGCGAGGCCGTGCGCATCCGGCGCGTCGAGGTGCGGCGTCCCGACGGCGTCCTTCGCCTCGACCGCGGAGAATCGGGAGGGTGGACCGTCGCCGTCCCCTACGCCGCGCGCGCGAACCTGCCGGCCGTGGCTGGTCTGCTGAGCAACCTGCTCGCCACCCGAATTGGCGATTTCATTTCCAACGAATCGGCAGAAGCCGCCACGATGGGATTGGACGATCCGGCCATCGTCGTCGAATTCACCGCCAGCGGCCTCGACCCCTCCGAGCCGCTGCTGATCGGCGCCCCGCGGAACGCTACCCCGGACTGGTATTACGCGCGATTCCGCGGCCGCGAAGACGTTTTCACGATCCCCGCCCAGCTCGTCGCACAGTTGACCGCGCCGCTGGAAAACTTCCGGGACCGGCGGCTGACCGCGCTGGAGGCCCCGGAGATTCACTCGGTCCGGCTCGAGTTGGACGATCAATCCCTGCTCTTGACCCGTAGCGAGAGCGGCTGGATGCTCGCAGACCCGGTGCGCGCCCCTGCGGACCCCGACAACGTTGAAGCCCTCATCCGCTCCTGGAGCGGAGCCCTGATCGAGCGCTTCACGACCGCGCCGGGCGCGGAAGATGAGTTTCAGCCGCCGTTGGGCCGGGTGGGGCTGTCCCGGAAGACGATCGCCGACGAAGACCCCGCGACCCTCTGGATCCGGGTGGGCCGCCGGCCGCCCGAGGACGGGCGCATCCGGGTTTGGACCTCGGAAGATCCCTGCGTCCAGGAGGTGTCCGTGCGGTTGCTGTCCTTGCTGACGCCGGATCCCCTGCTCTATCGCGACCGTCGGCTGTTCTCCACGGCGCCATCCTCCGTCTATCGGATGGTGCTGACGCGCGGCGACCGCGAGCAGGCGGTCCGTCGCGAGCAGGACGGTCCGTTCGTGTCGGAGCACGGCGGGTCCGTTGACTCCGCGGCGCTGTGCGCCCGGCTCGAACGGCTGCTCCAGGCCCGCGCGCGGCGGTATGTCGCCGAGCGCCCCCCCGATCTCTCGATCTATGGCCTCGACCCGCCGGAAGTCACGCTCACGCTGGGCTTGCGCGACGAGGCCGGCATCAGCAAGACCCTGTTCGTCGGACGATCCGGAGAACACGGCACGTTCGCGATGATCCGCGGTCGCGACATGGTCTTCACCGTGGACGATGCCACGCGACAGGACATCACCGCCGACCTGACCGCGGGCGGCGAGCGCGGGCCCGACGCGGCGGCGGACTCGCCGTCTCCGCCGTGAGCGCGCGTGCCGTGCGGGCCGCGGTCCGCGCCCTGGCGCGGCTGACCGTGTACCCGGCGCTCGGTCTGGCGCTGGCCTATACCGCGTTGCACTTCTTCGGATTACCCGGTTTCGCGGAACGCCACCTGCTGGCGGCGCTGGAGCACCGCGGTCTGGTCGCCCGCGTGCGCGGCATCCACATCGAGTGGCCGGCCCTGTTGGTCGCCCGTCAGGTTCACATCTACCCGACGCCCGGCGCCGGACGGCCGGTCGCCGAGGCCCGCGAGCTCGTGCTGCGCTTCGGCCGCGATGCCGCCTCGGGGCGCCCCGGCCTCTGCGGCGCCGCGGGACGCGGCATCGTGCTGCGGCCGGGCGCGGAACCGGACGCGGACGCCCCAAGCTGGACCGCCGCGGCCCCGACGATCGAGGTGGAAGACGTCGAATTGGAGTTTGCGCCTGACGGCTGGATCGTCCGGCACGCCGATGCGCGGTTCGGCGGCCTGTGCTGGCGACTCACCGGACGGATGGCGGCGCCCGCGCAGGGGCGGGGCGCGGTGCTTCAGGCTGATTGGGCGGGCCGATTGCGCGCGCAGACCGACCGCTGGCTGCGCGCGGCCCGCGCGCTCGAGGATTTTGAAATGCGCTCGCCGCCGACGGCGTATGCGCACTTCCTCATGGATCCGAACGATCCCTCGCGCGACATCGCGCGGCTGACGCTGCGCGTGGGAGAGGGTCGTTGGCGCGGTCTTCCGGTCCTCGGCGGCCAACTCCGCGCCGAGCTGCGCGGACGCGATGTCCGAATATCCACCGCCGAACTCCGCCTCGCGCGCGGTCGGATTGCGGCTTCCGCGGACTATCGCGCCGAAGAGCGGACGCTGAATGCGCGGGCGGAAGGCCGCCTGCCGGTCCGCGACTGGCTGGCCCTGCCGGTCCCGCCGGCCGCCGCGCGGCTGGCCGATGCGTTGCGCGTCAACGCCGGCGACGCGCGCGTGGAAATCGAAACGGACGGCGCGATTCCCTGGGATTCCTGGCGGGAACGATGGCGCGGCCGTATCGAACTCGGTCCCGGGGAGGCGGCGGACATTCCCTTTGATCGTTTCACGGGCCGGGTCCGTCGGGATGGCTCCCAGTTGCGTGTCGAAGCGGTCGAGGCCGTCGTCGGCGCCGGCCGGGGCCGCGGCCCGGCCCGCGGGGATTTCGAGATCGCGCTGGATACCGGCGATTTCGCTGCGCGCTTCGAGACCGCCTTTGACCCCACAATCCTGATGCCGCTGCTGACGGCACGGCAGGCCATCGCGGCCGGTGCGGCGGTGTTCGCCGGCGCCCCGCCGGTCGTGCGCATGGAAGCGGTCGGTCGCTGGGGCCGGAACACCGGACTCCGCATCCGCGGCCGCATCGAGGCCATGGATTTCATTTACAACGGCAGCGCCGTCAGCCGCGCCGAAACCGACTTGGAAATCCAAGACGACACGCTGCGGATGTGGAACACCGTGGTCGAAAGGCCGGAAGGACGGCTGACCGGGCGCGTGACGCAGCGGTTCGCGGCACAGGAAGCCGAGTTTGAGGCGGTCAGTACGATTCATCCGCACGCGCTCGCGCGCATGATCAGTCCGTTCACGCACCGCCTTGCCCAGCAATTCCGGTTTGAAGGCCCGATCCGCGTGGAAGGCCGCGGACGCGCCACGTATGGCGGCCGTGATGACCACGACTTCGACCTCGCGGTCGAAGGCGAACGGCTGGGGTTGCGTTGGGCGCTGGCCGACCGGTTGGCGTTCGCGGTGGAGGCCCGCGGCGACCGGATCGCGCTGCGCAACATCCAGGGGGAATGGCATGGCGGCCGCGGCGAAGGAGATCTGGAACTGACGCTGACGCCCGGACAGGAGCCGGTGCGCTACCGCGCCCGGGTCCGGCTGGAAGGCGCCGACCTCGCGGGCATCGTGCGCGACCTCGGGGATTCCAACGCCAGCGCCTACAGCGGCCGCGTCTATGCGGAGGGCCGACTCGAAGGCGCTATCGGCGACGGACAGGGGCGCACGGCGCTCGGCGAAGGCCATCTGGCCGTCCGCGACGGCCAACTGCTACGGATTCCCCTGCTGGGCGGGTTGTCGCGGGGGCTTGCGCGTATTTTCCCAGGCCTGGGATTCGCGGCGCAAACGGAATTCTCCGCGGATCTCACCCTTGCCGAGGGCCGCATCCGCACCGAAAACGCGCAACTGCTGGGCAGCACGATCAGCCTCCGGGCCCGCGGCTATTACGACCTCGAGAACCGCCTGCAGGTCACGGCACAGGTCAAGCTGCTGCGCGCTGGCCCGATCGCCTCCGTGCTCCGTTTCGTCACCTGGCCGCTCACGCGCCTGATGGAGTTCGACGTGACCGGCACGCCGCAGCAGCCCCGATGGGAACCGCGCAACCTGCCCAAGGAGCTCTTCCTGATGTTCGATTGAGCGCGGCCCGCCGCGCCGCCGGACCGTGGGCGGTCGGCCTTCCGGACGCCGCCGAACCCAGTGCATTTCCAACGCTTGGAAACGCGGCGCGTTTTTTCTCCAAAGCTTGGAAGCCCCCGGCCGCTACCCGCCGCGTCGTTCGTCCTCCACAGCGCGGCCGAAGACTTCGGTGAAAAGCTCCGGCTGAAGCTCCTTCAACTCGATGGCGTAGTCTAGGAACGCGCGGATGCCGTCACCCAGTACCTTCTCCATCCGCTCCTGCAGGTGCGCGTGCGCCTGCACGTGCCGCGCGAACGATTCGCCGGGATGGGCCTCCCGGAATTGCCGGACGTCCGCCACGAAGTGCAGGATGTAGACCATCGCCTGAAAGATGTCGTCGAAATCGTTGGCGATCGCGATGTCCATGAACTGCTTCCACACCGGTTCGGCGGCGACGTATTCCGCAACGATCGCATCCATCGCCTCCGGTCCGGCATACTCGACGCGCGCGGCGGCCTGCCGTCGCGCCTTCAATTCTTCGAGCGACGCCGAGCGGATGAAAGACATCGAGACATTCGGTCGCACGCAGGCGTTGACGTTGGCAATGAAGAGCCGTCGCAGGTCGGAGCGGAACAGATACCCCTTGATGTGCCGAAGCCGCTGCCGTCGGGCGCGGGCCTCACGGTTGCGCAGGAACCGGTCGAGGATGAACACGGTGACCAGAATTTCGGCCGGCAGGGACGAGAGCTCGAGCAGGAATTCGTTCTGCGTCAGGTGGTACAGAAACACGATGATCGCCGTCGCGAGTGCCAGGACGGCGTAAATGACGATATTCTCTTTGGCTCGCGCATCCGCCATGGTCCGACCACCTGCGTTGCTCACGCAGGCAAAGTCTTCGGTCCGATCGTTCGCCGATGGTTGGCACAGTGAGCGGCGGCGCCGGTGATGTCAAGCGGCGGGGAGGCCGTCTCGCCGTCCGCGCATTCGAAATCTGCCGCCGGGAGCGGGACACAACGCCGGGATGGATGAAACCGTCGCGGCGAACCGCGGCTTGCCGGTTCAATCTCCGCCGACAGACGCGGGGCCTCGCCCCCCTCGCCGCCGGCGCGCGCCGCGGCTCACGCGTCTCGGAACCGAGCTGCGACGAAGGTGTGGTCGGAAGGCTTCGGCGCCAGGCGCGGCTCCAGGTCAATGAAGCAGTCTTCCTCGCGCGCCGCCAGTGCCGGACTCGCCAGCAGGTAGTCCAGCCGCCATCCCATCTTCCGCTTCACCGCATGGATCGTGCGATAGTCGAAAAAGCTGTAGTGCCCGGGTTCCGGGTGCCGGCGGCGGAAGAGGTCCACAAAACCCCACGCCAGACAGTCTTCGAAGGCGCGCCGCACGTCCTCATGGAAGCAGACATGGTCGCGGTTGTTCTCGGGATCGTGCACGTCTATCGGGGTCCGAGCAACATTGAGGTCGCCGCACCAGAGCAGCGGAGTGTCGGGCGTAAAGGCCGCGTAGAACCAGCGACGCAGCCGGCTGAACCATTCGATCTTGTAACGGTACATCGCGTGTGTGATCTCG
>CAYLTB010000021.1:0-29014 GCA_964386675.1 uncultured Verrucomicrobiota bacterium
GTTCGAGTCGCGAATCTCGTGGTCGCCGACCGCGGCATCGGCCGCCTTCAGTTCAGATCCGGTGCTGATGACCCCAATCCGGGGGAGGGCGTGGACGCGGGGGCGGGCGCATCCAACCGCCGCGCATAGCGCCACCGCGGATGCGTCCAGTCGGGCCCCCGCTTCCAACAGCACGTCGCCGCGCCGGGCATTCTCGCCCCGGTGCAGGATGTGCTGTCCGCGCCGAACGGGCGCAAGCAGGGTCACGTGTTCGCCCTCCGACGGTCCGGTCTCTTCCCGCATGACCACGGCATTCGCATCGGGCGGAACATTGGCTCCGGTGAGAATGCGGACACACTCGCCGGGGGAGAGGTGCGGGCGAGCGGGCGAGCCGGCGGCGACCTCGGCCACGATCCGCAGCGTTACCGGCGGCGAAGCGACATCTTCGGCGCGCACGGCGTACCCGTCCATCGCCGCGCGATCTGCGGCGGGAGCATCGCGATCGGCCAAGACCGGGACGGCCAGGTATCGGTGGAGGGAATCTTCGAGGGGGCGATCTTCGACCGGCAGCGGCGTTACGCAATCCATCAGCGTACGCCAGGCGGCGTCTGCATTCGTCATGGCATCTCCTTTCCAAAGTGGCGCGGAAACGCGGCCGGCATGGCCATCGGCATCCGCGCCGGGGAGGCCGGGACGTTTCCATCCCGACCCTATCGTTCGGCGGCCGTGGCGCGCGGCTTTAGGCCCGACCCGAATCGGAGAAACTCGTCGTTTTTATTTAGAGGTGAATCGGCAACAGGTTAACGGACTCCTGGTTGTTCAACTCCGCGCTTTTCTGCTTGAACTTGTAGATCCGCGTTGTTTCGTTGCTCAAACCTTCACCACTTTGACCAGCTTGATCAGCGTGTCATAGAAAGACACGCTGCCGCCCACCGGATCGAGCATGCAGGTGTTCTTGAGCGTCGGGTCAACCCACATGGCGGCATTGGCGTGGATGCCGGAGGCGCGCGCGGCCTCGCCCTTGACGGTTTGCCCGTCAATGGTCACATCCCCCGCGCCCGCGGCCCAGTGGCCGAAGCCCAGCGCGAAGCTGACCACGCCGGGGCGGATGGCTTGGGTGACGATCGCCTTGCCCGTCATGGGGCGGCGCAGACCGTTGCCCAGCGGCCACTCTCCCTCGGGATTCGTGGCGCTCACGACCTTGACGATGTCGCCGTTACGAATCCCGAGCCGGGCGGCGTCCGCCGGATGGATCTGGATGCCGTTCTCCGGCATCAGGGCCCGCAGCCAGGGATTGGTGATCGTGCGGCTCTTGGTCTGCGAGATGGTGCGGTTGGTGATCATCGCCAGGTCGTAGCCTTCGTTCAGGGTGTGCGGTTCGCGGCCCGTGAAATCGCGAATCGGCACATCGGTCGCATATCCGGGATGAGGCTCACCGGTTCCCGAGTGAATGGTGGCCGCCGTCTTCTCCTGGTAGAGGTTCAGCAGGGCGCCGTACGCGTTGGCCACCCTCTCGCCCTTGTAGCCGTCCGGATGATCCTGATAGCGTCCGCCCCGGTTCAGAACATACACCACTTTGGGCCATATCGCTTCCCCGACGATCGCCTTCCATCGCGCGGGATCGTACACCGTCGCAGGCAGGTGGCGTCGGGCCCGGTGAAACAACTCCAATTCCTGCGCATCCGCGTCGGGAACGTTCTGCGCGGCATCCTTTTTCTCGCCGAAGGCGAGGTTCGCCACCATGCGCAGGTAGTAATCGTCAGGATGGTAGAAATCCAATCCCGCGCCGAGTCCGTTCTCGCCGAAACCGGGGAGCTTCAGGTGCTCCGCGATTCCCAGCATCATGGCCTCGAAACTCAAGGGCACGCGCCGGCCGAATACGGTGCAGTCCTCGGGAATCGGCGCCATGACCGGCTGACGCACCGGCTGGACTTTGGACGGGATATTCGGATGCGAGCCCTGGAACTCCCAACGCTCCAGGTACGACAGGTCGGGAAAGATATAGTCCGCGTACATCGAGGTAGGCCCGATCAGGATGTCATTGCTCACGATGAGCGGCAGCTTGTCCAAGTCGAGCAGCGCCGCGATATTCGTGTGCCCGGCGGGCAGCGCGTAGGTCGGAGCCGCCATGTACAGGAAAAGAATCTTCACCGGATACGGATAGGCGTCCGCAATCGAGGGAAGGACCTCCTGGTACACATCGCTGGCCAGCGGATACCAATTGCGTTTCGCGGGATAACCGGCGAAGAGCGTGGTTTTCTCGTAGTCCACATTATGCCGAATCGAACTGATTCCGATCGGCGGGATGGCGCCCGGATGAGCCGTCATGTCAAAAAGGCCGCCTTTTCCCGTGATGTCCCACGTGGCTGCCGCGATCATGCCGCCCTTGTGATCGAAGTTGCCCAGCAGCATGTTGACGCTCATCCAGGCGAGGACGGCATAGAAACCGTTGGTGTGCTGCGCGGGACCGCGGTGGATATCGACCGCCGCGCGGTTGCCCCAGCGCCCCAGCTCGCGCGCGACAGCGACAACGTCTGCGGGCTTTACCCCCACCTGCTCGCACCATTCCTCGATCGTGTGTCGCATGGCGGATTCGCGCAAAATCTGCAAGCTGCTCTTGACGGCGGTTCCATCCGCGAGCGTCGCATCCACAAAGAGGTCTCCGCGGACGGGGTGCGATGTGTCATTGGGATCCACCGCCGCTGGTGCGCCGTTCACCATGACCACCAGTTCGTGGCCCTCCGCGAGACCCAGGTCTTTGGCGCGCACAAAGTTGCCGGGACGTCCGTCCTTGACGGCCACGAGCCACGTGGCATTCGTCCAGCTCTTTTCGCCCGCGGCCTGCGCCGCGGCTTTGTTGGCGTTGGCCAGAAAGGCTGCCTGGTAAGCGTTGTTTTCGAACAACCAGCGCAGGATGGCCATCGCGAGGGGAATGTCCTGACCGGGCTTGACCGGCAGCCATTTCCACGCCTTGCTCGCCAACTTACTGAAACGAGGATCCGCCACGGCGATGCGGGTGTGGCCGCTGACGAGATTCTCCGTCAGGCGCACCGTGCGATTTGTCGGTCCATAATTCGCTTCGAAGAGGTTGGCCCCCACAAACAGGATGAACCGACTGTTTTCCGTGTCAGCCTGCCAGTAGAATTTTTTTCCGCCGGAAAACTTGCCGTCGGCGTACTGTTCGCTGATGGCCTTGCAGGTGAAATAGAGCGAACCCTGGCAGACGGTGGTGTGGCCGTGGGCATTGATCGTGCCGAGGGCCTGCGCGAACCGCTTGAAGAAATTGCCGCGGCCGTCTTTGAGCCGTCCCCAATTGAGTACGATCTGATTGTTCTTGGGGCCCAGGTCCGGATGGTCCGGATCAATGAGCTTGTCCAGATGAGCGGCATGTCTGGCCTTGAATTCCGCCACCCGCGCAGCCTTCTTTTCTTTGTCTTTCTCGGACCAGATAGCATGGATGTCCGCCTCCATGGCCTTGGCCAGGTCCGGATCCGTCAGCGTCATCAGATCACGGAGCCCTTCCACCCGGCGGTGCTCCTCGCCGGGCAGATGCTTGAACAGCATTCCCCCTTCACAGATTTCGGCGATGGCCTGCTCGAACGGGATAGTGATCCATTTGTTCTCGCCCCGCTTGCCGGCGCGCTTCAGGACCTTGCGGATACGGTACGGGTCATATGCGGTCTGCAGCCCCGACTGTCCCTTGGGGCAAATCGCCCCATCCACGCTCGCGGCGTCGGCCGGCGAGGTGGCATACGGGAGGTGCGGCAAGAGCGTCCAGGGGTTGTACGGATTCCCGTCAATCTTGGCGACTACGCCATTCTGAATTTTACATTTGATGCCGCAGCCCGTGTTGCACTGCAGGCACACGGTGTACAGGATGTTCTCCGGCTGGTTCAGGTCGTATGGGGCGTCGGGGCGTGCGCTATTCAGGACGGCGTTTCCGCTGCCGGCGTTGCCCACAACGGCGCCCAGTGCGGATTCGCCGAGGATCGAAGCCGCAAAACCGCTGCCGAGCAGCGCGCCGCCGGCCAGAAACTGTCGCCGTGAACAGACATTCGATTCATCGTGCTTTTTCATGGATGACCTCAACAGACACGGGCTGTGCGTCGGGTTGCGGCCTCATTGATCTTCTGGCCGATAAAAAACACCGCCGTGCCCACCGCCGCCAGAAACAGTCCGACGAAGTACTCCATCGCTGTGGCATGATAAATGTACTTCAGGCGAGCGTGCTGGAAGGCTTCCTGAAGTCCCTCCAGCTCACCCACGGCCTGGCCCGGCACCAGTACATTCAGACGCGCGCTGATGAAGGTGGTCGCCACGAGCAGCGCTGCGATGGCCCAGCCGCTCGGGCGCCGGGATACCAAGAACACAAACGGCAGGGCGCCTCCGAGCAGCAGGTGGATGATCCAGAACACCCACCAGTACGGTCCCCACAGGATCAGCTCAATCGCCGGCGCATGCGAGTTCGGATTCCAGAGCGCGATGGAGAATTCGGCAAACTCAAAGACGAAGTAGACAATCAGCCCGATCAGCGTGACCAGCCGCAGCCGCGCCAGCGCCAGTGAATGCGCGGCGGTATCCTCCTGCATGGGTCCGAGAATGGACCGGGCCAGCAGCAGCGTGGCCGCGCCGGCGGTGACGGCCGAAGCCAGAAAGAGCATAGGCAGCAACGCGCTGTGCCAGAAGCCCTTGGCTTCGACGACGCCAAAGAATGCGCCGCTCTGGCTGGGAAACAAGACCGAGAACATGATCGCCAGGCAAAGCAGCGGCTTGAGCCAACCGGACTTGGCCTTGAGCGACAGCAGCCAGCAGACCGCGGCAAGGATGATGAACGCGTTATACATCCAGGCGTTGAAGGCCATCATGCTGGTGAAGTTGGGCGACAGGAAAATGAACGAGGCTCGTTCCATGTGTCCCAAGTCGAGCCAGACGCCCATGAACGCGGGAATGATGGCTGCCACGGCCAGAATGATGACGGTACGCAGCGTTGCGGGGTGACGGAATCCCGGAAGGTCCAGCACGAAGCCGCCGGCACCGAGTATAAATGCGCCTCCGGCGATGCCCACGCCATGGAAATAGATCGCGACCCACAAGCCCCACGGCACATACGATCCATAGCCCGCGGGCAGGTGCCCCTGGGTCATCCGCTGATACATGCCCACGGCGCCCAAACCCAGCGCCACGATCCAAGCAACCCACAACAGCCCCTTCATGGGCGCTGCGACCGGCGTGGATGATCCCGGTTGCGGGGAGGTGGAAATCGGAATGCTCGTCATCGCCCGTTACCTCTTCTTTGCGGAGTGAAGTGATCTACGCGGCTGTGGCCCGCCTATACGATGTAGAACACCCGCGGTTGAGTGCCTTTGTGCGGCAGCAACGTCTGCACGTTGTTCTTGGCAATGAGTTCTGTCACCAGCGCGTCGGCATCGTTGAGATCGCCGAAGTAGGTTGCTCGACCGATGCAGGTGGTGGCGCACATGGGCAGTTCGCCCACTTCGAGGCGGTGGAGGCAGAAGTGGCACTTTCGTGCGTTTCCCATCGGGCTGTGGTGACCCTTCCGGTTCCAATTCTTGCAGTATTCGTGATTGGGCTGATCCTCCCACGGCGCATGGGGGCCGCTGACGGCTTGACCGTCGGCGCCGACCGCGGCCGAATCGGTGTAGTACTCGCCGAAGTCGCTCGTGCGTGCGCCGTAGGGACAGGCCGTCAGGCAGTAGCGACAGCCGATGCACTTGTCATAGTCCACGACGGTGACGCCGTCGGGGCGTCGCCAGGTGGCCTTTACCGGACAGACCGGCACGCACGGCGGCTTCTCGCATTGCATACAGGGCCGAGGAGTAAACGCGAGATGGACGTTCGGAAACTCTCCTCTCTCCCTGGTGATCACCGGACGGTAAACCACGCCCGGCGGCAGCTTATTCTCCGCGACACACCCGATCGTGCAGGCATGACACCCCACGCACTTGCGTTGATCAATTACCATTACCCATTTGCGTTGCTCCACGGGCTTCGCCAACGCCCTGACGAGGTCGCGCTGCATTCGCAGCAACGGATCTTCGCCGTCCTGGGGGGGGATATTATTGAGCACCGGCGGATGCCGGATCGTCTCCTCGCCCGTTGGATCTCCGGTGCCATGGTCCAACCTATCCTTCAGGACCAGACCGGCAGTGGCTGCCAGCCCAGCGCCCACCAACGCTCCGGTCTTCACGAACTCGCGTCTATCCATAGCCATCGTCGTTCTCCGAGCGGTCACTTTGTGGATGTCGGACCGACCCGCGCCGTTCTCCGGCCTGCCACGGTCTTCGCCGTGCCCTGTCCGGCGCTCGGCGCACGACACTGTCCCAGCCGGCGCCTGGCTTGACGGGCTTCATGTTCAGCCACGTCCTGGATCGTCGTCTGTCGCAATTTCGCTTCGATCTGCTGTCGCTGGATTTTCCAGAAATGGTGCGTGGGGCACTGGCGTTCGTCTGAACATTCGTCCAGCCCCAGCAGACACTTGGGCATCCAGGCCTTGCCGTCCACCGCCTCCGCCACATCCATGAGACTGATTTTTTCGGCCGGTCGAGCCAGTGCAAATCCGCCCCGATAACCGCGTTTGGCAATGACCATGCCGGCCTTTCCCATCGCGTGCAGCAGCTTGAGGAGATACGGCAGCGGAATTCCGGTGCAATCGGCGATGTCTTTGGCCAGCACCAGATCGCAACCGCACTGCTGCAGGCAACTCAATGCCAGAACCGCGTAGCCGGTGGTTTGCGACAAGCTCAACACAAGGCGCCTCTCAACGTTGACGGCTTTATTATGGTCCAAAGTGGACGTGGTTGTCAAGATAATGAAAGACGCCGGCCGGCGGAATGGGCTGGCGCAAGCACCGGCGGAAATCGCGGGGGGCGCGCAGAACATGACGCCCCATGAAGTGCCGCTCGCTTTTTCATGCGGCGTTCGCTATGCTGCCGCTAGTCTGCTCCATAAAGGAAACGCCCCGCAGCCCGCTCCGAACAGGACACACCGGCCATGACCGCTCCGACCGCCCCGCCGCCCCTCCCCGGCCCCGCATCCACTCCGCGCCGGTCGCCGTCGTTTCTGCTGAAGATGGCCATTGTCGCGGGCCTCGTGCTGGCGCTGCTGATTCCGCTGCACATGATCCGCGCCGTGCTCTCGGAGCGACTCGAGCGGCGCGATTCCGCCATCGAGGAGATCACCTCCACGTGGGGCGATAACCAGGTCGTCGCCGGGCCGGTGCTGGTCGTGCCGTACCGCTACACGTTCAAGACCTGGAAGGAACAGGTTGTCGCGGGCCGCACCGAGCGCGTCGAGGTCGTGGAAACGGCCGTGGCGCGCGCGTACTTCCTGCCCAAGGCGTTCGAAGCCGTGGGGGACATGGCGCCGGATGTGCTCTACCGCGGCATCTACCGCGCCGTCGTGTACCGCGGCCGCCTCGCGCTCTCCGGCGAGTTTCCGCCGCCCGCGTTCGACGAGTGGAAGGTTCCGCCGGAGAACATCCTGTGGGAGGACGCCGTCGTCGCGCTCGGCGTCTCCGACCTGCGCGGCGCGCAGGGCGCGCTGACGCTGGACTGGGACGGGCGCGCGCTGCCGCTGACGCCGGGCGCGCGGATGCCCGAGCTGCCGGGCGTCGAGGCCCGGCTGCGCCTCGACGGCCCGCTCGCGTCGCCGGTGAAGTTCAGGGTCGAACTGACGCTGAAAGGCAGCCGGGGCATCCGCCTCGCGCCGGTCGGCGAGAGCAACCGCGTAAGCTTTCCTCGCCATGGCCCGACCCGAGTTTCCAGGGCGCCTTCCTGCCGACGGAGCGCACGGTGACGCCGGAGGGGTTCACGGGGCTGTGGGAGGTGTCGTACTACGGCCGCGGCTATCCTCAGCAGTGGACAGACCGCGAAGGCGCGGGTCCGGCGCGCGGAGTCTCGTTGCATGGCGCGCTGCTGGGGGTGGACCTGATTTCGCTGCTGGACGTGTACCGCTATGTCGAACGGTCAATCAAGTATGGCGCGTTGTTCATCGCGCTGGTCTTCACGGCGTTTTTCCTGTTCGAGGCGCTGGCGCGTGTACGGGTGCATCCGTTCCAGTACACGCTGGTGGGCGCGGCGCTCTGCCTGTTCTACCTGGCGCTGTTGTCGCTTTCGGAGTTCATGGCGTTCGGCCGGGCGTATCTGATCGGCGCGGCGGCCTCGACGGCGGCGATCGCGTGGTACAGCGCGGCGGCGCTGCGCAGCGGCCGGCGCAGCGCGCTGCTGGCGGCGGGCATTGCGCTGACCTACGGCTTCCTCTACGTGATTCTGCGGCTCCAGGACTACTCGCTGCTGCTCGGCACGGCGGGCCTGTTCCTCGTCCTCGTGCTGGTCATGGGCGTCACGCGCCGGATCGACTGGTACGCGCGGGAAGAGTGAGATCCCGGGCGCGTGGCCGGGTATTCCATGGCCGAACGCCGAACGCCGGTCATCGGTAGCCGCCCGTCGCCGGCGGCTCCTGCCGCAGCAGTGCAAGCCGGGCGAGCACCGCCGCGCCGGCCGGCAGCGCTTCGTCGCTGAAGTCGAATCGCGAATTGTGCAGGCCGCCCATCGGCGGTTCTCCCGGGCGCTGCAACCCCAGCCGGAACAGCGCTCCGCGGCCGCCCGCCGCCTCGATCATCCGGCTGAAATCCTCCGCCCCCATCGAGGGGGGCAGCTCAACCGCGGCTTCCGGTCCCAGCAGTTCGCCCGCCGTCCGGAGGATCAACTCCGTCATCGCAGGGTCGTTGACCAGCGGTGGACAACTGCGGCGATAGTCCAGCTTGAACTCGCAACCCGTAGAGCGGCCGACGCCGTCCAGTACTTCCTGCATCCCGCGCTCAACGGACTGGCGGACGCCGTCGTCCAGCGTGCGCACCGTGCCCGAGAACGCGGCCGTATCCGGAATCACATTGGTCGTCGTACCGCCCTGGAAGGTGCACACGGAGAGCACGGCCGGCTGGATCGGGTCCACGCGGCGGCTGACAATCTGTTGCAGCGCGACCACCGCTTGTGCCGCGGCGTGGATGGGATCGCTGGCCTTGTGCGGGTGGGCGGCGTGCGCGCCGCGGCCGCGGACCTCGCAGTGGAACCGGTCGGCGGCGGCCATGGCCGGGCCGACGCGCCAGCCGATCCGGCCGAGCGGAAGCATCGGCCAGCCGTGCAGCGCGAAGACGGCGTCCGGCGCCGGATCGCGCAGCGCACCCGCCTCGATCATCGCGCGCGCGCCCCGCACGCCCTCCTCCGCAGGTTGGAACAACAGCAGCACGGCGCCGCGGAACCGGTCGCGCCGCTCCGCCAGCAGCCGCGCGGCGCCGAGCAGCGCCGCGGTATGGCCGTCGTGCCCGCAGGCGTGCATGACCCCCGGCACGGTGGAGGCGTACGGGAGGCCCGTTTGCTCCATGACCGGCAGCGCGTCCATGTCGGCGCGCAACCCCGTGACCGGGCCGTCGCCGACGCCGCGGATCAGTCCGACGACGGCCGTCTCGACGCTGCACGGGCGCAGTTCGACGCCCATGGCCGCCAGCTCGCGGCGCACGCGGTCCGAGGTTCGCCGCTCCTCGAATCCCAGTTCCGGGTGTTGGTGCAGATCGCGGCGGATGCCGGTCATCCAGTCGGCCAGCGATTCGGCGGCGGCGAACAGTTCGTGTTTCATAGGGGCCCCGGGTTTTTCATCGAATGCGACGAAAGATATGACGTAAAAGTGCGGATGCTGCAATGCATCTTGGCCGGAATACTTCCGTTGACGCCTGAGCAATGCCTCCGCCAGCCCCCCGCGCGCAATCGCAGGGATCGATGGGCGAAGCTGTGTAGCCGCGCTCGCCGGCGGTCGGCGCCCGCCGCTACTGGATGGCGGGATAGAGAATGGGGATTCCCTTCGTTGATGAAGAGCGATGGAAGAACCGCTGAACGGACAGGTTTGCGAGAGTCTCTGTCCCGCCGTTCGGCCTCCGTTCGGCGGTTCCCCGACGTTCTTCCGCCCTTCTCGACAGGGCGGTTCCGACGCGCTATCCTAGGCCGGTTTTACGCATGGCTCTTGAGACTCCAACCGTGCCGGACCCCGCGGTTTTGCGCCACGCCCTGGCCGGCGCGCGACGGGTCGTGATCAAGTGCGGCACGCGCGTGCTGGTGCAGCGGTCCGGCCGGCCCGATCCGCGCCGGATGCGCTCGATTGTAGGCGAAGCCGCCGCGGCGCAGCGGTCGGGCCGGGAGGTGGTCCTCGTGACCTCCGGCGCCATTGGCGCGGGCATGGAGGCGCTCGGCCTGGCGTCGCGCCCGAAGTCGGTGCCGGATCTTCAGATGTGCGCGGCGGTCGGCCAGACGCGCCTGATGACCGCTTATGACCGCCTGTTCGCCGCGGAGGGTCTGCGCGTGGGGCAGGTGCTGCTGACGCACGACGGGCTCAAGATGCGCGACCGGCACCTGAACGCCCGCAACACGCTGCTGAACCTGCTGCGGCACGGCATCGTGCCGATCATCAACGAAAACGACGCCGTGGCCGTCGAGGAGATCAAGTTCGGCGACAACGACCTGCTGGCCGCGCTGGTGACGCTGCTGATTGACGCCGACTTGCTCATCCTGCTGACGACAGTGGACGGACTGCGCGCGCCGATGGCGGGCGGACGGACGCGGCGCGTTCCGTACCTGCGCTCCGTGACGAAACGGGAACTAGCGCTGGCGTTTGGGAAAGGCTCGGAGCTTTCGACCGGCGGCATGGCCTCGAAGCTGCAATCGGCGCAGCACGTCGTGGATGCCGGCGGCGCCGTGGTGATCGCCGACGGGCGGCGGGCGGGCGTCGTCGGGGACATTCTGGGGGGGCGCGATACCGGCACGCTGATCGGCACGCCCGGTCTGGCCGACCGGATGGCCCACCGGCGGCGCTGGATCGCGTTTTTCCATCGCGCCGAGGGCACGCTGACCGTGGATGAGGGCGCGCGCGCGGCGCTGGAGCGGAAGGGCCGCAGCCTGTTGCCGATCGGCATTCGCGACGTCGAGGGCCGCTTCGGCGTCGGCGCCGTGGTGAATATCAAGGGGCCGGACGGCGCGGTGTTCGCGCGCGGCCTGACGAACTTTTCGGCGGACGACCTGCGGCGAATCCAGGGCCGCCCGTCGGCCGAGATCCCGTCGTTGATCGGGGCGTCCGGCGGCTTTGAGGAGGCGGTGCACCGCGATCATCTCGTACTGCTCGGCGCCGCTCGGAAAGGAGTCGCTTCATGACACTGCAGGAAGAAATCCGGGCAATGGGCGAGCGCGCGGCCGCGGCGGCCCGGGCGCTGGCGCTGCTCTCGACCCGCAAAAAGAACCTGATTCTGGAGGCGATGGCCGACGAACTCGAAGCGGATCGCGACGCGGTACTGGCCGCCAATCGCGAGGACCTGGCCGACGGCCGCGCCGCCGGACTTTCCGCCGCGTTGCTCGATCGCCTCGCGCTCGACGAGGCCCGGCTCGCCGGCATGGTCAAGGCGTTGCGCGCGGTGACAGGGCTCAAGGACCCGGTCGGCGCGCGCATCAGCCGCTGGATTCGGCCGAACGGACTCGTGATTCAGAAGGTCCGCGTGCCGATCGGCGTCATCGCGATCATCTATGAGGCCCGGCCCAATGTCACGGCGGACGCCGCGGCCTTGTGCTTCAAGACGTCGAACGCCGTCATCCTGCGCGGCGGCAAGGAAGCGCGGCGATCGTGCGCCGCGATCGCCGGAGCCCTGCAGCGGGGCGGCGAGCGGCGCGGATTGCCGGCCGGCGCGATCCAGTTCGTGACCCCCCCGGACCGGGACGCCATCCGGGAGATCGTGCAACTGGAAGGCCTCGTGGACCTGGTCATTCCCCGCGGCGGCGAGGGGCTGATCCGCGCCGTCGTCGAGCAGGCGCGGGTGCCGGTGATCAAGCATTACAAGGGCGTTTGCCACCTGTATGTGGACGATTCCGCCGACCTCGAGATGGCGTTGAAGATCGCCGAAAACGCGAAGTGCCAGCGGCCGGGCGTCTGCAACGCGATCGAGAAGGTCCTGGTCCATGAGCGGGTCGCCCCGGCCTTTCTGCCGCGGCTGGCGGACCGGCTGGGCGCGCGGGGCGTCGAGTTGCGCGGCGATGAGGCGGCGCGCGCGATCGTCCCGGCGATGAAACCCGCGGCGGAGGCGGACTGGTCGGCGGAATACCTGGACCTGATCCTCGCCGTGAAGGTCGTGCCGGACGTGCGGGCGGCGGCGGCCCACATCAATCGCTACGGCTCGCACCATTCGGACGCCATCGTCGCCGGGAACGAGGCGCGCCAAAAGGCCTTCACCGACGAGGTGGACTCCGCCGCCGTGTTCGTCAACGCCTCGACGCGCTTCACCGACGGCGGCGAGTTCGGCATGGGCGCGGAGATCGGGATCAGCACCGACAAGCTGCACGCGCGCGGGCCGATGGGGCTGGAAGAGCTGACCACCTACAAGTACGTGATCCTGGGCAATGGCCAGGTTCGGGAGTGAAACGCATGACACCGGCGACAGCGGTTGAATCGGGCGCGTCGAAATCCGACGGCATGAACTACGCCCCCAAGGGCAAGCCGGCGCCGGTTGTGCGGCCCGGCGAGTTCGTCTTTGCCGCTGCCGCGCTCGACCACGGCCACATCTACGGCCAGTGCAACGGACTGACCGAGGCGGGCGCGACGTTGAAGTGGGTATGGGACCCCGATCCGGTGAAGGTCGAGAAATTTCGGCAGGCCTTTCCGCAGGCGCGGCCGGCGCGCGCGCTCGAGGAGATCCTCGACGATCCGGAGGTGCGGCTTCTGGCGGCGGCGGCGGTCCCCTGCGAGCGCGGTCCGCTCGGCTGCCGCGCAATGCGCGCCGGAAAGGACTACTTCACCGACAAGACGCCGTTCACCTCGCTCGACCAGCTGGCGGAAGCGCGGCGCTGCGCGGCGGAGACCCGCCGGAAATACATGGTCTATTACAGCGAGCGGCTGCATGTCGAGTGCGCGGTCTTCGCCGGCGAGCTCGTCGCGCAGGGCGCCATCGGGCGGGTGATCCACGTGCTGGGGTTGGGCCCCCACCGGATCGGTCCGCCCGAGCAGCGGCCCGCCTGGTTCTTCCGCAAGGCGCAGTACGGCGGCATCCTGTGTGACATCGGCAGCCACCAGTGCGAACAGTTCCTGTTCTATACCGGCGCGGCGAACGCGCGGGTCACGAGCGCGCGGGTCGCGAACTTCGGCCACCCGGAGTTCCCGGAGCTGGAGGATTACGGCGACGCGACGCTGGTCGCGGACAACGGGGCGACGTTCTACTTCCGCGTGGACTGGTTCACTCCGAAGGGCCTCCGGACGTGGGGCGACGGGCGGACGTTCCTGCTCGGTACCGAGGGCTACATCGAAATGCGGAAGTACATTGACATCGGCGCCGAACGCCGGGGCAACCAGTTGTACCTCGTCAACGGCGACGGCGAACGCCATCTTTCACTGGACGGGCAGGTCGGCTATCCCTTCTTCGGCGCGCTGATTCTGGACTGCCTGAACCGCACCGAGAATGCAATGACGCAGGCGCACGCGTTCCGGGCGGCGGAGCTGTGCCTGAAGGCGCAGGCGCTGGCCGACGCCACGCGCGGCGCAGCGTAAGGCGAAAGCCATGGAGTTCCCGCGCGAGTCGCCGTTTTCCCCCGTGCCGCCGGATCGAGTCGTCGCCGAAACTGAACGGTGCCTCGCCTTCCTGGACCGATTCCCGCTGACGGAGGGCCACACGCTGGTCGTGCCGAAAATCGTGGTCGCCTCGCTCTTCGAGCTGGAGCCCGCGTGGCAGGCGGCGCTGTGGGCGCTCGTCGCGACGGCCCACGCACGGCTGCTGGAGCGGTTCCGGCCGGACGGGTTCAACCTGGGCCTCAACGACGGCGCGGCGGCGGGCCAGACCGTACCGCACGTCCACATCCATATTATCCCACGCTACCGCGGCGACGTGCCTGATCCACGGGGCGGGGTGCGGTGGATCTTGCCGGAGCGGGCGGCGTACTGGAAATAGGAGCGGGTTCCGCTGCGCGCGCCGGCCCCTCCGAAGACGGTGGGGTTTGCGGCGGCGAGGCCCATCGCGGCCGATGACCGACCACCGGTCACCGGTTTCCGCTGCTTCGCTCTACGCGCAGCATCTCGCCCGCCGCCGCGGCGGCGGCGCTGGGGAAGACGTTCCGCAGGCAGGCGAGATCGCCGCGCGCGCACGTTTCGGAGAAGCAAGGGATGCAGGGCAGCCGGTCGAAACGCAACACCCGGTGCGCCGCTCCATACGGTCCGGTCCGCACCGGATCGGTCGGCCCGAAGAGCGCCAGCACCGGCACGCCGAGGGCGGCCGCCAGGTGCATCGGGCCGGAGTCCACCGTGATCGCAAGGTCCATGCCGCCCAGCCAGGCCGCGAGCTCGAGCAGGCCGGTGCGCCCGCAGTGGTTTTCGACCGGTCCGACATCGCCGATCCCGGCAACGATGCGCCCGCCGTCGGCGGCGTCCGCCGCGCTGCCGAACACATGGAGCGCTCCGCCCGTGCGCTCCAGCAACAGGCGGCCCAGCGCGACGAAGTGTTCGAGGGGCCAGTTCTTCGTCGGCCAGCGCGAGCGCGGGCAGAGCGCGATGCGCGGGCGCGGTACGGCGGCGCCGGGAAACGGCGGCACCCGCAGCGGGAACGCCGGCGGACCGTCCGGCTCGGGCCACCCTAGCGCGCGCAGCGCGTCGAGGCATTCGTCTACCGCGTGCCGGTTGCGGTTGCGCGGGCCTGCGACGGCGGAATAGAAGAGCCGCGCGCCCTCGCGGTGGAAGGAGGGCCCCAGCCGCCGACTCGCCCGCGCCAGTCGCGCCACGAGCGCGCTCTTCAACAACCCCTGCAGGTCCGCCACGAGGTCGTAGCGCTCGCGGCGCAATTCGCGCAGAAATGCGAGCCGGCCGACGATGCTCGCCCCGCGCCGGGGAAACGCGATGACCCGCTCGACCTCCGGACAGGCGCGCGCAAGCTCGGCGTACTCCGACTGAACCACCCAATCCACCGCGCCGACGCCCGCGGCCTTCAACGCATGGACGGTCGGCAGCGCGTGAATCACGTCGCCCAGCGAGCTGAGCTTGACCGCCAGCAGCCGGCGGCAGTCCTGTGGGGCGAGGGGAAACATGGGAGCGGGGAGCCGTAGTCGGTGAACGGTAATCAGTGATCGGTGAACGGTGAATGGTGAATGGCAGACGGTGGCACCGGTGTTTCTCCAAGGCTTGGAAAACTGCGGCGGCCCGGCTTCCAAGCCTTGGAAAACGGCTGGCGGGGCGGGCGCTTCATGCGAGGTTCAGCACGCGCAACAGGATCGCCTTGTGGATGTGCAGCCGGTTCTCAGCCTGGTCGAAGACGACCGAGTGCGGACCGTCAATCACCTCGGCGGTCTGTTCGACCCCGCGCTGCGCGGGCAGGCAGTTCATGAAGATGGCGTCGCGCTTTGCGTGCCGCATCAGCGCGGCATTGACCTGGTAGGGGGCCAGCGCCCGCAGTCGCTCGGCGCGGCGCTCGGCCGGGATGTGGTAGCTCATCCAGGAGTCGGTATAGACCACATCCGCGCCGCGCGCGGCCGCGGCGGGATCGTCCGTGACGAGCACGCGGGCGCCGGTGCGGGCGGCCGCGCGCTGGGCCTGCGCGACGACGCGAGGGTCGGGGCGGTACGCGCGCCCGCGGGGGCATCCCACCGTGATGTGCATTCCGACCTTCGCGCAGCCGCTGAGCAGCGAGTGGGTCATGTTGTTGCGGCTGTCGCCGAGATAGGCCAGTTTCAAGCCCTTCCACCCGCCCTTCTTCTCCCGGATCGTCATCAGGTCGGCGAGGGCCTGCGTCGGGTGCGCATAGTCGGTCAGTCCGTTGATAACCGGAACGCTCGCCCGGCGCGCGAGCTCGACGATGGTCGCATGGTCGAAGAGGCGCGCCATGATGACATCCACGTAGCGGCTGAGCGTGGCCGCCATGTCGGCCACCGTCTCCTTGCCGGCGGCGAGCGGGGAGCTGCCCATGTCGTAGTAGATCGCGTGGCCGCCCAACTGGGTTACCCCCGTCTCGAAGGAGACGCGGGTGCGCAGGCTGGGTTTTTCGAAGATCATGATCAGCGTGCGGCGGTCCATCGCGTCGCGGTAGCGTTCCGGGTGGGCCTTGACCTCGAGACCCAGCGCGACGGTGTCCTCGATGAGGCGGCTCGGCCATTGGGCCAGCGTGATCAGGTCGAGTTTCTTCGCGGTGCGGGCCGTCATCGGGTCAAGTCCTCGTAGTAGCGGTCCACTTCGACGTCGCGGTCGAAGATGATCAGGATCAGCGCGACGCGCGTCCACATGCCGTTGCGGACTTGCCGCCAGTACATGGCGCGCGGGTCGGCGTCGCATTCGACCGCGATTTCGTCGCGGCGCGGCAGCGGGTGCATCAGGATCGCGTCCGGCTTGAGGCGTGCGAGGTGCGCCGCGGTGAACTTGAAGCGGCGCGTATCCATGCGCGCGCTCTCTTGGTTCTTGTCCCACTCGTCCTGGATGCGCGTCATGTAGATGGCATCGGCTTCGGGGATGACGGCCTCGAAGTCGTCGGTGCACGCGAACGGGACGCCGGCGCGGCGGAGGCTGTCGAGCACGTCGCCGCCGATCTGGAGCGCGTCGGGCGCGACGAAGGTCTGGCGGACGCCGGGATATTGCAACAGCAGCCACGAGAGCGAGCGGACGGTGCGGCCGCGCGCGAGGTCGCCGACAAAGACGATGTGCTTGCCTTCGATCCCGCCGCGCGGCGCGAAGCTGCGCTGCAGCGTGTAGATGTCCAACAGCGCCTGCGTAGGATGCTGGTCCTTGCCGGAGCCGGCATTGATGACGGGGACCGAGCGCTCGGTGTTCGACAGCAACCAGGCGATGCGCTCGGCGAAGCCCCCCTCGGGATGGCGCATGATGATCACGTCGAAGTAGGAGCTGAACGTGCGCACCGAGTCTTCGGGCGACTCGCCCTTGAGCTCGCTGGAGGTCGCGGTATCGCGAACCTCGGCGGGCTGGAGGCCGACGATCTGGCAGGCGGCATAGAACGAGAGGAACGTGCGCGTCGAAGGCTGGGCAAAGTACAGCATGGCCCGCTTATCCGAAAGCAGGTCTTGGAGAAACAACCGGCCGCCGCGCGTCTTGGCGATGCGGCGCGTGCGCGTGGCCAATTCGCAAAGCCGGTCCAGGAAGGGCCGTTCGAACTGCTGGGCGATCAGCGCATGATACGGACGGCCGTTCCGCTGAAAGAACGGGGCCTTATCCTGCGGGGAGAGCTGCTGGAACTGATTCCAACCGAGATTCACCATTCGGACATCCTCCGCCCGCCGCGCCGCGCCGGCCTGCGGCGGAACGCTGCCGATCATTCCGCAGCGCCCCGCGCGGCGCAAGCGGGAAAAGTCAGAATTCGTCCGAATGGCTTAGCCCGGGCCGCTCACGGCCTCCGGCGAGCGCGAAGGAGGGCGATGACCGCACCGACGGCGGCGATGCTCAACGCGGGCGGTTCCGGAACAGCATAGAAATAGTCGTTCTGAATCCAGACACTGTCCACTGGCACGCGCACATATTGGCCCGTTCCGCCGTCGCCGCCGCCGGGCCCCGGCCATCCGTCCTGGCAGACGAACCATTCGTCGCCTTGGGGTGCGTTTCCGGTCATGGTGTCGCAGGGTGAGCCCGGGGCGATAGCGGCCGGGCAGGAGGTCCTCGCTGTCTGCGTTCGGTCCCGAACCGGCGCGGAACGGAGTCCGCGCCCTACCACTCGCCGGGTGGCGGGGTCAGCCCGGCGCCCGGGGCGTCAGTCCTTCATTCCGAACATCTGCTCTTTGAGATCGAGGTAGTAGAAGTAGTCTTCCTGCTTCACATTCGGCGGGCAGCGGTGATCGCAGAAGGGGATGTAGCCGCCGCGCTCGACGAGCGGAACGAGCGTCTCCATATAGGACTTGATCGCCTCCGGCCCGCGCCCCAGCGCCATCTTGTCGAACCCGCCCATGATCCGCAGGTTCTTGCCGTATTCGTTCAGCAGTTCGGCCGGATGCGCGCAGCACTGGACCTCGAACGGAAACAGGCAGTTGATGCCGCCCTCCATCATCAGCGGCAGGATCGGCCGCACGTCGCCGTCGCAGTCGGTGTACCAGAGATCAATGCCCGCGGCCGTGAGCTTCCGGTGGATGCGCTTGTAGCGCGGAGTAACCACGTCGCGGAAGAAGTCCACCGAGACAATCGGACCGTTCTTGAAGCAAATGTCCTCCCAGCCGGAGGCGTAATCGAAATCCATCGCCGGTAGCACACGGTCGAGGAAGTCCTCGATCAACACGCAGCAGGTCTCGACCATGTCCTCGACCATTTCGGGATAGTCATAGACTGCATAGGCCAGCCCCTCGAACGTCAGCAGATTGCGCACCCGGCCGATCATCGAACCGCAGTCCACCCCCAGCGGATAATCGCGGGTCGGCGGATGCTGGCGCTTCAGTTTCTCGAGATCCGGAACGCGCGCAGGGTCGTCGCGGCGGAACCGCTCCTCTTTCACCCGCTTCCAGTCGTCGGGCGTTTCGATCGAGGATTTCAGATAGTGCGGGATCGTATCGTGCGCGTCCTTCGGCACCTCCGCCAGCAGTCCCTCCGCGTTCATAACGATCTTCGTCGTTTCGGTTTCCCGGACGACCTTCGCCTCGAACGGCGGATGCATGAAGGGCGTGCCGACGACGCGGATCCGGTCGAAGTTGAAGAGCCGGTCGGCCTGCTCATTGGTCCGGACGCCGTTCTCGATGAAGACCGGCCACAGATCGAAGTTCTCCTGCCAGTAGCCGAATTCCATGTTGAAACAGCGGTCCACCGGCTGGTAATGCATCTGGCGGTTGAACCGTTCGCGGTCGCTCATCGTCCCCTTCCATTTCGGGCGGATGGGCTGGATTGTCGAGGCGCGCATCGTCGGACTCCTTCGCGGGGCATGAAAAGTTCGCGGGCGTTTATAACGGCGTCGGGGAAGTTTCGGAAGCGGAAAACGCGGTGTTCGGGGAATCGCCAAGGGTCTCGGCGCGGAACGGAGTCCGCGCCCTACCGCTCGCGCGGCAGCCGGATCAGCGCAACGATGGTAGGGCGGCGAGTCCCTCGCCGCCGCGCACAGCCCAGGGGCGCCGGCGCGCAAGGGACTCCGCGCCCTGCCGTTCGCCCGGCGGCCGGATCAGCGCCGCCGCGCGGCCGTGCGGGCCTTCGGCTTTGCCTTCACCGCTTTCGCGGCTTTCGCCGGCGCCGCCGCGATCGCCGCCTGCGCCGCCGCGAGGCGGGCGATCGGCACACGGAACGGCGAGCAGCTCACGTAGGTCAAGCCCGCGCCGTGACAGAACGCCACCGAGGCGGGATCCCCACCCTGTTCGCCGCAGATGCCGACCTTGAGTTCCTTGCGGACGTCGCGGCCCTTCTGCACCCCCATACGGATGAGCTGGCCGATCCCGTCCTGGTCGATCGTCTGGAACGGATCGGCCTTGAGGATCTTGGCCTCCAGGTAGTGCGGCAGGAAACCGCCGATATCGTCGCGGCTGAACCCGAAGCCCATCTGGGTCAGGTCATTGGTGCCGAAGCTGAAGAACTCGGCCTCGGCGGCCATCCGGTCGGCCAGCAGACAGGCCCGCGGAATCTCGATCATCGTGCCGATCATCGCCGGGATGTCGCGCACGCCGAGTTGCCGGCAGACCTCGGCCTTCACACGGGCGATCACGGCCTTCTGGTGCTTCAGTTCGTTGGCGTCGCACGTGACCGGGATCATGATTTCCGGACGGGCGGCCTTGCCTTCCTTCTTCAGTTCGGCCGCCGCCTCGAAGATCGCGCGCACCTGCATCTCGGTGACCTCGGGGTAGGTGATGCCGAGCCGGACGCCGCGGTGGCCCATCATCGGGTTGTTCTCGTGCAGCGCCTCGCCGCGCGCCCTGACCTGCTCGGGCGTGATGCCCAGCGCCGCGGCCAGTTCGGCCTGCTTCTCGGCGCTTTGCGGCACGAACTCGTGCAGCGGCGGGTCGAGCAGCCGGATCGTGACCGGCAGCCCCTCCATCGCCTCGAGCGTCGCCTTGATGTCGCGCTTCACGAACGGGAACAGCTCATTGACAGCCTGGCGCCGCTCTTCGGGTGTCGCGCTGAGAATCATCTTGCGGAGGATGAACAGCGCCGCGTCGGACCCCGCGCCGTAGAACATGTGCTCGGTGCGGAACAGGCCGATGCCCTCCGCGCCGAACGCGCGGGCAATGCGGGCGTCCTCCGGCGTGTCGGCATTGGTGCGAACGCCGAGCGTGCGGAATCGGTCCACCAGTTTCATGAAGGCCTTGAAGCGCGGATTCTCGGAGGCGTCCACCATCGGCAGCTCGCCCTGATAGACGATGCCGCGGGTGCCGTTGAGCGTCACCCAGTCGCCCTCGGCAAAGGATTTGCCGCCGACGGACATCGTGCGCCCGTGCGCGTCCACGTGGATTTCGCCGGCGCCGACGATGCAGCACTTGCCCCAGCCGCGGGCGACGAGCGCCGCATGGCTGGTCATGCCGCCGCGCGCCGTCAGGATGCCCTGCGCCGCGCGCATGCCCTCGATATCCTCGGGGTTGGTCTCCTCGCGCACGAGGACGACGCGCTCGCCCTTTGCGGCCCACGCAACGGCCTCCTCGGCCGTGAACACGATGCGGCCGGCCGCGCCGCCGGGACCGGCCGGCAGACCCTTGGCCACGATCGTCGCTGTCTTCTCGGCCTCCGGGTCCACGAACGGGTGCAGGAGCTGATCGAGGTGCGCCGGCTCGACGCGCGTGACGGCGGTCTTCGCGTCAATGAGCTTCTCCGCCAGCATGTCCATCGCCATGTTCAGCGCGGCGGTGCCGGTGCGCTTGCCGTTCCGGCACTGGAGCATGTAGAGCACGCCCTCCTGGATCGTGAACTCGATGTCCTGCATGTCGCGGTAGTGGTTCTCGAGGGTCGTGCGAATGTCGAAGAGCTGGCGGTAAAGCTCCGGCATCGCCTCCTCCAGCGAGGGCAGGTGCTTGTTCTGCTCGTTCTTGGTGGCGTTGTTCAGGGGGTTCGGCGTGCGGATGCCGGCGACGACGTCCTCGCCCTGCGCATTGACGAGCCACTCGCCATAGAATTGGTTTTCGCCGGTCGCGGGGTTGCGGCTGAAGGCGACGCCGGTGGCCGAGTGATCGCCCATGTTGCCGAACACCATGGCCTGCACGTTGACGGCTGTGCCCCATTCGTCCGGGATGCCCTCGATGCGGCGGTAGGAGACGGCGCGTTTGCCGTTCCAGCTCTTGAACACCGCGCCGATGCCGCCCCAGAGCTGCTTCCAGGGATCGTCCGGAAACTCCTTGCCGAGCACGTCCTTGACCCGCTGCTTGAACGCAACGACCAGTTCCTTGAGATCTTCCGCCGTGAGGTCGGTGTCGGACTTGTAGCCCTTGGCCTTCTTCACGTCGCCGAGCATGTTGTCCAACTGTTTGCGGATGCCCTGGCCTTCCTCGGCCTCGATGCCTTCCGCCTTCTCCATCACGACGTCGGCGTACATCATGATCAGGCGCCGGTAGGCGTCATACACAAAGCGTTCGTTCCGCGTCTTGGCGATGAGGCCGGGAATCGTCTTCGAGGAAAGGCCGACGTTGAGCACGGTCTCCATCATGCCCGGCATGGACTTGCGGGCGCCGGAGCGGCACGAGACCAGCAGCGGATTCTGCGCGTCGCCGAATTTCATCCCCATTTCCGCTTCCATGCGGGCGACCGCCGCCTTGACCTGCGCCTCCAGAATCTTCGGGAACCGGCCGCCGTTGGCGAAGTAGTCGGTGCAGCATTCGGTTGTGACCGTGAAGCCGGCGGGCACGGGCAGCTTCAGTCGGCACATCTCGGCGAGATTCGCGCCTTTGCCGCCCAGCAGGTTCTTCTGCGAGGCGTTGCCTTCCGTCCCTTTTCGGCCAAAGAAATAGACGTACTTCTTGTTCTTCATCGGATCCTCTCTCTGGGTTGATCAACAGGGGCGCGCCATGCGGACGCGCCGTTCTATATGCCTTTCGCCCGTTGCGTCGGGCCGGAAAAACGAGCCGCAAGCATACGCGAGAGGGGCCGGCGCTGTCAATCGCGCGGTCGGGCAAATCCACCCCCGCGGCTTCTTATGGCCGAAGGCAACCCGGTCCTGCCGTTGATGGGCGAGGAACGCGGAAGCGCCGTGCGGCGCGTTTGTTTTTTGATAACGAAGGATGCGCGGAAAAGTGAAGCGCGAAATCATGCCGGCAGAAGCACGGGTGGGGGAACCGGCGCGCAAGGACTGCGCGCCCTACCACTCGTCTGGCGACCGGATCAGTGCAACGATGGTAGGGCGGCCACTCTGTTGGCCGCCGCCTAACGGCCCAGGGGTACGGCGCGGAACGGAGTCCGCGCCCTACCGCTCGCCCGGCGGCCGGTTCGGCCGAACGGAGGTAGGGCGGCGAGTTCCTCGCCGTCGCGATCGGCCCAGGGGTCACGACGCGCAGTCCCTTGCGCGCCGGTTCCTTGGGCCGGGAAAACGCAGCGGCGCGGGGAGCATCGCTCCCCGCGCCGCTCGACCGCGGGCGGCGACCGCGGCTACAGGAACAACGGTCAGCCGCGAATGCGGCGACGGAGGGCCAGCAAAGCCAGGCCGCCCAGCACCACGCCGAGCGTGCCGGGTTCCGGGATCGCCGCGACCTCGTAGAAACCCGTGCCGGGAATCGTGACATAGCCGACCGGATGGCCGTCAAAGATCACTTCGGTCTGGTCGAAGACGCTGGTGAAGTCCGTCGGCGAGCCGAGGAACAGTAACTGATCCGACCCGCCGCCGGTGAGCGGTGTCCCGTTCCAGTTGGCGATCCGTAGCTTCGAGCCGTCGTTGAGCTGCACCGGCGCGGAGTTGATGGTGAGCGTCACGTTGCCGCTCGTGCCGAAGTCCAGGGTCGCGACGGAATCCGCCGCGCCGGAGAGCGTCAGGCTCTTCAGGGCCTGGCTGGTGGTGGCGGGAGCATTTTCCGACGAGATGGTTGCACTGTAACCGCTAACCCGGTTATTCACGGAAACGGTTGTTGTCGTTGCGCCGCGATCCATCGTTACGATCCACGTTGACAAGGTGCCGTTTGATCCCGTCAGGGTCACGTTCTGACCAACGGTGAGCTTGTCCGCCACAGCGTTGTCAATCGTGAGGCCCCTCAGGCCGGAAGTGCCCGACACTCCGCCGCTAACCGCTTCGCCGTCGCGGCGACCCTGGATGGCGAAGGTGGTGCCGCCGTCCAAGATCATGTCGGAGACGCTGCTGAAGTAGTTGGCAGGGTTTGTGGTCGCCGTGTTGGACCGTTGCGAGTAATCTATCTTCAGCACGCCTCCACTGATCGTGGTGGTGCCCGTGTAGTTGATGCCGCCGTTGGCAAACACCTGCGTGCCGGAACCAATCTTGGTCAAGTTCAGCACGGCGCTGGCATTGCCGTTCTGGATGGCGCCATAGAAGGTCCCGCTCGCATTGTTGCCGCCGAGGGTCAGGGTTGCCGCGGTTGCCGCAGAAGTAGAGTTCCGCACAAGCATGGCCGTTACGTTGGAAGTGTGGGGCGACATGTTCGAGCTCAAACCATTGACCGTCTCGTTGAAGCCATTGAGCTCCAGAACCGCCCCGCTGGCTTCGCTGCCATTGGAGAAATAAACGTCTCCTTTGCCTGCGCCGTCGGGAATCACCTCGCTGGCGCCAAGACGCAGGAGATACGTGCGAGATACGTGGGAACTGTGCGTCAAGCGGGTGTCCCCGGCGTAGCTGTTGCTCGAGTTCGAAAGAACGAAAATGGCCTTGCTGCCAGCGCCCCAATTGAATGTGAGATTACCGGCGCCGCTGATCGTGCCGTCCAGACGGACAATGCGATCTGGAGCAGAACTGCTAGTCCCTGTGCTGACGGTAAGATCGCTGCTGAGGACGAGGTTGTTGCTGACGGTCAGGCCCAGGTTGCCCGTTCCAGCAGCGCTGAAGTTGAAGGTCGCGCTGGCGCCGGTGAACTCCAGCGGATTGCCGGAAATGGTGACTGTGGGCAGCGGAGAACTCCCCAAGCTGTTGTAGGTGAAATTCAGCCGGTTCAGCAGGAAGTTGCCGGAGATGTCATTGTTGCTGACAACGTAGGTGTCCGCCGGAAGGTCGCCGGTGAACCTCAGGATCGTATCCGCCGCGCTGACCGGCGTGGCGTCCCAGCTCGTGCCCGCGGACCACTGCGTGGTGGTGGTGGTGACCTCCGAGTAGGTGAAGTTCGCCGCATTGGCCGCACCCGCCGCCAGCAGCAGGCCCATAATACCGACTATGATTTTCTTCATTTGTGTGTCTCCCGATCTTGCGACGAATCCTTTGCGACCCGACTGCATAACTCCCCAATGGTCGCTCACCATAATGTTTTCCCGGATGAACGGTGTCAAGCAGAAAAAAGTTTTTTTTTGGGGGGGCAATAGTGCTGTAATTCTCTTCATGCAAACAGGTAGCGTATGCCGTTATGTGGAGGGCAAGACGGGTTTCGCGGCAGAATCTTCCGGAGGGCGCCGGGCGCTGCGCGTCACGGGGCGGGCCGCTGGAACGGCACGCGCAGTTCCACCGGCCCGTGTTCGGTCCAGCCGCGGATGACGATGGCCGCTTCCGGCGGAAGCGTTTCGGGTCGGATGCCGTCGAGCCGGACGCGAAACCCGGCGCCTTCGATCGGCTTGATCTCGGCGCGGATGTCCGGCACGGGGGTATCCACGGCCTCGATGCGCAGACTCTCCGCAGTTCCGCTCCGCACGATTATCACGCGGCTCAACGGCACGGCGGACGCGGCGGGCAGCGGCAGCGCGGCGGGTTCGGCCGAGGGCGGCGTCGCGGCCCAGGCAATGAAGGGGATGATGATTTCCGGGAACAGCGGACGCTCCAGCTCCACCCGGATGAACGCGCGCAGGTCGCCGCGCGAGCCGGCCGGCGCGGCCAGCGGCGGGACGGTCGCGATTCTTACCCGATAATCCCGGAGCGGCGCGACCTCCGTCACCTCCGTGCGCAGGAACTTCGCGTCCGGCGTCGCGGCCAGCACCCGGTTCGGACGGCCCTCCGGGAAGCGCACGCGGATGTCCGATACGGTCTCGCGGTCCGGCGGAATGCGGCCCAGCAGGACACCCATCGGCTCGACGTCCGCCTCGGGCTTGACCGCGCCTTCGACGATCAGCGTGGCCTGCGGCTGTTTCGGGTCGTTGGTGCTCAGGGTGACCGTCTGCCGCTGACGGCCGGAACGGCCTTTCAGGTTGATCCGCACGGTCAGCTCGGCGCTCTCTCCCGGGCGGATCGTCTCCGAAGACAGATCGGACGCGATACAGCCGCAGGTGGAGTCCGCGACGGAGACGAGCAGCGAGACCTCGCCGGCGTTGCGCAGCCGGAACCGGTGCTCCACCGCCGGTTCGTCGGCGAACCGTTCGCCGAAGCGGAAGACCGGCTCGTCGCAGACAAACCGCGGCGCCGGCGCCGAGAGCGCGACGGCGCCGAGCGCCAGCGCCATCCCGGCAGCCAGGGCCGCCCGATGCATCCCCGTCATTCTCATGTTTTCTTCTCGGCCGATCAGCGGCGGTTTTCGCGCAGTTCCGCCAGCCGCGCGGCGGCGGCGTCCCAGGCCGCCGTGTCGCGCGGCTCGAAGGTCTTCATCGGGAACGAGCGGCGGACGATCTCGCGCCCTTCGGCGAGCGAGGCGATCCGCCCGTCCGCGTACATCTGCATCAATACGTTGCCCGCGGCCGTCGCCTCGACGGGGCCGGCGACGACCTCGCGGCCGGTCGCGTCGGCGGTGAACTGGTTGAGCAGCTCGTTTTGCGAGCCGCCGCCGATGATCCGGATGCGCTCGATCCGAACGCCGGCGGCGCGCTCGAGGCGGCCGAGCGTTTCACGGTAAGAGAGCGCTAGGCCCTCCAGCACCGCGCGCACGACCGCGCCGGGGTCCGCCGGCGGTTTCTGGCGCAGCGCGCGGCAGTGGCGCGCAATCCGCTCCGGCATCCCGTCCGGCGGGAAGAACACGGGGTCGGCCACGTCCACCAGCGCGGTGAACGGCGGCGCCTTGGCGGCCATCGCGGTGAGCGAGGCATAGTCGAAGTCCGTCCCCGCGGCCTTCCAGGCGCGGCGGCATTCCTGGACGATCCACAACCCCATGATGTTTTTCAGCAGGCGCGTCGTTCCGAAGGCGCCGCCCTCGTTCGTGAAGTTGGCCGCCAGCGACTCGGCGGAAATCACGGGGCGCGCCGTCTCCAATCCCATCAGCGACCAGGTGCCGGAGCTGATGTAGGCGTCGCCCGCGCCCGCGAGCGGCGCGCCGATGACGGCGCTGGCGGTATCGTGCCCGGCGGGCGCGACGACGTTGAGGTGGGCGGCGCCGAGTTCGGCGGCGACCTCCGGCCGCAGCGGGCCGAGCGGGGTTCCCGGCTCGATGATTTCGGCGAAGAGCCGGGCGTCCAGGCCGAGCCGGGCCAGCAGCGGACGCGACCACGCCTTCCGGACGGGGTCGGCGCACTGGCTGGTCGAGGCGATCGTCCACTCGTTCGCGCGGCGGCCGGTGAGCCAGTAATGGAAGAGGTCCGGCATGAACAGCAGCGTGTCGGCGGCGGCGAGCTGCGGGTCGCGCGCGCGGGCCATCGTGAAGAGCTGGTAGAGCGTGTTGACGTGCATGAACTGGATGCCGGTGCGGCGGTAGATTTCCTCGCGGGACACGCGGCGGAGTGCGCGCTCCATCATGCCGTCGGTGCGGCGGTCGCGGTAATGCCAGGGGTTGCCGAGCAGCGCGCCGGAGCGGTCGAGCAGGCCGAAGTCCACGCCCCAGGTGTCCACGCCGAGGCTGACCGCGGCGCGTCCGTGCGCGCGGATCGCGGCGCGCGCGCCGTTTTTCAGCTCGTGGAAGAGCCGCAGAGCATCCCAATGGAGTCCGTCGGGCAGTCGCACCGGCTCGTTCGGAAATCTATGGATTTCGCTCAACGCCAGCCGGCGGCCGTCGAAGGCGCCCGCCATGACCCGCCCGCTTTCCGCGCCGTAATCGCCCGCCAGATAGACCCGCGTCTTCGCCGCCATAATCGTGCTCCTTTCACGCGCCGCCGGCGGCAAGAATAACCGGAGCGCCGGCGTTTCGCAACCGCGGCGGCGACCCGCCATCGGGCTCTGGGCTACGGCGAGATCGTTGAGCTGTTCGCGGCGGCCAACGGACTCGCTGCCCTGCCATCGTTGGGCTGAACCCGCCGACTATTATTACGCCCTGGAGCTCGGAGTTATGCGGCGCCGCACCCGACTTCTGTAATACCGATTGCGGGCCGCTGCCAGGGCGATGTACAACGAGCGCCGACGGCGGCGGCGAGGGCTGCGGCTCTCCCGGGGTCTCGCCGCCGGACCTGCCGCGCGACCCGCCCGAGGGGTCGGCGGTCGCCGGAGCGCGAAGCCCCGGCGCTGAAACACCGATATCCGGCGGGGTGGAGCATGAGCTGGCACATAGATCAGGATTATCCGGGCGCCAACGCTTGCGGCGTGGCGGTTGCCACCGGGCCGGACGGCGCGCCGGCCGTCAGCCTAACCCCCGACCCCCGCGGGGGCAATGAGGCGCTGTGGTTCCGGTTCCGCCTTTGGCGGCTGGATGCCGACGCGCCGGCGCCTGCGCTGCTGTTGCGCGACCTCGGCACGCTGATGGGCGCCGGCGACGGCAGCGCGATTCAGCCGGTGGTCCGCTGCGACGGCGGCCCCTGGCAGCGCCTGGCGCGCGGCGAGCCGATCGCGCACGCGGATGGCCGCTGTGACGCGCGGTGGCGGCTGACGAACGCCGCGGCGCAGATCGAGGTGGCCTTCTGCTACCCGTACGGTCCGGAGGAACTGGCGGCGCGGTTGGCGCGCGCCCGGGGGCTGCGGCTGCAGGCGATCGGCGCCAGCGAACGCGGCCGCCCGCTGTGGCGCGTGGACAATGGGCCGGGCGCGGTCGGCTCGAAACGGCCGGGCTTCTTCGTGATCGCGCGCCAGCACAGCGGCGAGACGCCCGGTTCGTGGGTGCTCGACGGGCTGCTGGAGCGCATCGCGGAACTCGGAGAGGCCGCGCCGCTGACCTGGGCCATCCCGTTCGCAGACCTCGACGGCGTCGTCGAGGGTCGCTACGGCAAGGACCGCCACCCGGTGGATTACAACCGCTCCTGGCCCGGCCTTGAACCCATCACCTACCGGCATGAAACGCTGTGCTATCGGCGGGATTTCGCCGCCTGGCAGCAACGCTGCGCCCCGCGGTTCGTGCTCGACCTGCACGCGCCGTCGGCGAACGCGCGCGAGGGCTGTTTCGTGTTCGTCCCGCGCGAGCCGGGGAAAGAACCGCCCCCGGCGTGCGCGGCATGGGCGGAGCGGCTTGGCGCGGCGCTGGGCGGATTCGCGGCCGGCGGCGATCGCTTCGTCCGGTTCGCGGAGTATGCCAGCCGCTGGCCGCGCGTTACCTATAACACGTTCTCGCGCTGGTCTGCGCTGGCCGCGCACATCCCCGCCCTTTCGATGGAAACCACCTACCAGGGACTGGGCGACCGAACTTTCGAAATCGCGGATTACCGCGAAATCGGCCGCCGCATCGCTTACGCCGTAACGGCCGGACTGCCGGAAGGCGGTCCGTCGGCGGAGGGAAAGGTGGCGGACCGTGAGTGAGCCGGCGTCGGCGGCGGGTGAATCCGCGATCCCGGCTTTTTTTGAATCCTTTACGCCGGCGGACGTTCCCGGTCTGATCGCCTTCTGGCATTTTGCCGCCGGCGGCGAGCACTTCCCCGCGACACAGGGCGAGCCGTACGCGTTGCGTTCGATGTCCGGCCCGCTGGCGGTCGTGGACGATCCCGCCGCGCCGCTCGGCGGCCGCGCGCTTGCGCTGGCCGAGGGCCAGTGGCTGCGCATTCCGCGCGCCGCGTGTCCCGCGCTGGACATCCACGGGCGGGCGGGTCACCTGACGCTGGTCGCCTGGATTCGGCGCGGGCGGACACAGAAGGATCACTGCGAGTTCATTGCGGGGCAGTGGAATGAGACCCACCGCGGGCGGCAGTACGGCCTCTTTCTGAACATCCGCGTCTG